>NZ_CAWPKR010000022.1:0-365293 GCF_963888765.1 Vibrio sp. B7
GCTACATTATCGGATATTACTGCCAACTCAGGCCACATCAGTATAACGGTGGTCTAACTCCCAATGAATCAGAACGATTATATTGGGAAAACTCTAAAACCGTGGCCAATTTTAGTTGACCACTACACATTCAATTTGAAGGTGGCAAGGAGAGTTTGATGAAAGTGATTCAAGTTATCTCTTGAAGCATATCGATGCAAAAGCTTAAGGTTGCTAAATATGACCTCATCCAGTATTTCTTCCTCTGTAACCAACTCTAACTCCAAACCTAACTCAAACGCACCTTGAACTTTTGCTTCCCATTCACATTGAAATTCCTCTTTTGAGCTTTCCATATCGGACTTTACTTCGTACAACTTAAATTCACCGGTATCAAATTGAACTAGAAAGTCTGGAACATAGGTATGGGTCTTACCATTGAGACAGTATGAAAATCTTATCGGCTGAGAACAAAATCGAATGATGCTGCGCTCGAAATCAAAATGATAACAAGCTGCACATTCTAAAAAAGATTCTACCGTAACTCTTTTCCCATCTTAGCGCTGACATAACGGTGTATGTTTTTACCTCGTGACTTGGTTAGGTTTCGAGCAGGGGTATCAAACGCACTTTCAAGTTATATGAGGGTCGCAGTAGAAGGGGAAGGTATAGCAGACATAATATTGCCTCTTCGCGATTTTGTCGTAAACTTACCTAAGTCTAGACTATGAAGAGGCAATATCAAATTATGGTTGCACCAAATATCAATATATGGTTGTAAATATCAATTTATGGTTGTTTCAACAGTTGTTAAGACTATTGATTTACTCGCGGCCAAACACGTTATTTTCTTGCTCTTGTACGCGGATAAATGTGGTGCGCTTAGTTAACTCTTTTAACTTAGCTGCACCGACATAAGTACAAGTTGAACGCACACCACCAAGAATGTCTGAGATGGTATCGTGAACGCTGCCACGGAAAGGTAGCAATACGGTTTTGCCTTCCGCTGCGCGGTATTTTGCAACGCCGCCAGAGTGCTTCGCCATTGCAGACTGTGACGACATGCCGTAGAACTTCATGTAGCTCACGCCATCTTTTTCAAACACTTCGCCGCCAGATTCTTCATGGCCTGCAAGCATGCCACCAAGCATGACAAAATCAGCGCCACCACCAAAGGCTTTAGAAACGTCACCTGCGCATGTGCAGCCACCATCACCAATGATACACCCGCCTAATCCGTGCGCCGCATCGGCACATTCAATAATGGCTGAAAGCTGAGGATAACCAACACCTGTTTTCACGCGCGTGGTACAAACCGAACCTGGGCCGATACCAACTTTTACGATATCCGCACCCGCAAGGATGAGCTCTTCACACATGTCACCGGTGACAACGTTACCTGCCGAGATCACTTTATCTGGAAATTGTGCACGCACGCGTTGTACGTAATCGACCAAGTGCTCAGAGTAGCCGTTAGCAATATCAACACAGATGAAAATCAGATCGTCACTAAGCGCCATGATGTCTTTGGTTTTTTGAAAATCAGCATCAGATGTACCAGTAGAAACCATCACATGCTTAAGTGTTGATGTATCGGCGTTTTTAACAAACTCAGCCCAATCAGCTACTGAGTAATGTTTATGAACCGCTGTCATTACATCATGTTCAGCAAGTGACTTCGCCATAGCAAAACTGCCTACCGAGTCCATATTCGCCGCAATAACAGGCACGCCGGACCATTGACGCCCACTATGCTTGAATGTAAAATCGCGGGTTAAATTTACTTGAGAACGGCTTTTTAGTGTTGAGCGCTTAGGGCGAAACAGGACATCTTTAAAACCTAACTTAAGTTCTTGTTCGATACGCATTATGTAATTCCTTGATTAATTGACCATTTGTGTCTCTTTTGCAGAGTGCGTAGTACCTTCGTTGGCAGACGTCAGTACATTTTGGACACAAAAAAACCGGAGCGTTGGCAGACGCTCCGGTTTTCAGCATTATAGGCCCGGATTTCTTATCGGCAAGTCTGATATTTGCATTTTTTTTGTGGTACTATCTCGAAACTTTCATATCCGACACTTCTCAAGTTCATCTCTCTCAAATACTCATCGTATAAATTTTTATTTTTCAATACGTTATTAAAGAACGCATCATTTTAGCGAAAGCTTTCATACAATAAGCAAACGTTACCTTGTTCAGCATTGCGCCGAAAATGTGAGAAAAATCACACTCACAAAAGAGGTGACTCAGACATTTCTATCGGCGATTTTTACAGATTGTGGTGAATTTTTATCATTAATCCATCCGTTTTCGATTTTAGTGACATCCCCCCGCAACTCCTACCATCCCAAAGACATAGTTATTTTGTGGTTTATTTTCTGTGATATTAGGCGTATTTATAGTGAAAATTATAAGTCTAATTAGGAAGAGAACATGATCAACATTGCATTTTTCAGCGCAAAATCTTATGACGCGAGTTCTTTCTCAGAGGTCAGTGATACAAAGATCTTCTCGCTGCACTTTCACGATTTTCGACTCACCCCAGCCACAGCTAAAATGGCCCAAGGATGCACTGTGGTGTGTGCCTTTGTGAATGACGACTTAAGTCGCCCAGTATTGAGCCAATTGTATGAAAATGGGACGAGGCTTATCGCAATGCGCTGTGCCGGATTTGATAAAGTCGATCTCGATGCCGCAAAAGAGCTGGGTATTCAAGTGGTGCGAGTGCCCGCATATTCACCAGAATCGGTGGCAGAGCACACTGTAGGAATGATGATGTGTTTGAATCGCCGCTTTCACAAGGCATATCAGCGTACCCGAGACGCTAACTTCTCATTAGAGGGGTTGGTCGGGTTTAACTTCTTCGGTAAAACCGCGGGAGTTGTTGGCACAGGAAAAATTGGTATTGCCACAATGCGCATTTTGAAAGGGTTGGGAATGAAGGTACTGTGCTTCGACCCTTATCAGAACTCTCTGGCGATTGAACTCGGTGCAACTTACTGCAGCCTTGAGGAAATCTACCAACAAAGTGATGTGATTACGCTTCACTGCCCAATGTCTCCAGAGAACTACCATTTACTCAACAGCCACGCATTTTCCCAAATGAAAGATGGCGTGATGATTGTAAACACCAGCCGAGGTGAATTACTCGATTCAGTTGCAGCAATTGAAGCACTGAAACAAGGTCGTATCGGCGCTCTTGGTTTAGATGTTTACGACAATGAAAAGGATCTTTTCTTTCAAGATAAGTCGAATGATGTGATTGTCGATGATGTATTCAGACGCCTATCGGCTTGCCACAATGTACTATTTACGGGACATCAAGCCTTTTTGACTGAAGATGCACTACACAATATCGCTCAGACAACTTTGGATAACATTCGTTCCTTTGCAAACAATCAACGTTGCGGAAATGAGCTTGTAACGCTTGATTAATTAAACCCATCACTAATATGAAGCCTCCTTGATGAAACCCCAAAAGGAGGCTTCGAAATCATTAACACCCTGATTCTATGAACGTATTTGTAAAGAGGCTAACGCTTCAGATGTGGCATCCTGTATTGATAAAAACAATGAGTTAATTTTACCCGTCGTGGTTCGCATCGGGTTTAAAGTAATGCTTTGGTACATATAATCAGCTTGCTGAGTGACAGGGCGAACATTACGACATTTGAAGAGATATGGGCGCTGCTGCCAAGTAATAAAACTACGACAACCTAAGTCATACACAGGTTTAGTTTTGAGCTTAAACCACTCTTGGGGGATTTCAGGAAACAGTTCAAAAATGGTTTTACCAATCGCATCGTGCCCTTGAATACCACTGTGATGTGTCATGAATCCATTCCACACTTGCACTTCGTAATCACGATTAATCACGATCAGCCCCATATCGACATTCTGCACCATATCCACCATCCAGTGGAACTGTTCAAATTCTGCAGGGAGATTCATCGTTAAAAATCCTCCATCAAGTACGCTAATTTACTGTCTAGCAACGGAAGAGACTCATCGACAAACATAAAGAGCAAGTCACAGCGGATCGTCGTTTGATCAATGTTGTAGCTCACTTCAAACGTCATCGTTTTTTTAAATGATCCAGCGGTTGAATTGATCACAGAGTCAATGGAGATGTGTTGCCCAAGCAATACTGGAGAGCTTTGAAAAAAACGCACCTCCGATTGCTCGCCTAATCCATTCAGAAAAGAACCAACTAATATGTTTGATACATCCATTAACAGTTCTAATTCTTCAAGATCTTCACTGTCTGCTGGCACTTTCATTAATTTTTTCAGATCAGAAACACTGGAATCACTCAAGAGCACCAGTGCTTCACCTGCAATGCCTTCACCGCTAAAGCCTTGACATACACCAGAAACTTGATCATTTTCCGCCAAGTCACGAAGTGCCATATGTAGCTCACTCACTTCAAAAATATTGACGTTTGGTAGCGGTAAATGAACAAATACATCAAAGTGCCGCGCCAGAGCATCAGCTGCTCGACCAATCGAAACGTTCGCAACTTCCATATAGATGTCACGACGTTTTAAGATAGGTAGTTCAACAGAGATAGGCGTAACGATACGAGGCTGTGTTGGCGGTTCGACTAACTCTCGTAGTACGCTATTTAACACGTCCTTATCAATCGGCTTTTGAATAAAAGCACGCGCCCCTAACGCCAATACTCGCTCTTTCGCTTTCGGCTGTATATCACCAGAAACAACAACAACAGGCGTTGTCATCCCTCTGCGTTGCATCTCTTCTAGCGTTCCATAGCCGTCCAGTTCAGGCATAGTTAAATCGAGGAACATTAATTTAAAATCATGCTCTTCAAGATTTTTGATGCCATCTAAACCATGGACTGCGAAAGTAATATCGGCGTTTAGAGAGGTGGGAAGTGAACGAGCCATCTGCTTCCGAGCCAGTGCAGAGTCATCACAGATGAGTACGGGGAAAGACATGTAATCACCTTCTATTTATTAATTCGATAAATAGAGTGTATACCTAAACCTCGCGTAGATGCGAGTTGCGCAAAAAATTAATTAAAAAGTTTTAGGGATTATAAAAGGCTACACACTCAAGCGAAACATCGGTTAGCAAGCAGCAATGCTCGCTCATTTCAACCTCATAGTGAGGGCCAGAAGGTCAGTACAGCAATCCGCAACACAATAGCGGTAACAATGAATGCCACTCCCAAGCGGTACCACTTATATTCCTCAATTGACATGGGAATGCGACGATAAAACATCGTGATGACACCTTTCCAGTCATGGCTACGTTTACCATACCGCACAATACTCGTCAGGATAAAAATGATACCCAGTATTAAGATAACTTTCTCTGCCCAAAATAATCCAATGCCCATAGTACTTCCTTGTTCAGGAGATAAATAATCATTGCCAATAGTGTATATCGAAAAGATGAGCGCCACTCTTGGACAAAAGTCTAAAGTGCAAAAGCACCAAAAGGGCCCTGTGAGGAAGCCCTTTTGCATTAACAGAAATAATTTAGTTCACTATCACATTAAGCATCTTACGCGTAAGGACTCTATGCATTAAGTGCGCTACGCGTGATGCGCCGTTGTTTTAGAGATTGCAGAGGTTAATTTATCTCGATAACTGAACCAGAGGTATGTCACGACAATAGAGAAGAAGAGATACGACAAAGCAAAGATAAAAGGCGATGTGATCAATTGCGCCGATATCCCCCACGCAACACCGATAATGGTCACTGTCAATTTAGCAAGAAGCCCGCAGATGAGAAGAAAAAGGGCAAACTCCGGCACTTTAGTACTTCGAAACGCAAACCAGTAACAGCTGCCTACTGCGAGTGACGCGATGTAAAGCCCAAACAAAAATGAATGAAAGTGATCAGCAGAGGCCACACCCGCCGAGACAGACGCCATTAAAATCAGTATTAGTTTCATGTTGTAAACCTCTCTTTTTATGAGAAAGTATCCATTCATTTTCGAAAACTCAGTTTACATACATTTTCCTCCATTAAATAAGAATTTCAAGTTCAAAAAATAAGCAATTTTTCCTTATTGGCTTAGAATAAAACAATTGTTAATCAGTGGTTAACAACAGAAAACCCAAAAATTAGATGGGACATAGCATTACCAAAAAAAACACTTCAAAATGGAACTAATTGTAACAATTATTTAACCGAGTAAATATTTCATTGAAAGTACAAATTTGTGATGTGTACAGCGCAACGTTCCGAGTTGTCGCCAAAACAACTTAAAGATGCTATTTGATAGGGAAAAATTGCCTCAGTTTTGAGGAGAATCATTCAGCCAAAAAAGAGAGCCATTAAATAGGAAAGTAAACCTAACCCTTCTCCTCACTCAATGAACATTGGCCAGTAATAAACGGCTTCAACCATCGAACTCATCTGACCACTAAATCTGACTAAAACTTCAACTATGTCAATGAGTAATAGAATAGTAATGTTAATTTCAAGCCTCATCATAAGAAAATGCAACATAGAGCATAAAACCTAACAATTTTAAGAAAGTTTTTCGAGTTTTATCGAGTTATGATTGACAAGATAAAAGTTTGAACTAGACTTTGCACTAGCTAGAAAGCAGTTCTTTGTATACACATACGTCTCGTTGGATTACTTGTAACTCCCCCGTCGTGTCGTACGCAATAGCAATCTACTTTTCCACGCTATCCGCGCCGTATTCGGCTGTAAAATTTTTTTTGATTTTGGGTATAAAAATGGCTAACACAGTTACTGGTACAGTAAAATGGTTCAACGAAACTAAAGGTTTCGGTTTCATTCAACAAGAAAACGGTCCAGACGTATTCGCACACTTCAGCCAAATTAAAGGTGACGGTTTCCGCACTCTTGCTGAAGGTCAAAAGGTAGAGTTTGAAGTAGCTCAAGGTCAAAAAGGCCCTCAAGCTGAAAACATCCGCCTAGTATAATTTTTTACTAAGTATTCTAATAGCCAGCAATTTGCTGGCTATTTTCGTTTTTACCTCTTGGCATTCTTCCAATGGCTCTTAAACCGACAATCTATAAGTTCCGTATTGCGCTGACGGATACTAATCGCGATCATTATGACTCTTTAAATCTCACCATTGCTCAGCATCCTTCAGAAAGCAACGAACGAATGATGGCACGCATTTTGGCGTTTTGTCTTAATGCTTCACCCGAGCTAACATTTACTAGAGGACTTTCTTCCATTGAAGAACCTGACCTCTGGCTAAAATCATTAGATGACCAAATTCAGCTCTGGATTGAAGTCGGCGAACCCGATGCTGATCGCATTAAAAAAGCCACACGGCTTGCAAAACAGGTGAAAGTCTACAGCTTTAACACGAAATCACAGGTTTGGTGGGAGCAGAACAAGGGAAAGTTCTCTCACCTCAATGTCGATCTATTTCGCTTTGATGCTGCAGCGATTGAAAAACTCTCTACTTCCTTGAACCGAGGTATGGATATTTCAGTGATGATTAGTGGCTCTTCTATTTTTATTGATAGCGATAGCCATTCCGATGAAATTACTTGGCAAGCACTACAAATAAAAAGTGATCATTAATTCCCAGCCCACTTTTCAGTATCTATACCCAAACAACTTGAAGTTGCAGGTAGACGGCAAGTGAGCTCATCCCCATGAGCATAGATGAACTATGTGATTGGGGTAAGCGAACGTAACCAACACCGCTGAAGCTTTAAATGTGAAGGTATAGGCCCTTAAAAGAGCCTAGATTGAGATAAAGCTTTATACTTTATAAATAGGCGTGTGGACCAAAGACTTCGTAATGGATACGCTCTCTTGCTACGCCAAGCAATTCAAGCTGTTCAACAATGAACTGCATAAAACCAACGGGGCCACAGATATAAAAATCCCCCTGTGTTAGCGGCAGTTGCTCGCAAACTTCATGCAAGATCATAGAACCTTGCTTGGCTGGTGTTTGCTCACTTTCCAGATACCAGACCACTTGCTGCCATGATGGATGCACCGCCATTAATGTCGCGGTTTCATCAATAAAGGAGTGTTGTGATAAATTGTTGCAAGCATGCAGATACGTCACCTCTTTTTTTCCTACTGACGCAAGCTGTTGAAGTATGGCTTGCATTGGTGTTGCCCCGACACCTGCAGAGATAAGTACAACGGGAGCGAGCTTCTCAACATAGAAAAAATCACCCGCTGGCGCATAAAGTTTCACTCGACTGCCTTTTTCAACATAATCATGTAAATAGTTAGAGACTGTCCCAGGATGTCCAGTATCCACGCCTTCACGCTTCACAGAAATGCGGTAGTTTTTTCCATTGGGTTTTTGTGACAAGGAATATTGACGAATTTCACTGTATGACGCACCTTCCGGCTTAAGTTCAATCCCAATATACTGACCAACCTGATAATCTAATACTGCTTTGCCATCAGCAGGCTCAAAGATAAAGCTAGTGACGAATTCAGACTCTTTCACTTTATCTTGCAACACAAACTCACGCGCATTCTCCCAACCACCGATCGCCTGCTTACGCTGTAAATACAACTCCCCTTCTCTATCAATAAAGACTTGCGCTAAAAAGAGATAAGCCGCCGTCCATGCTGCTTCAACGTCAGGAGTAAAGGCATCGGCAGCAAGCTCTCGCAACGTTTCAATAAGGTGATGACCGACGATTTGATAGTGCTCTGGCTGAATGTTAAAGCTGGTGTGCTTTTGGGCAATACGTTCCACTGCACTGGTTAATGCGGCGAGATTTTCAATATTTTTCGCATACGCGGCAATCGCCTCAAACAGTGCAACGCCCTGACGGCCAGTATGTTGATGGGTCATATTAAAAATATCTTTTAGCTCAGGATTGTGAGTAAACATTCTCTGATAGAAATGAGCCGTAAGCGCTGACCCGGCAGATTCAAGCAAAGGAATGGTACTTTTGACAATGGCGATGTGTTGATTATTGAGCATATTGAGCTTTCTCCTCAGATTTTATAAATGGCGAATTAGATTCGCTCTGATACTGAAGCTTGTATAGCACAAAGCATACCAACATTAATCTATTGATTTTTAAATAAAAAATAAAAAATCATTAAATAATCAGGTCAAAATAACACTTCAAAAAATGTCATTATGACACTACAATATCTAAAAACATCACCTGAGTGCTTACCATGCAAGATTTTTCCATCTCTACCTTGATTGAAATGACCATAGGACTCGCAAGTGGTTTGAATGATCAAGATAGGTTCAATCGCCTGCTTGATGCGATTCGTAAAACCATTCAATGCGACTGTGTGATGCTGCTTTCACGCAAAGGTGATTTGTTAATCCCCCTTGCGATGCAAGGTTTGACTCGCGATACCTTAGGCCGACGCTTTTTAATTGATGAACATCCGCGCTTTAGTGAGATTTGCCACGCTGATGGGCCGGTTATTTTCGATGCGAATTCATCACTACCCGATCCTTTCGATGGTTTATTAATGGATCATGATGGCGACCTTCCCATGCACTCTTGTATGGGCCTGCCCCTTTTGTTTGGTGACAAACTGCTCGGTATCTTGACGCTTGATAGCCTTAATCCCAACATGTTTGAGCATATTCCCAAACGCAGCCTAGAAGCGTTGTCGGCAATCGCGGCCTCTACCTTGAAAATGGCACTGACCTTTTCTCAACTTGAAGCACAAGCCAAACAATCACAGCAACGCTTAGAAGAGCTGAATGAAGAAGCATGGGACAGAGAAGGTGGAGAGATCATCGGTTCAAGTGCATCGATGCTGGCCATGAAAGCCGATTTGGAAGTGGTTGCCCCTTCTAATTTCAACATTTTAATCCATGGTGAAACGGGTGTCGGTAAAGAGCTGGTCGCACGAACACTGCACCAACTATCAGCGCGTAAACGCCAACCCCTTATTTATGTCAACTGCGCCGCAATTCCAGAAAACTTGGTCGAAAGTGAACTATTTGGCCACGTCAAAGGAGCTTTTACTGGAGCAGAACGGCATCGCTTAGGCAAGTTTGCATTAGCCGACGGTGGAACCTTATTTCTCGATGAAATCGGTGAACTGCCACTGGCTGCCCAAAGCAAGATTTTACGTGCATTGCAGAACAATGAAATTCAGCCCGTAGGACAAGATCATGTCCAAACTATTGATGTACGGATATTGGCAGCGACAAATCGAGATTTAAAGCAAGAGGTGGAAGCGGGAAGATTCCGAGCCGATCTTTACCATCGACTCAGCGTATACCCTGTTCATATCCCTCCGCTAAGAGAGCGAAATGGTGACGTTACCTTGTTGGCAGGTTATTTTTTAGAGCAAGCGCGTCGCAAGCTCGGTATCACACAGCTCAAAATCGATCCCAACGCACTGGCTGGGTTACTCAACTACTCATGGCCCGGTAATGTTCGCGAATTAGAACACGTGATCAACCGCGCAGCGCTGAAAGCACGAGCCAGACAAGGCTTACAAGCGTTGATCACCGTCAACAGCTACGACATAGGCGAGTTAGATTTCAGCCTACCTCTGGTTAACACGCAAAGTACGTTGAGCGACACAGAAACCACAGCGAAGGTGTGGCAACGTGGGCTGCGAGAAGCAACGGATGAATATCAGCGTAAATTGATCAGTGAAGCATTGACCCAATCCGATTTCAATTGGGCAAAAGCGGGAAGATTATTGCAAGTGGATCGCGCGAATCTCACTCGGCTTTCAAAACGCTTAGGGATTTCGGTGAAAAAAACACACGCAATTGAGCGTTAATCTCACTTTCATCACTAATATATCTTTTCTCACCCAAACAGTAATTGCAGGTAAGACGCTCACCATACTGTGTGAGCGCTCATTATTCGGCGGTTAGCTACCCACTTTACTCGGCAGCACTTCTGTTGCAACTAAAGCGCGTGGAAATGCGTTTTCATATGCTTGCATAAAGTCTTGGCGGATCAGTTGCTCTAAATGGTTGGCCCGCTCTGTTGGGCAAAAAATCATGAAATGCACGATCTGTTCTCCTGCGGCTGCGCTGCTGATCTGAATGTGCGGCTCAGCACTGGGTAAATCTACACCCGCATGTTTTTCAATCATGCTGTTATAGCGCCTTGCAACATCAATAAAGTGGGCAAAGTGGCTCTCAATCTTTTCATGCATAATCGGTAATAAAGGATACAAATTTACAAATTCAGGCACTACTATCGAAAAGTTATGAAACACATAACGCTTCATAAAATTAAGGTTTTTTACCGGAAACGAGAAGAACATACTGTTTGGCAAGGTCGCGGTTTTTCCAGTGTAGTGGTATTGACCATGATTCAAGTCGATTTCTTGGATCACGGTTGCCATCAAGTTGTGTTCGATCACTTCACCGCTCAGTTTTCCGACTTCAATCCAATCCCCGATACGAAATGAGCGAGAGCTCGCTCGCTGAATTGAACCCGTAAAACACAAGATGATCTCTTTTGATGCGACTACAATGGCGACCGCTATCGCAGTCACTGACAGTGCAAATTCGTTGATCTCCGATTGCCACAATACGAAGAGGATGACCAAAGTAAACGCAAAGGTGCCATTCTTGGTGCGTGACATCCATTTACGCTGCTTTTCGGTAATCAGTGCGACATCGCCACGAATTTGAGAAAGCACAACTCGCCGCGTCAAAATAATCAACGTTATGATTAAAATACTAAACACCAATTTATGAGTGATAAGAAAGTCCCACACCGCGACCACTTTCTCCATATCAATCCCCTTCTTTTATTTTTATGCATAATGAGCAGCAACACATCTAAGCCACTAGAGAGCAGCAGATTGAGATCGTGTTAGAAATTTTAGAAAGGTATTGTAACTGAGTGAATAGTTAACGTCGGCATAAGGCGCAATTATTATGCGCCCTGTCATAGCTTTGGAAGAGAAACTCCCTTTGAGATTGGCGAAAGGAAAGGTTTGTTATCAGTGTTGATTCGCCAACGCTGTCTTTTCAGCCAGTTTTACAATCACGTTTACCGCTTGTTCCATCCCTTCAATGGTAATGAACTCATGAATACCATGAAAATTATAACCGCCAGTGAAAATATTAGGGCATGGCAGGCCCATGAATGAGAGCCTCGCACCATCCGTACCACCTCGAATAGGTTTGATCAGCGGTTCAACATCACAAGCAATCATGGCTTGTTTAGCCAGTTCAATGACTTGTGGATGAGGCTCGACCATCTCTTTCATATTGAAATAGCTGTCCGTCACAACCAACTCAACTCGTCCTTTCTCAAGACGGGCATTTAACTGGTCCACTTGCTGCTGCATAAACGCTTTACGAGCTTCCAAGCCTTCTCGTTCAAAGTCTCTAATAATGTAACCCAAGGTTGAGCGAGCCACACTCATCTCTGCGGATTTTAAATGGTAAAAGCCTTGATAGCCCTGCGTGGTCTCTGGGGTTTGATCGGCTGGCATCATAAGCTGAAATTGTGCGGCGATGTTGATGGCATTCACCATTTTATCTTTCGCGGTCCCAGGGTGAACATTCACGCCATAGCAAATAACATCGGCGCTCGCCGCATTGAAATTCTCATACTCCAACTCACCCACCGGGCCACCATCAATGGTATAAGCCCACTGTGCGCCAAACTTCTCCACATCAAATAAGTCCGCGCCCCGGCCGATCTCTTCATCGGGAGTGAAACCGATACAAATATCACCATGTGCGATGCTTGGGTCGGCAATTAACCTCTCAATGGCCGTCATAATTTCAGCGATGCCTGCCTTATTATCGGCACCAAGCAGTGTGGTGCCGTCAGTCGTGATCAGATTGTAACCATGCAGTTGATGCAAATCCGGGTATTGAATAGGTGACAGCACCTCATCCCCTTTACCTAAAGCAATGTCTCCGCCTTGATAATTCTCCACAATTTGCGGCTTAACGTGTTTGCCTGACGCGTCTGGCGCGGTATCCATATGTGCAATAAAACCAATCGCAGGAACAGGGTAATCAACATTCGATTGCAACTTCGCCATAACATAGCCGTGTTCATCAACCGTAGCATCGGTTAAGCCTAATGCGATTAATTCTTCATGCAGTGTATGGGCAAACGTCATTTGCCCTACGGAACTCGGGCAACGGCGGCTGGCAGGGTGAGATTGAGTATCAAAAGAGACATAACGCAAAAAGCGTTCAACAAGATTTTCCATAGCAAGCACTCAATAAGTTAGCATGTCAGCGTATCGCCTATGTTGGGATACGCAGTTAATTGCAAGCTATACTACGCGCTCATCAGAAACGGAATTTGCTATAAATCAGCTTTTCAGCAATTACTGAGGTGTCAATCATTCAAAAAAGGGATCAAAAATGCCCACCGCAGTGAGCATTGAGAGAAGCAAACAGGGCGTTTAAAGCAGAATGAAAATGCCCGCTAGACATGCACTCATTAAGTTAGCTAGCGTACCTGCAATCACCGCTTTAATACCTAAATTCGCGACTTCTGCACGGCGTTCAGGAGCGATAACCCCGATAGAGCCTAATTGGATCGCGATAGAACCAATATTGGCAAAGCCGCACAGAGCAAAAGTAATAATAACTTGGGTGTGTTCCGATAACAGCGCTTTGTGGTCAACAAAATCAATGAAAGCCACAAATTCGTTCATAACCACTTTTTGCCCAATGTAAGAGCCCGCCATCAAGACTTCATGGCTTGGTACACCAATCAGCCAAGCCAGTGGTGAAAATAGATAACCGAACAGCAGTTGTAAGGTAATGCCGTTCAAACCCAATAACTCACCGAAACTTTCAAGCCCAGTGTTAACCATCGCAATCACGCTCACAAATGCAACCAGCATTGTACCGACGGCCACCGCCACTTTCATGCCATTCATCGCCCCGCTCGCCAGTGCGTCAATCACATTACTTTCTTGCGCTTTATCCATCTCAATATTGGTTTGATCAAGTGGAACATCGCGCTCTGGTACGATGATTTTTGCCATCATCAAACTGCCGGGTGCCGCCATAAAACTGGCTGCAATAAGGTATTTAAGCTCAACACCTAGACCGGCATAGCCACCCAACACGCTACCTGCGACAGAGGCCATGCCTCCGGCCATGACGGCAAACAGTTCTGAACGTGTCATGCGCGACAAAAAGGGACGCACAAGCAGTGGTGATTCGCCTTGTGAAAGGAAAATGTTACCCGTAGCAACCAGAGATTCTGCTTTGCTCGTACCTAAAAATTTTTGAATACCACCACCGATAAACTCGATGACTTTTTGCATGATACCAAGGTAATAAAGGGCAGAGATAAGAGCGCTGAAGAAAATGATGATAGGCAGAACACGAACAGCAAAAATAAATCCGGAATCGGCTAAATCACCGAATAGAAAGCGGATTCCTGCATCGGCGAAACCCAGCAAACTCGACACACCACCGCTGATGCTGGCTAGTGCGCTTTGTCCCCATGGGAAGTAGAGCACCAGCGCGGCAAAACCAACTTGCAGCAATAAAGCACGTGATACGGTTTTCCAATTGATGAAAGATCGATTTTCAGAGAGCAGGTAGGCGCAAGCGATCAGCGCTAAAATGCCGACGAGGCCAAAAAGAATATTCATTGTATTTACCTAGTTTGAAATTTGGAAATAAGGGTAGAACCAAAAAACTTGGCAAAGGAGGAATCATTGTCCTTTTGCACAACAAAAGCATGACAAAAAGAGGGGTATGCGAACATATTGTTCATCTAAGATCACCTTATACAAGCAGAGGAACTTAGCTGGTCCAGTCCTTGGGGTCATTCACATTTCCGTGTGACGGCTTGTATGGGTTGAGCACCGGCTCATAACCGGGCGGAAAGTATAGCGAACAAAATGAGAGTTTCATCACATATTTTTACGCAAACGTTCAAGCGCTCATTTATTCGACAGTTATTCTAAAAAAACATCAAACACAGGCAAGATTGGATAGAAAATAAACAAAAAAAATATGGAATTTTCATCACAAATTTAAACTAATTTAACTATATAAAAACGAATAATTGGTATTTCTGCACTTTGCCAACTAGCTTTAAGAGAGTCACTTTCAAGAGACTGAAACGGTTTCGAATAAAAATCACTAGCAACGTCACGCCTCTTGCGGTCAACACTGACCCAAGAGGCATTTTTATTGGACAAAGTCACTGTAGTGCAACAGCGTGAGGCGAAAACTAGTTTACAACCTCAATATCGGTTTCAGGAATACAACAACACGCTAAAGCGAAACCAAGATGACGTTCATGTTCAGGCAGTGCTGGAACGTCAGGTTGATGCACTTTGCCCGACTGCACAGTCACCTTGCACGCACCACAGAACCCTGCTCGGCAACTGTTGGCAATCGCAATGCCAGCGGCTTCGGCTTGATCTAATAAGGTCGTTTGGTTATTACCCTCAAATACATGGCCATTGACGCTCAGTTGTAACGTTTTCAGCTCAGCTGCGACAGTGTGCGCCACACCAAACGCTTCTTGGTGGTAAGATTCTTCCGCAAGCCCTTTTTTCAACAATAAGCTTTTTGCTTTCTGCATAAAACCATCAGGCCCACACACAAACACTTGGCGAGCAGTCACATGTTGGATTTGCTTAAGGTGAGATAAAGAGAGCCGGCCTTTCAGCCCAAACCAATCGACTGGAGATTGAGTAAGAGAAATGAAGACTTTCAACCCCGGATGTCGCTGCTTAAGCGCTTCAAGTTCAACACGGCAAGGAATATCCTCAACGCTGCGGCATTGATGATAAAAGACCACATCTTGAATTTGTTGATTATCGGCAAGATAGCGCAACATCGATAACATAGGCGTCACGCCACTTCCAGCCGACAACAGTAACAACGGTTGTTGGTGCTGAGTCGACAGATGAAACGAGCCATCCGGTGATTGCGTGGTCAATGTACTTCCTACCTGCAAGTGATCAAGCAACCAGTTAGAAACTCTACCGCCATCAATACGTTTGACTGAAATCGCTAACCGACCCGGGCGCGATGGGCTAGATGACAAAGTGTAGCGGCGCGCCACGTTCTCGCCATCGATCACAACTTCGATTGGTAGGTGCTGCCCAGGTTGATAATTTGGCATTTCACCCTTTTTCGGCTCTAGCCAGAACGTGACAAAATCACGCGCAATCGCTTCACGCTCAACACAAGTCATCACATGGTGACTCATGCCCAAATCTCGATAAAACTCTTTCTCTTTGTACTCAAGCACCTCAACGCTGTCGCCAACTCGAATCATCCCCTCATTTTTTGCGACTAAATTTTGCCCAAAAAACACCCCACCTCTTTCGTTGGCACGAAATTGTGACAAGGTTCTTAGCGGCTCCTTGGTTGGACGAAAAGCCCCTTTATTCACATCAACAGTAGTGAGAATACAGCGTTCGCAAGGTTTTACCGCTTCAAATTCTACCTCACCAATTCGGATCCGCTTCCAGCTGTCTTCAGCGAAAGGCTCATCGGTTCGTACCACTAGATTGGTACGAAATTGATCCATGCTGTGCACTTCAGGGCTGCGGCGATTGAGTTCATCAAGTGAAGCTTGGCTGATGACCAGCACTGGATAGCCATCAGCAAAACTGACATTGTGACCCACTTTTTCACGCATTCGGTTTGATTGCTCTCCGGTAAACAGCAACTCAACACGCTGGCCTAACACTTGGCTAAACCAATCATCCGCTTCATCGGTTGTGGTGTAAGCGGTAAAGTTATCGTCCCACACTTGCGCTGGAGAAGGTTGCATTTTGAAATCTGCATAACGCAGTTTTAACGGAGATTGGTTCACCGCCGTGAAGATCAAACCATCCGCAACCAGTATTGAATTCACCTTAACCATATTTGGATACTTACGTGCAGTGACCATTGAACCATCAGCTAACGCGATCATAAAGCGCCGATCAAAAGCCAGCCCCTGTTTTTCAACCCAAGCGGTGGACTGCGAGAGGCCACCTATCGATTTGACTGGGTAGACGTTAATTTGTGAGAGTTGAGCTGACGACATGGCCTATCCTTATGCTTTTTTGAAGGTATTTTTATAACGCGATGATAATGGAAATCGCCAAAGCTGGCTAACCCTATGGAAAATAAAAGGATGAAATTCACCCCTGTTTCCTCTATCATCCTGTCGCTTAAACGTAAGCGATTGCGCGCACATTAAAAGCGAAGCCCGTTTAAGCTCCAATCAATTTATTTTCCGGTGGGAGCAACCAATGAAAACATTAACGATTACTCGTCCAGACGACTGGCATGTTCACTTACGTGATGGTGATGTGTTGGCCGATACAGTACGAGACATCAGTCGCTACAACGGCCGCGCACTGATCATGCCCAATACGGTCCCGCCAATCACCACCACAGAATTAGCATTAGCGTACCAACAGCGCATCATGGCGCAAAAACCACGTGATTCTTTCAAGCCACTCATGGCGCTTTATCTCACCGATAACACGACACCTGATGAGATCCGCAAAGCCAAAGCTTCTGGCGCTGTCGTGGCAGCCAAACTTTATCCGGCTGGGGCGACCACCAATTCAGATTCTGGCGTAACCTGCGCTCAAAATATTTACCCTGTATTGGAAGCGATGCAAGACGTTGGCATGCTGCTGCTGATTCATGGCGAAGTAACTGCTCACGAGGTGGATATTTTTGACCGAGAAAAAGCCTTCCTCGATACAGTGCTTGCTCCTATTGTTAATGATTTCCCAAATCTGAAAATAGTGTTAGAACACATCACCACCGCCGATGCTGCCGAGTTTGTACAAAATGCGAACCAGAATGTAGCGGCAACGATCACGGCGCATCATCTACTGTATAACCGCAATCACATGCTTGCTGGTGGTATTCGCCCTCATTTTTACTGTTTGCCAATCCTTAAGCGCAACACCCACCAGCTTGCGCTGATTCAGGCAGCGACATCGGGCAATAAGAAATTTTTCTTGGGTACTGATTCTGCGCCTCATGCCAAAGGCAAAAAAGAAGCCGCTTGCGGCTGCGCTGGATCGTACACAGCGCACGCAGCCTTGGAGTTATACGCAGAGGTGTTTGAGCAAGTTGGTAAAATTGGCAACCTTGAAGCGTTTGCCAGTCACAATGGCCCTGATTTTTACGGCCTACCTCGTAATAACGACACCGTTACTTTGGTCAAAGAAGAGTGGCCAGTTGCTGAAAGTATATCATTTGGCTCAGATATTGTGGTGCCGATCCGCGCCGGTGAAACGGTCGCGTGGGCAGTAAAATAGCCCATTAATGCATCAAAAAGGGAAGCCGCGGCTTCCCTCTCTTTATCATTATCATTTTTGCACCACACAGCGCTTATCTCAGCTTAGGCTGACGCTCTAACAGCACCATCACTTCGCTATGATCGGTATGTGGAAACATATCAAACCATTGCAGTTTTTTGGGTAAGTAGCCCACCATACCTTGCATATCAGTGATCAGCGTTTGCGGGTTACAGCTTGAGTAAATGATGTGTTTGGGTGATAAAGCCACCAATCGCTCAACTAATTCAGCTCCTAAACCACGACGCGGAGGGTTGACTAGCACCAGCTCAGGCGCGATTGATTGAGCCTGTGAGAATTGGGCAGAATCCAGCGCAGCAAAGTCTAAATTGGTAATGCCCATCGTCTTGGCAGAGCGTTTAGCACTGGCGATCGCTTCTGGTTCAATTTCAATTCCTGTGACTGCCGTAGTTGGACTGGCACAATGTAGGGCAAAACCGCCCACGCCACAAAACAGATCCCACATGTGACTTGGGTTTATCTCTCTCACCCAATCACTCGCCGCCGCGTACAACTGCTTCGCTACATGCGGGTTGGTTTGGAAAAAACTTTTCGGGCGGATAACCATAGGCACCTGATTAAACTGCTCAATCAAATACTCACGCTCGGTTAAAAAAATCTCTTCTTCACCTTCTAGGCGCGCCATGTGGATGGGTTGAAGGTTAACTGAGACGACGCGAATGGTTGGAAACTGCGCCTGAAGCCGCGCGAGGTTTTGCTCAACTCGGCCTAAAGCTTCGCGGCTTCTCAGTACGAAACGCAGCATAAACTCACCTGAATATTCGCTGCGTGTGAGCAATATGTATTTGAGTTCGCCTTTCTTCTTGGCTTTATTATAGGGAGGAATACCCGAGCTACGGATCCAATCTTGTAGATAAGTTAATAGCGCTTGTGTCTCTTGTGGGTAGAGAGCACATTGCACTAACGACACGGGCGTTGATTGCCCATCAACCATGGATTCAACACCCAAGATCGGTGCATGAGCCGCGCCAAGAGCCACCATTTTCGCTTTGTTACGAAAACCCGTCTCTTCACTTATGACAGGTTCTAGCCACTGCTGTGGCATCTGCGTTGAAAACAGAGCTTTTAGTGCCAAATCTTTGCGCTTCACCTGCTCTGAATAAGAAACCGCGCAATGAGTACAAGAACGGCACAGCTGTTGATCAAAAAACGCACACTGCATAATGGGAACTGCCAAAAACGAAAAGCGCTAGTCTATTCGTCTGCGGGCAAATCACCATTCAATATGATTATCATCACCATAAAAAAAATTAATGGGACGGTTTCAATTTACTCACCATCCCCCACACTGCAACCACAGCCAGCCCGGCGAGTAAACCAACGAAACCATTAAGCAAGGTTGGCATCACTACTGTTAATAAAGAGAGTTCAGCAACGGCTGCAATCACAGGTTCAAGCACGTGGTGAATAAAAGGAATGTTGTGCACCACAATGCCACCGCCCACTAAAAACATCGCGGCGGTACCCACTACAGTTAATGCTTTCATGAGCTTAGGCGCGAAACTGATCAACCCTTTACCAAAGCGAGCACGCAGCCCTGCGCCATCTGAAGTGCGCTCTAGGTAGAAACCTAAATCGTCCAATTTCACAATGCCCGCCACCAAACCATAAACGCCGATGGTCATGACCACTGCAATCAAACTCACCACTAAAATTTGTGTCACCATGCTATGGCCTTGCACTGTCCCCAACGCAATTACGATGATCTCGGCCGATAAAATAAAATCGGTCCGAATCGCACCAGCGACTTTACGTTTTTCATAGTCATCAATCGATACGTCAGTGAGCATGCGCTCATCCGCATCAGCGGTGCTGTGATGGCTGGAGTGAAACACTTTTTCTAAGATTTTTTCTGCCCCTTCAAAGCAGAGAAAAAGTCCACCGACTAACAAGAGCGGCATTATCAGCCAAGGGGCTAATGAGCTCATCAGCAAGGCAGCGGGAACCAAAATTAATTTGTTGCGAAATGAGCCTTTAGCCACTGCCCACACCACTGGGATCTCTCGTTCAGCGGCAACACCAGACACCTGCTGAGCATTGAGCGCCAAGTCATCCCCCAATACGCCTGCCGTTTTTTTCGCGGCCATTTTTGACATCAACGCCACATCATCGAGCACGGTTGCAATATCATCAAGAAGGGTAAGTAAGCTCGCGCCTGCCATGCAAATTCTCTCTTATTCATTTTCATTATTCAAAGCGTGACAAAATGTAACACCAAGCGCTGATGAAGGGAAACACAGCGATAAGAATCCCACCAACAGTGCTGACGCTTCAAGTAGCAAAGCAGTAAAGCAGTAAAGAACACTAGCTCAGTGACTGAGTATATTCGGCTGGCAATTGAGCCAGAGCGCTCTGTAACGCGGCGAAGCAGTCAGGATCAATGGCAGTATGTAGATTCTCTTGCATGATCAAAAGTGCTTTATCAATTGGCATCGCGGAGCGATAAGGGCGTTCCGCGCTGAGAGCATCAAAAATATCGGCCGTCGTGATGATTCGAGTCATCACGCTGATCTCATCACCGTTTACACCACGCGGATAGCCAGTACCATCGAGTTTCTCATGATGCGCCCCTGCCATACGTGCCAACGTCTTAAAGGGCGATAATTTCTGCAAGATTTGTTCAGTAAACGCGGCATGTGCCTGAACGGCTTTCCACTCCATATCGTCTAACTTACCGGGTTTATCTAAAATGGCATTACTGACCCCTAACTTACCAATGTCGTGCAGTAATGCCGCGCGTCTCAACCAAGATCGATCAGTTTCCGAAATGGCTAATTGTCGTGCGATTAAATCAGTATACACAGCCACTCGTTCACTGTGCCCTGCGGTATAGGGGCTTTTTGCATCAACAATCTTGCCAAATGCCGTGACGATACAGTCTAAATACGCTTCATCCAAAGGCTGATGCGCTTGTGCTGGTGGTAAATGCATCACTCGCTGGCTGATATCAGAGGCTTTGAGGCTAGCCACAAAGTGCGGGTTATCCACCAACTGTTCAATAATCTCAACCAGTTGTGGGTCAAACCATACACCACTACGCTCTGTAACCTCGCGTATTGCTTCGTCCAAATCATGTTCCATTTGAAAAACGTCAAACACTTGAGCTAATAACGCAATCCGCGAGAAAAGGGGGATGGCTTCACCTTTTAGCTGTTGAGGACGCCCTTGACCATTCCAATGTTCATCCAGTGAGTGGATCCCCTGCGCGACGACTTCGCTAAATCGCAACTCTCGCGCCACATCAGCCCCACGAGTACAACGAGTTTGAATAAGCTCTTGTGCATAATCATTACCATTTTTCAAAATGTCGATGGTAGTTAAAATACGTTCTGCCCAGCTCTGCTCTGAACCGGTATTTTTGACGATAAAGTTAATCACACTCGATAGACTGGTTCCGACGGTTTTATAACGCCGTTTGAAAGCGAGATCATCAGTGGCATACAACTCGCAAATTCGCGCGGCGTTGCTACTGCAGCCCGCATCTTTCAATAGCAAGGTAAAAAACAGATCATGCAGCTCAGCCTGATCGAGCTCTAATTGCATGCCAATATGCATACCAACCCAGCAACAACGAATGCAGTGCTCCGGTGGTTGGCCTTCCGTCATGTCTAAGGCGGTCGTTAGCGAAATCATTAGTTCAGAAAGGGGGAAACTATTCTCCAATCGTGTTCTCACTCAATTGCATTGGTCTGGTTGCAGTTTAGATGTGACCGCTCGGTTTAGCCAATGATTTACCTCAGTTATCAGGCCAGAGTTGGACTATTTCCTTGCTCTAACAAACCTGCATTGCCCCAAAACAGGTTGAGGTAATGAACCCTGTTAACGGGCTGTGGTAAATCCAGCTTGGTATTTTTGATTGCTCTTGACACTCACACCTCTTACTCTGTGGGCAACTAGTCAGAAAGGAACCCTCATGTACTCTGTTTATACTTATCCTATCGGTACGCCAGGCACACCTTGGCAAGCAGCAGAACGCGAAGCGTGGCTCGCGCAAACGACGATTAAACGAGAATATCAGCAAGAAGTCGTGCCGAAAATTAACGCTTTGGCAACGGATTTTGAGATAGAGCAATACGGTGCACTATCAATAGACAAAGATCGCTACCCATTATTTGCCTTAAAAAGTCGCTCATGGAACCCTGACAAACCAACGGTGTTGATCACAGGTGGTGTACACGGTTACGAAACCAGCGGAGTGCACGGCGCGTTGCAGTTTTTAGCGACTCAAGCACAGCAGTATCAATCTCATTTCAACATTGCCGTTGCCCCGTGCGTAAGCCCTTGGGGCTATGAAACGATCAATCGTTGGAACCCATCAGCGCTTGACCCTAATCGCTCATTTTACGCCAATAGCCCAGCCGAAGAGTCGGCAAGCTTAATGCGCTGGGTCGCAAGCTTAGGTGACGTGTTGGTGCATATTGATTTACATGAAACTACAGACAGTGATGAAAGCGAGTTTCGCCCTGCACTCGCAGCGCGCGATGGGATTAGATATGAAGCCGATACGATTCCCGATGGGTTTTATACTGTCGGCGATACGGAAAATCCGCAGCCAGAATTCCAAGCAGCCATTATTGAATCGGTACGCAAAGTCACGCACATTGCACCAGCCGATAATAAAGGCGAGATCATCGGCTCTCCCATCACTCAAGAGGGAGTAATTAATTACTCAATGAAAGCATTAGGGTTATGCGGTGGCATCACAAATTGCTACTTCGGCACCACCACCGAAGTGTACCCAGATAGCCCAAAAGTCACAGCGCAAGAGTGTAATGACGCACAAGTCGCCGCCATTGTTGGCGCTTTGGACTACGTGTGCCGCTAAAACGATAAAACACCCAACCCCCTATGTCATGGATTCATGAATAATAGACGTTGTAAAAAATTACCAAATTAAGTCTAAGGCACTTCTTTATAGTTTGATCAGGATGAAGTGCCTACATACGCTTAAGCAATATTATAACAAGCGATTTTTATACTGTTCCGGCGTTTGGCCGGAGTATTTTTTAAACATAGTAATAAAAGGACTGGCTTGGTTGTAGCCAAGAGTTAATGCTACCTCTTTCACTGAATGCCCTGTGCGCAGTAAATCCATGGAATAGAGATAGCGTACTCTTAATCGCCATTCGGTAAAACTCATCCCTAGTTCCGTTTGGCAATGACGCGCTAATGTTCGCTCTGTGGTATGTACTTTTTCAGCCCATAAAGCCAATGTCGTATCATCGGTCGGGTTTTCTTCTACCGCCGCTAGAATCGGGGCTAAATATTTGTGATTAGTGGAAGGCAAAAAATGATGCTGCGTTTCTTGCGTTGCTAATTGGTCGAGCAATACTTGAACTAAACGTTTATCTTGCGCGTTTTGAGCCACACTGATTTCACGCGATCGGAAATCCTCAATGATGGCAGAAACGATGGGCGTCACTTTTATCAAACTGGTGTGCTTGGGAAAACCATGGGTGAGAGCCCGATCAATATTGAGCGAACAATATTCAATTGGCTTACGATTATAGCTGCAGTGTTTCACCCCCGCAGGAACCCAAATCGCGAGATGAGGCGGTGCGAGAAATCGCGTTTCTTGCGCTTCCATTTCCAAAATCCCGCCGGAAATTAGCTGCACTTGTCCCCATGGATGGCTATGAGTTCGCGTTTCTGTGTTTGACAAAAACGCATCGAAATTCATAAAGACATCCGATGGCGCACTGTCAATCGATAATGAAGGGTGAAGATTTCTGGGCGCTTTTTTCAAACTTGTCTTCCTATCGCTCGCAATGTCGTTTTGGAGATATATATAATTATAGAGACCTGCCACACTATACTCCAAAGCACAATTTGCGACGAGGCTCACATGGTATATCTTCTTCCACTATTCACGGTTCTAATTTGGGGTGGTAACTCTATCATCAACAAGCTCGCCGCAGAAACCATTGAACCAAGTGCGATGAGTTTTTATCGCTGGTTTGTCGCGATGCTGTTGCTAACCCCCTTTTGCTTACCTACCGTGATCCGTCAATGGGTAATCATCAAACCCCATTTAACTAAACTGGCTTTTTTAGCCATGTTAGGCATGGTACTGAATCAGTCTCTTGGCTATTACGCAGGGCTAACGACTACTGCATCAAATATGTCGTTGATCACTTCGCTGGTACCACTGCTCAGTGTGTTCATCAGCGTTCCTCTGCTCCATAAGCGCATTTCAGCTTTGAGTGTTGTCGGAGGGGTCCTCTCTCTCGCAGGGCTTGCTTTTATGCTAGGTCAAGGCGATATGAGCTTCTTCTTGCATCAAGATATTACACATGGTGATGCATTAATGGTGGTGGCTGCAACCGTTTACGCACTTTATTGTGTGTTACTTAAACGGTGGAAAATGCCGCTAAGCAATTGGACGCTTATTTATATGCAAGGGTTGTTTGCTGTCTTAATGCTGACACCATTATGGTTGACCAGTAAACATCTCCTACCCACGGAAGGCTCACTGCCCCTAATCGCTTACGCTTCCGTCGCTGCATCCTTATTGGCTCCATGGATGTGGGTAAAAGCGATCGATTTAATTGGTGCAGACTCTAGTGCGATGTTTATGAATTTGTTGCCTGTGGTGGCGGTTTCGCTTGCCACAACCCTGTTAGGTGAAACAGTGCAAAACTACCATCTTTTAGGTGGAACGATGGTAATTTCCGGGGTTATTTTATCCCAAATAAAACTGACAAAAAGCCGTACAACAGCTATCGAGGGCGCAATACAACCATAAAATTGAGCATCTAGCATCGATTCGAGCTATGTTTATGGAAGAAGAATAAAAATAAACAAAAATGAAATGTATTGAGGGATCCTTTACGTCAGATCCGTTAGGCAACCTAGCAAATTTGGTGGCCAGATAATGATTCTTGATAACATCGAAGATGTGTATAGCAATAATTTGTTTGCCTTGCATGAGCTTGTTCTCAACGAGCTCGGTTCATACGTATTCGTAAAAAACCGTCAAGGTGAGTATCTGTATGCAAATCAGCTAACACTTAAACTGTTTGGCACAACTTTGGAAGAACTCAGAGGCAAAACTGATCACGATTTTTTTCAAGATGACCTACTCGCCGATATTTTACACAGCGATCAAATGGTATTTGATACCAAACAGCCTTTCATCAGTGAAGAACGTGCACAAGCAAAATTTGATACCAAAGTACGCGTCTACCGCGCAATAAAGAAACCGATTCTAAGTACACAAACCGGTGAAGTGATTGGCCTTATCGGTGTTTCTACTGAGATTACCGATATTGTCGAATTACGAGAACAGCTTCACACTCTGGCCAATACCGATGACTTAACGCAGCTCTACAATCGCCGCAAGTTGTGGCGAGAAGCGTGTAATGAATTTACGTTGGCTCAGCGTGATCATTATCCGGTAAGTTGTATTGCCATTGATATCGACAACTTCAAGTTAGTAAACGACACCTATGGCCACCAGCGAGGAGATGATGTGATTTGGCAGTTAGCAGAGATGGCAAGAAAGCACACACGCCATGACGACGCCTGCGGCAGAATTGGTGGTGAAGAGTTTCTGATTGTTCTGCATAAGGCCAATGCGCATGAGGCCTTTCAAATGGCAGATCGTTTACGTAAAGAATTTTATGCATACGCATTTTTTGACAACGGCGCACACTTTAGTATCAGTTGCGGTATCTCTGAAATTGCGGGCAACGATGCCGATTTTTTCGAAATTTATCGCCGCTCAGACAAAGCACTTTATAAAGCCAAGCTCGCTGGACGGAATCAATGTGCCACATTCCAAGAAACATAACTATGTTCCATAAAGAGCCTATAATGTTCGTTTAATGTGAATTATCACTTAAAACGAGCAAATACTCGCGTATCCCATTCACTAATGATTGAATTTGGTCGATTAAACCGTACACTCACAAAGTCGTAGTGCCTTACGCAAAGTAAGCATTCAAGGTATTGGCCTATTTAAGCTTCAATGAATAAGGATATTTAAGGTGAAAGCAGTTAAACGCCATCAAGAAATTATCGAATTAGTTCAAACACACGGATTTGTGAGTACTGATGATTTAGTCGAGCGATTCAATGTCAGTCCACAAACCATCCGCCGAGATCTCAACGAACTTGCAGATGCCAATAAGTTACGACGCAATCACGGCGGCGCTACCATCGCGTCTAGTTCTGAAAACTCCTCTTACCACACTCGCCAAGTAACTTATCAGCAAGAAAAAAAGAAAGTGGCTGCCGAGCTAGTCAAACACATTCCCGATGGCGCAACGCTCTTTATCGACATAGGTACGACACCTGAAGCTATCGCTCGGGCATTAATGCTCAATCACGAAAATCTGCGCATTGTCACCAACAACATTAACGTGGCGACGATTTTAATGGCCAAACCGGATTTCAATGTCATCTTAGCGGGCGGTGAAGTGCGCAATAAAGACGGTGGCGTGACGGGTGAAGCCACTTTGGATTTCATTTCACAATTTCGTCTCGATTTCGGTATTTTAGGGATTAGCGGCATTGACTATGATGGCTCACTTTTAGATTTCGATTATCACGAAGTGAGAGTCAAACGGGCGATCATCGAAAATAGTCGCTGTGTTTATCTCGGTGTCGACCACAGCAAATTCGGACGTAATGCCATGGTTAAGCTAGGCACAATTGCCGACGTAGATTTGATCATTACCAATGCTCAACCACCAGAAGAAATTGATGCATTCGCTCGTGAAAATGAAGTAACCATTCAGGTGGTATAGATAGATTGAGGCCAAAACCGACATTTGAACTAGATTTTCCCGCCAAATAGATAAACTATTTCATTATTTGCTCGTACTGTTACGGTTTTTTTTGATATAAGTGCCAATATAGTACGACGCAATTTAGAACTTTCGGCTTATGTACAAAATTCTGAGACTGATCCAAGAGAACCAACAAATCACTAGCCACGATGATTTGGAAAATGTACTCAATGGGCTCAATAACTTAATTGGTCATGAATTTTTCCTCTTTGGCCTCTCTTTTCAACCCACGTTAAAAACCAGTGAAACGCTTGTCACGGACAATTACCCCAATAGCTGGCGACAGCAATATGATGAATCAGGCTTCATGCATATCGATCCGATTGTCAAATACAGCATTACCAATTTTTTGCCCATTCGCTGGGATGACGCTAAGCGGGTCAATGATGATGGACGAGTCATTTTCGAAGAGGCGCGTTGCAATGGACTCAAAGCGGGATTTAGCATTCCAATCCATGGACTTAGGGGGGAATTTGGCATGATAAGTTTTGCAACCTCAGATACCAAGTCTTACGATTTGAATCAACAAAGTATCCATACTTCACAGCTCATTGTACCGTTACTGGCTCATAATATTGGCAACATCACCCGTTACCATAAAGACGCAAAACCGAGAGCGGTGCTCACCGCACGTGAAGTACAATGCTTAGCTTGGGCGGCCGAAGGCAAAAGCGCTTGGGAAATTGCCACGATTATTAATACGTCAGAACGTACCGTGAAGTTCCATTTCAGTAATGCTTGTAAAAAGCTTGGCGCGACGAATCGCTACCAAGCGATCACTAAAGCTATTTTAGGTGGCTATATCAATCCCTATTTATAAGGCTTATGCATTGACACTTGCACGATATGCTTCATTCATTGGAATATGCAAAGCGACAGAACGTGTACTTCCCAAAAGATGCACTTTTTTATCACCGAGTCTTTCGCATGGGATCCCCATCCGCTTAATCAATTTTTCCACACTGGCCGATGTGACCGTTACATAAGCATTGATGTGATATTGCTGGGCGTGATGATACAGCGACTGAAACATCTGCAGCGTAACATTACTTACGCCGCCCAATTGCGCCGAATGATCTTTATCGACCGCAAAACGACTCAACTCATAAATCTCCTTTGCTTTGGGGGCTTGCTGCACACCGAGTAATTCCGAAAAAGTATCTTTAAGCATATAACGCGACGTCGTTGGCAAAATTCGCCAACACCCCACTAAATGACCCTGTTCCTCTTTGGCATACAAATAGTGTGCTTCTGGAACGTCGTACTCATCAGTCTCCATTCCTCGATTTGTTTTTAGCTCCCACTGCAAGCGTTGCGAAAAAACCTTATAGCGTAACTTCAGCAATGACACATAATCAGCTTGAGGGACACTTTGAAAGGTATGTGAATAAATTGAAATAGTCATGTGACTTCTCCTTAGGTTATTGGAGAAATCACGCTAAACAATCTCATCAGAGATAGAACCTGTTCGATCGAACAGTTACGTCGAAATACTGTTTAAACTATTATTAACGCAACTGAATAACTAACGCTCAGTTGGCTCAATAAGGTACAACATAAAGTAAATAACTCGTACCGCTCGGCTTTAAAAATCCTCTTAGGCAACTAAGAGGATTTTTTATATCTGCTGCATTCAAAATAATATTGCAGTTTGGTTAACGCTTTGTTATTTATGATTCCGTTAATAAAAAACAAGGATTCCTCAATGAGTAGTGGCCAACGTGCAATAACTTTGCGTTTTTTAGCAGAGCCCGGTGATGTGAATTTTGGTGGTAAAGTCCACGGTGGTGCTGTCATGAAATGGATAGATTTAGCGGCCTATGCGTGCTCAGCAGGCTGGAGTGGTAAATACTGCATCACCGCTTATGCTGGAGGGATCCGCTTTGTCGCTCCTATCCACGTAGGGAACCTCGTTGAAGTCAGCGCAAAAGTCATTTATACGGGAACGAGCTCAATGCATATTGCCATTGATGTGCAAGCGAGCGATCCAAAAGAGTTGAAAAACCAGCTGACTACCCATTGTATTGTCATCATGGTGGCTGTCGATGGGCAAGGCAAGCCCACCCCTATACCCGAATGGGTGCCGCAAACAGCAGAAGATATTGCCCTACGCCAATCAGCGATACGCTTAATGAACATGCGTAAAGAGATAGGGGAAGAGATGGAAGCTCACGTTAAGTACTTAAAATAACCACCCATGATGCGCTCAGTTGTCATTTTTTCTTCATCTTTATTTGCTTAAATCGAGCACTCTGACATTTTGCATCGATGATAGGAAAAAACTTTGACTCTCAGAGAGATTACCTTGAGCGAATCGACGTTAGTCGACCCAAAATCAATTGAGTATCACTGGGTCCGAACGCTTTACGTTGAAGGTTACCAACCCCAAGAAATTAACCACTATATCCGTGCCTGCTTTGGCGGAGATGACACCTTCGCCGATTTGTTTCGCCGCGTTGCACTGCAGCAAGAGAGCTTATATGTCCTTTTGCAATACTTAGGCTGCGCCCCTTCTAGCCGTGAGTTCTAATTTTTTAGCCTTCCTTTACGACGTTACACAAAGATTTCAGATGTGGGTCGCATCCAAACACCATTTCACTTTTGAGACATTCAATTCATCATATACTGCATGCGCGTTACCAATAGCACCCTTTAGTACAGGTATAAAAAAACCCAAGCAATGCTCGGGTCCTGGTTACAAAAACTGTTAGTTTGTTGGATAGTAAGGAATAAAGCTAACAGCCAGCTATGCGTAACGCCAGATTTGCATATTACTTAACTGATCGGCGGCCAAACCAAATACGTTAAGCTAATACAATATGGGCGACCTCACGGTCGCCCTATCGTTATTATCCTTTCACACCACCGGCCGTAAGTCCTCCGACTAACCAGCGCTGTGCAAGCAAAAATACGACAGTGATAGGTAAAGCAGACAACACTGCTGCTGCTGCAAAATCTCCCCACAAATAGTTCTGAGGATAAAGATACTGCTGCATACCCACCGCTAATGTATATGAGTTTACATCAGAAAGTAGCAAAGATGCCACTGGTACTTCACCAACCACCCCAATAAACGAGAGAATAAACACAACCGCAAGAATCGGCACAGAGAGTGGTAGCAGCACCAGTCTAAAGGCTTGCCATGGTGTAGCTCCATCTAAAGCAGCCGCTTCTTCTAATGAGTTATCTATCGTTTCAAAATAGCCTTTGATCGTCCATACGTGCAGTGCGATACCACCTAGGTAGGAGAAAATTAAACCACCATGCGTATTTAAGCCAAGAAATGGGATGTATTGACCTAATTTGTCAAACAGTGCATACATCGCAACCAGTGCCAGTACCGCTGGGAACATTTGAAAAATCATCATCGCTTTTAGGATGGTGTCTTTACCTTTAAAACGCATGCGCGCAAAGGCATAAGCAGACGTTGTCGATAGAGCCACAATGAGCACTGAAGTAATGCCTGCTACTTTCACTGAATTCCATAACCAAGTCAGAACCGGAAATGGCGGCGGTGTAACAGAGCCATCAGCATTAGTGACAGCAAAACCTAATGCCAATTTCCAGTGTTCTAGAGATGGGTTATCTGGGATCAAACTGCCCGTGGCAAAGTTCCCTTCACGAAATGAAATCGCAATGACCATCAATAGTGGAAAAATGATCAGCGATAAAAATGCCCACAGAGCAACATGAGTCGCCCATAAGCGATATTTGAGAGATTGACCTTGTACCATCGCCATAACGATTACTCCTTAATTCTGTGACAGCTTCGTAAAACGTAAGTTGAGTAGTGCTAACCCACCAACCAGTAAGAAGATCAAGGTTGCGATGGCACTAGCCAAACCGAAGTCTTGACCACCAGCTCCTTCAAACGCAATACGATAGGTATAGCTTACGAGTAAATCGGTGTAACCGGCTGGCTCTGAAGTACCAATCATATTCGGGCCACCTTGTGTCAGAAGTTGAATCATCACAAAGTTGTTAAAGTTAAACGCAAAGCTCGCAATGAGTAACGGAGTCATTGGTTTGATCATGAGCGGCAATGTGATACGGGTGAAGTTGTGTAAAAAACCTGCACCATCAATCGCCGATGCTTCATATAAATCCTCTGGAATCGCTTTCAAAAGACCCATACACAAAATCATCATGTAAGGAAAACCAAGCCAAGTATTGACGATCAGCACCATACTTTTAGCGAGAAAGGGGTCTGAGAACCAGCTAGGACTAATGCCAAAAATACTGTTGAGCACCATATTGATCTCACCAAAGCTTTGGTTGAACAAGCCTTTGAAGATCAAAATAGAAATAAAGGCAGGAACAGCATAAGGCAGGATTAATAGCACTCGGTAAACGGCGCGGCCTTTAAGCTCTTCCCATTGCACGACACTGGCTAGCACCAAACCAATCATGAGAGTAAAAATCACGGTTAAAGTCGAGAAAACGACCGTCCAGATAAAGATGTTGATGAAAGGCTCTTTAATACCGTCATCTTTCCATACACGCTCAAAGTTATGTGTGCCAATTTTCACCACAAAACCAGGCGATACTGTCGCACCGATAAATTGACCACTTTCGTCCACTGGTTGATAAAAGCCAACATCCATATTCGGCCGTAGTATTTCGCCTGTTTGATTATTGACCAGCGTTTCGCCATCATCTTGCATGGTGTAAAGCGGCGATACGGCGGCAAACTTGCGCAAGCCACTCATGCGTACATCTTCACCACTAGGGAAATGCAGATCAATTGAGCTCAACGTAGCACGGTGATTAATAATGGTTTTAATCGGCTCTTTGGTGCCCTCAATACCCTCAATAGGTTGAAGATCCATATCGGTCACCGATAAACCCGTTAAGGAAAATACGTCGGTAGCGAGCGTCTGCTCTCCATCCTCGATTGCAATTCGATAGCCACTTTCCGTTTTGTATAGAGTGAAAGGATAGCTTTCCCCGCCCTGATAAGTTCGATCCAACAGCACGGTCTGTGCACGTTCTAAAGAGAGTTGGTTTTTAGCACTGTAGTTAGTAAAAGCCAGACCAACGGTGTAGGCCAAAGGAAAGAGGATGAATAAGATCATTCCCGCGATACCCGGATAAATATAGCGGTGTGCATAAGTATGTTTACTGCCGAAAATATAAAGGGCCAGAGCGGTAAGAATGAGAGTAAGCAGCGCAAAGGCGAGCTCACCGCGAGAATACATAAGAATAGTGGCGTAACCGTTAACGATACCAACCGTACCTAATAATGCCCATTTAATGAGCACATTTTTACTGGAAGGAAGTGCCGTTTCGGGTGCTGACAAAGCATCTGTACCTTGAACTGACTGCATAGAAGAACCTGCTAGCGATATAAACGTAAAATGAAGGAGAGGTTACCCTCTCCTTAAGGGCTTGACCAAAACCGAATTATTTAGTCATTTGTTTTTCTGCATCAGCCAGTGCGGCATCGACAGTTTGGCGGCCATCTACAATATTGATAATTGCACTTTTCGCGCTGCCCCAAAATGCATTCATCTGAGGGATGTTCGGCATAATTTCGCCATTCATTGCGTTATCCATTGTCGCGGCGATGCGTGTATCTGCATCAAGCTCACGTTGGAAAGAGTTAAGAGCCACCGCACCAAGAGGTTTGTCATTATTGACCATGCGCAGACCATCATTGGTGAGTAAGTAGTTTTCGATAAACTCAATCGCGAGATCTTTATTTGGAGAAGCGGTGCTGATACCAGCCGTCAATACGCCCACGAACGGCTTGGAAGATTGCCCGTTAAATTTCGGTAATGTCGTCACACCGTAGTTAATGCCTGATTTTTCAATGTTGCCCCAAGCCCACGGACCGTTGATCGTCATTGCCGTTTTACCTTGGTTAAACGCAGCTTCAGAAACAGAGTAGTCCATATCAGGAGAGATCACGCCTTTGTCCACTAAGCCTTTCACGAAGTTCATCGCGTCTTTTACGCCTTTATTCGCGATACCCGCATCTTTCACATCATAGCCATCAATCGTGTATTTGAATGCGTAACCGCCATCAGCCGCCATAAGAGGCCATGTGAAATACGGTTCTTTCAAGTTCCACATGATGGCCGTTTTGCCCTCTTTCTTAAGTTTGGCGTTCAACGCTTCCACTTCTTCCCAGCTTTTCGGTGGGTTTGGCACAAGATCTTTATTATAGATGAGAGACAAGGATTCTACCGCGACTGGGTAGCCGATGATTTTACCGTTGTATTTCACCGCATCCCAGGCAAAATCCACGATACCCTCTTGAATCGCTTTTGAAGGTTTAATTTCAGCCAGCAAGCCAGCTTCTGCATAACCACCAAAACGGTCATGAGCCCAGAACACAATATCAGGTCCATCACCCGTTGCTGCGGTTTGTGGGAATTTATCTTGAAGTGCGTCAGGGTGAGCCACGGTCACTTTGATACCCGTGTCCGCCTCAAATTTCTTACCCACTTCAGCCAAACCGTTATAGCCTTTATCACCATTAATCCAAATGGTGAGTTGTCCTTCTTCAATAGCAGCATGTGCACCAAACGAACCAAGAGCAACTAGAGTACTTAGCGCGACTGTGCTTAGGGCGTTTTTCATGTTCATATCCTTTTTATTTTTGTGTTGTAGGGCTCACCAACAGGTTTCGCCGTATTTCGTCATATATAATCAGAGAAAACCTAACTTGACTCATCCTCCTACGCCCTACGCCCTCGATATTATGGACTATTTTCGTGATCATCATCGCTCAAGGTTAGAGAGCTCAATCACAAAAAAATACCTTTTTGTGACATGCTTCCACTTAACAGCCATTAATTATTTGAACTGGATCTAACTCAGCCCTTAAACCCCTCCTCCATCGCATCCATCGCTACTCCCCCCTATAAAAAACTCAATTAGGAGGATGTATCAAACACACACATCACACAAAATACAGTCATCCCAGAGTGGATAGTAAGAGCCTTTTCCAGTAACTCATCGTTTACTGGCTTACATCGCTAGATTGGTTTGCTGTCATAAATGAGCGTTCGTGGTAATTGATTTTATAACGGGGGAGACGCTCAATGTGCAGGGGAAGTGAACTAAATCATTGGCATGGATGGGTGATGCTTTCTTCAAACTCCCTTAATTTGAAGACATCACCCTTTTTCTTACATTATTAACCACCTTACCCAATTCCTGCTGTCATTGCCTGCAAGAAAACTCATATAATGATGGGCAGTGATTTATAAAAAATATTGATCGAGGACGAGCTCTATGGCGAGTGTCACGTTAAAAAATGTATGTAAAGCATACGGTGATGTATTAATTTCTAAAAATGTCGACTTAGAAATTCAAGAAGGCGAATTTGTCGTCTTTGTCGGTCCGTCAGGTTGTGGGAAATCCACCCTACTGCGTTGCATCGCAGGCCTAGAAGATATCACCTCGGGTGACTTGTTTATTGGCGATAAGCGAATGAATGATGTTGAACCTTCTAAACGTGGCGTCGGCATGGTATTTCAATCCTATGCGCTCTACCCGCACCTTAATCTTTTCGACAACATGTCTTTTGGCCTAAAGTTGGCCAAAGCCGATAAAAAGGAGATCGAGCAACGTGTTGAGCACGCCGCCGATATTCTCCAGCTCAGCCATTTGCTTGAACGTCAACCTAAGTCTCTTTCAGGTGGTCAACGTCAGCGTGTCGCGATTGGGCGTACTTTAGTCTCACAACCGAATGTATTTTTGCTTGATGAGCCGCTGTCTAACCTAGATGCAGCGCTGCGCGTACAGATGCGTTCAGAGATAACCAAACTGCAACGCAAATTGGGCTGCACTATGATTTACGTTACCCATGACCAAGTCGAAGCAATGACAATGGCTGACAAAATCGTGGTCTTGGATGCTGGTTTCGTATCACAAGTAGGCAAACCACTTGAGTTGTATCATTACCCAGAAAATCGTTTCGTCGCAGGCTTCATCGGTTCTCCTAAAATGAACTTCATGAGCGTATTCATCGAAGATGTCGAAGCCGAACGCGTGAAAGTTCAACTCTCTAATGGAACCTCATTTTGGATTTTGGTCGATGGCACCACGATCACTCGCGGCGAGCGTATGTCATTAGGTGTGCGTCCAGAGCACTTGCTGAGCGCTGAAGATGGTGACGCGAAAATTGAAGGCAAAGTGATGATGGTTGAGAAACTCGGCAATGAAACACAAGTCTACATGAACTTGAAAGGCTCTGATTCTGATGTAATTTACCGCCAGCCTGATACCTTGGGCGTTGAAACAGGTGATACATTGACAATTGGCATTCCAGGGCATCGCTGCCACCTCTTCCACAGCGATGGACGTGCATGTCGCCGCCTTTACAAAGAAAAAGGCATCGAAGCCGAATAAAAAGAAATTCAGTTAAGAAAATAAGACAGCCCCTTTGATAGGGGCTGTCTTATTTAAAAATAAATAAAATTTAATTAAACTCTTCAATACCAATATTATCTTTTGCCCATAATAATGCCTGAAGTCTATTTTTAGCATTTATCTTTTTAAATACATTATGTAAATGTGTTTTTACTGTATTTTCACTTACAAACAACTCATCTGCAATTTGCATATTAGATGCACCACAGCCAAGTAGCTTAATTATTTGCTGCTCTCTTTTCGTTAATTTAGCATAAGCTTGAGAGGTAATAGATGAATTACCTGCACGATAATGCTGTATATATTCCTGAGCCAATTTTCGATTAAACCACATTTCATCATCAAGCACTTTTTCCATGCCCTTAACTAAAGATTCAAGCTGATCATTGGTATAAAATACACCCACAAGATTCTGCCATTTAAAGAGCATTTTAGGTTCAATATCTAGCGGGCAATTAATAAGCACTTCTTTTGCGTCAGGGCAGGATAAGCGTTTAAATGCTGAGTAATCAGCAAAATTATTTTCATCAACGCGAGAATAGTCGATGATAACCAATTGAGTTTTATAGGATGATAGACTGTTATCATTCATCCACGTATCGCAAAGCGGAGAGATATCAATACTAATCGGCAACTTTGACTCTAGCGAATCTTTAAGTAAGCGAGACTGCATACAAACATCAGAAAGCAATCGAACGTTAATTTTTTTTTCTTCACTCATTTTAAACTCCTAGATCATACCGCTCATTTGATAAAACTAACGTTAAGCGACTATAAGTCAATATCTCAAAATAACCCGCTCTCATTTTAATAAAAAACCTAATGAATAAATCCATTTAATTCATGAAGTTATTGTGCATTCTTATTTATGAGAACAAATGACTGTTTTATTTATATACCTTACTACTTGAAGTGGTTTGGGTGTAGTAGGCCATTCTATAAAAGGTAATGGAATAAAAAGATAAAGAATCAAGTGTCGTTCCTAACGAATGAAAAGCACCACACATTTCTGGTTTTGAGAAAAAGCGTGGCACTCACTGCTCATTGACTATTACTTTAAAAATCAACGTCGATGAGAAAATCACCCTATTGAGGCTAGGTCCGATATAGAACTTTTACAACATGCCAACCAAACTTGGTTTTCACCAAATGGGGTGTCAGTACCTCTCCAGTGAAACAGATTTTATCAAATTGAGGTACCATCTGCCCCTGACGAAACTCACCCAGATCCCCCCCTTTTTTACCAGAAGGACAGGTAGAATATTTTCTGGCTAATGTTTGGAATTTCGCTCCCTTTTTTAACTGAGCGATAATATCTTCAGCTTGTTCTTTATGCTTCACTAAAATGTGAAGAGCCGCTGCCGTTCTTGCCATCATTTTTCTCAATAAATTTGCTACTGCAAATAGTGTAACGGATGCTTTTCAAGAGTCCAACCCCCATGTAAGAGTGCAAAAGATCAATAAACATACGGTTATACTGTTTATTTGCATTTAACGCATTGCCGTCAGTAAGAGATCGTTTAGAATTAAGCATAAGAAACAACGTTGAGTAAGGTGTTATGGCTAAAACCCCCAGTAAGGCAAACCAATCCCAAGGCATGTTGATGTTCACATTGAACACTCAGAAACAGCTTTTTGCTATCGGGACTCTGAAAGTACGAGAGATTGTCCCTTACATGCCAATGACACAAATCCCATATTCTCATCACCATGTGATCGGAACGGTGACTATCCGTAACTTGACGGTACCTGTCATTGATATGGCTGCCGCCATTGGCTTTAGAGCAATTCAACCTAGCGAATATAAACAATGCTACTTAATCGTGACGGACTGCCTGCGAACTGTAGTTGCGTTTATGGTACGTAGCATTGAGAAAATCATCGAGTGTGACTGGCGAACAATCGAGTCTTCACCTGCAGTGGCGGGAAAAGACGTTTTTGTCACTGGCATAACCCGCTATCAAAAACAGATTGTGCAGTTACTTGACGTCGAATTATTACTTTCAAAAATTTATCCACAGTATGAATCAACTAAGATCCCGATGCTGACTGATATTGAACGTGAGCGATTAAAAGCACTGCGTATTTTACTGGTGGATGATTCATCTATTGCACGTAAACAATTGTCAGATGCCTTAGACAGTATCAACATCCCTTACCAAATCTGTAAAAATGGACTTGATGCCATTGAGCTGATGCGTCAAGACGCTCAACATCAACGTGCGATCGATTTGCTGGTCAGTGATATTGAAATGCCGGGCCTCGATGGATATGAACTGGCCTTTGAGGTTCAAAATGATCCAATGCTGAGCCATGCTTATTGTATTCTTCACACCTCGCTTTCCAGTGAGATCTGCTTGGATAGAGCTCACCAAGTCGGAGCCCACGAAGCTTTGGAAAAATTTAACGCGACAGAATTAATAGAAGCGATGCTGCGTGGCGCAAAAAAACTGGAACAACGTAAGGATACCGCTTAATCAAGTTTTGCTTGCACAAACAGAGCCTGAAGCGCTTCTCTATCTGATTTTTTCAGTTTACTCACTACAAGCTGATAAGAGCGTTCACATAATTCCTCTAACATCATCTGGTCCACATCTCCGTTTAACTTAACAGAGATCCAGTGTCTTTTATTCATATGATAACCAGGACGAATAGCAGAAAAGGCACTGGTCAGAACTTCACCATCTTCGGGAGTGCACTTCAATGTCACAAACGGCTCTTCTCTCGACTGAGAAGTATAGGCAAACATTTTACCGCGAATTTTGAAAACCAACGCGTCAGGACCAAACGGATAGCTACTTTCTACCTGAGGTAAAATATCCAAAAACGATTCAATATCATACATCTCCATCTATTACTCCTTGATTCAGTAACCAACTTAATTTAGTCATTCAACGATTCAATATATAAAAACCCTACTATGTCTGCCTGTTGTGTTTGATCTACATCAAGAATCGATTGTTCACCGTAAATAAAAATTCAACTTCAAACTTTAGTTGCATTTTTTTAGCGCATAACTTTGGGATATCCGCTAATCTTAGCGGTATGAATATCTGTGACTGTCTATTAATTTTACGATAATGACCAGCGACGACTTTAAGAGATCTACAGCCAATTTAAAAAAAGCAGTACCGTTGATGATGAAAAATCATGTGGCGGCGACACCTGCTAACTATGCACTTTGGTATACCTATGTTGACAATGCCATACCTCAACTCAATCGAGAACTCGATTCTGTATTGGAAAACTTTGGCCTTTGTCCTCCTGCGGCAAGCTCTCAACTCTATAACAGCTATGTCGCATCGCGCTCTGAAACCAGTTTAAGCACGCTACGCAACAACATTGAAGTGTTAGTCAATGAAGTCGCAAGTTCAATGTCAGATACCCTAACCGATACCAGCGAATTTGCCAGAGTGATTGATAAAAGTTTTAGTGAATTAGAACGAGTCGAAAACGATGATTTATCGATCGAAGAGGTGATGAAAGTGGTTCGCCAATTGGTCACTGAATCGCGAGATATTCGCCATTCAACTCAGTTTTTAAATGGTCAACTTAATAGTGCCAGTAAAGAAATTCATCGACTGAAAGAGCAGCTTGCCGAGGTGCAAAAAGAGGCTTTATTCGATGGATTGTCCGGTTTATATAACCGCCGTTCGTTCAATGATGATCTCTTTACCCTAATAAGCGCGCAGCAACCAATAAGCCTGATCTTATTAGATATCGATCACTTCAAATCTTTTAATGACAATTACGGCCACCTATTTGGTGACACCGTCATCAAAGGCATCGCTAAAAAGCTTCAGAGTAGCTGTCGAGATGGCATTACCGCCTACCGATTTGGCGGCGAAGAGTTCGTTTTAATTGTTCCAAATAAAACACTGCGCATTGCCAGACAGTTTGCAGAATCACTGCGCCGTTCGATAGAGAAAATGAGCGTGAAGGATCGCCGCTCAGGAAACCAAGTTGGTAATATTACCGCCTCTTTTGGTGTGACAGAATTACAACTAGGTGATACGTCCGAGTCTTTGATAGAAAGAACTGATAAACTGCTCTATGAAGCAAAACAATTAGGCCGCAACCGTGTTATGCCGCTTTAATCGCTGCAACCTCTTATGAGTAGCTGAAAAGCAATCACAATTTCCATAAACCTCAATTTATGGATAGAAAAGTAAAAGGGGCGCCACGCCCCATTTAATCCCAATACGCATCTATAACCTAAGCAAGGTTAAAACTGTAGTTTAAGTAATAGTCTTCACCATCTTTTGCGGTGTACTCCTTATCTTCACTACAAGCTTGAGGCTTACCCTTTTCATCACCTTTGACTAGGCTTACCCAGTGGCGCATTGCGGCGCTGGGCATTTCTTCCACCGATTGGGTAAATGTGGTACACGTTTCTAACTGAATATCATTAATCTCTATCAGCTCAACGCGCCCAGTCCCTTTAGTGCAGCCTAACATCACTTCAACATGGCTACCACTTCCATCACGGAACAAGATCGAACATGGTGACTCCTTTTCACCATTGAAGGCAACAAAATGTTTTGGGTGCTTCAAACCACTATGACGCCCATCCTTGAAATAAGCCAACACATGGCGGTAATCGATCACATAACTGGTCACATCTTGATGAGAGCCCGTCGCCAAAGGGAACAATCTATCGAGTAGTTGCTTCGCTCTACTCTGCTTTTCATTTTGTTGATTAGCACTGATAGTCTCGACGGCGAAGACGGCTTCAGCGATAAAGGGTTTATCTAGTTTTTGGATTTCTGTTTTATCGAATGTCAGCATATTCATCGTCTTTTCCTTATAGGTAACTCAACATTTTGTGTTCTAGAGCAATTATTCCAAACTTGCGTTTAACCTTTGTGCAAATTTGTGACCTTGCTTACTTGGTAGATTAACCAATTTTTTACTACAATTTCACAACAAAAATTTTACAGTGTGAATTTTACAAAATGGCCTTGTCAAAAAGCTTAGTTCGTCAGTCACATTTCTTAGGGACAAAAGTCAGAAACTTAAGAAAGCGTAATCACCTAACGATGGAAGACTTATCGGCACGCTGTATTCGTATCAACCCAGAATACGCCCCCTCCGTTTCATACCTTTCGATGATTGAGCGTGGAAAACGGGTGCCTAGTGTTGATATGTTGGAGGTCATTGCCCAAGTTTTCCAAAAAGATCCCGCTTGGTTTTTAGATGATGAACCAGGTCAAACGGATATTACTCCTGACAAGGGTAACAGAGGTGGGATCAGCGGTATGGCTCTTGAACCTAGCTTTTTATTCTCAAATGATATTTTACAAATCGCGATCCCAGAGATGCTTTCCCAAACCGGGATCACTGGCAAACAGTTTGCTCATCTATTGATCCGTGCTCACCAAGAGAGTTTACAAAACCACTTCCCAGATCTTGAGCGAGCAGCAGAAGAAGTGGGTTTAAAACGCTTAAACTTAGCTGTTGAAGATCTTATCGACATCGCCAAAAGCCTTGGTTTGGTTATCCGCTGGGTCACGAGAACCCCGCAAGATGTTGTTGATGAGCTTGGTGTTAGCGCCAAACAACTTATTACCTCTTTTTTTGAACCACCATGCACGATCTACCTCAATGAAATTCTACGTGAGTACCCAACTCGCCTAAAGTACGACCTCGCGGTGTATATTGGCCACAATATTCTGCACAGCAAAGAGGGACTAAAAAGTGTCTTAACAGTTGGCCACACAAACAGTTGGGAAGAAACGCCTGATGCCACCGCCACCTGTGAATTAAATTCCCAAGATATCCTTCAGGCATGGCGAGATTTTGAATCGAGTTTTTTTGCTGGCGCACTGCTGTGCCCCAAAGTACCTTATCGACAACTTCTTGATCGAAGCGGTTACGAAATCGATGTACATTTGAAAGCGGGGGTTTCTCCTTCCGTTGCGATGAGGCGCATGACGGTCGTGTCACCCTATCCGCATTGGCACTATTTCGATGCTTATGGTGAAGGCAAATTAAAAGCGGTTTATCGTGGCAATGGGATCCCTCTACCGTGGGGGAATATGCGTAAAGTGAATGACCCTTGCCAGCATTGGGCCGTGTTTAGACGTCTTTCAGAGCCGCAAAGTGGCAGCTCTGCGCAAATTTCGATTTTGAATGTAGGTGATGAACCGAGAATATATTGCTGTGAATCCGTCAATATGATCGATCCAGCAGGCAATAATCGAGTGCTATGCGCAGGAATAGATTTGAATCCAGCCATCAATGCACAAGGTGGGGATGCTCACTCAATTGCTGAGGAGCTCAAAGCGTTATGCGTCAGCAACGGCGGAAGCTCTCTTATTCCAAGACACATCAAAAAAGATCTCACGACTATTGCTAAAATTCTTAATATTAATTGGATTGAACGCGGAATTGAAAATAATGCGCGCTTAATCTGCTCACGCGGTGCTGTCTGTCCAAGAAAACCAAGCTGCTATGAGAAATGTGCTGGCTAGTTGCAGAGCGTAAAAATAAAAAAAGCCAATCACAAAAAGTATGATTGGCTATTAATAAGTGTGAACAAAAATAAGGTTCACTAACAACGTCAGTTGGCTAGGTGACCCTCGGCTTAGAAGGGTCACTTACTATATAGCAGGATGCATGCCAACTTTAAAACTGCCAAAAAACACCTTATCTGTCTACTTTATGAGCGGTTTCATTACAACGTGTCGCATAATAAATTTGCATTTTGCAATTAAATTTCAAAATGCAAATCTGAATAAATAATTTAGTAGTACTGCTGCCTCTTTTCTTGATACATCCGCTCATCAGCCAGTTTCAACATCGCATCCACATTATCAAATTCTGGGCTAAATGCGGCTGCGCCTACACTGACATGTAGGTTAATTAAGTGCTGCTCATAAATGACTGGCGCATTACACAACGCACTTTTTATTTTGAGACTGATCCGCTCAATATCATCGTTGTCCGATACTCGAGACAGCAAAACCAGAAACTCATCACCGCCAATACGTGCAACTAAATCCGAAGAACGCAATACGTTTTTCACTCGCTCCGCACAAGCAATCAATACCTTGTCACCCGCCGCATGCCCATAGGTGTCATTGATCGATTTGAACTTATCAATATCAATGTTGAGGATCACAAAACCAGCCGATTGGTCCATTTTGATAGCCTGCTCAAAATATCGATCAAGCGTATACATGAAGTACCGACGGTTAGGAAGCTGAGTTAATTCATCATGAAGTGCTCTTTCATTAGCAATGGAGTACAAGCGATATATCGTAATAAACGCCGCAACCAACAAGATTAAGATCGGATAACCTAACAGCCGTACAATGTGGACCTGATACCAAGGCACTTGACCTAAAACATCGCTTTTCTGCGCAACAGCAATTTCCCAGCCACCATAGGGAAAATGAACACTTTGTTTTGCAAAAGCTTTCGTGAACACCTCTTGTTCACCAAAAAATACCTCGCCTTCCGAACCAGTACTGTCTACCCCACGTATTGCCAAGTTAAAGCGGTGAGTAAAACGTTCAACGCCAGTGGAAAGTAATAGAGAATCTAAATCGATCACGACACTGCATACCCCCCAATATTGTTGGTTATCAGGAGGGTCAGTAAATATAGGAATCCGAGCAACAAGGCCTCGCCCACCTTGAACTAGGTTCACAGGGCCTGCAATGAAGATCTCTTGGATCTCCCTTGCTTTTAAGATCGTGGCCCATTGTTTGGGAACGGTACGGTAATCTAAGCCTATCGTTTTGTGATTTCCGCTCAATGGATAGATGTAACGAATCACATCATCAGGCGCAAGCCCAATCACGCGCAAATGTCTACCTTCATGTAAAATATTAGCCGCAATCTTTTCCCAATCTTCGAACTGAGAATGGGCGTTAATCGCAATTAAACTGGTTAACCCATTTGCTACATAGATGTCAGACAAAATGGCAGCTTCTAACTGAGCTCGAATAATCGAAAGCTCTTCCTTTGCTCTGGTTTGAAGATTATCTCGGATAAAACTTCGTTGATTGAAATTGATAATTTCGATCAACCCTCCACAAAAAATGATGAAGGCAACGAGAAGCAAATTGACAGACCACTGTTTGCCTGAGATATGTCTCATGCAACTCTCCCTCACTAGCCTGTAGCGATCACTACATGTGTATGGTTTTACTTGCTCTATTTAGAATAGTGCTTCTTACTTAAGATTAACGTAATTAATGAGGGAATACCCAAATTAATTACAAATTTATTGATATAACCAAATGAACTCGTAGCTTTTTGCTAACATAGTCAGATTTTAATTCATCAATTTGCATAGCGTAAAAAGCACAATCAGCTAAACGTATTATCCTAACGACGGCTCAAAGTGGTCATTTTACGCACACCTGACACATCACCAACAATAATAAATATATGAAATGATAATATTATTATGAATATTAGCTTAAAGGTGTGTTTTCATCATGTTATTAAAAAAGAGTGGCCTATTTCTGGGATTCGCTATTGCATTGTGGTTGCCTGCCTCTGGCTATGCAGAGCCAGCGTCAACACCGAATAACACTTTTTCTGAATCTGCGGATCTTATTCGTCAAACCTATGAAGAGCAACTTTTCACATTGCCGGCATTCAAAGAAGGGCACTATGGGTTGCGGATGTACCGCCAAACTCTAGATCCTAAATATTCAGCAGCGGTGTGGAGTGATCTTGCTCGCGTGGCGAGCCGACTTAATCAATTTTCCGCAGAAGTTTCAACTGCTGAACAGGTTTTTCTCTACTCTGAGCAACGTTTGGCTGGATACCTCGATGACGAAGATGAACGCAGCCAATTACGCTATATCGCCACTAAACATATGCCAGAATACCTCTACTTAGGCGTCGACCTATTAGGCTCTATGGCCCGTGCCAACGAATATGGTTTGAAACATAAAGAAGATCAGCTTTTGCGCCAAGTGATCCGCCGTTATGATTTTACTAAGTACGCCACTGATGAAGAAATGATTAAAGCGTGGGCCGCACAACTTGCTAACCAAGTCTATTGGTTACGCCAGTTAGGTGAACAAGATGTCGTACAACCATTCATTGATAGCTTTAGGAAAACATACCCAGATTCTGCTGATAAAGCACTCTCCGCGCAACAATATGGCAATAAGCTGTATGGCATGACACACATTATTTTTGCCGATTCGGAATACTATCAAAATCCCATTAAAGAGCAGCAGCATCAATGGATCTTCGACTACTTTCGCAATAATATCGATACCATTTTGCTAAGAGCGAAGGAAGATGTGGTTGCTGAAGTTGGAATCACTTTTCTACTCGCAGGTTTAGAAAAGGATCCTGTTGTAGAAAAAACTCGTCTCGCAATTCAACAAGCGATTGATAAAAAGAAAGGGATGATCCCCTCTACCTCAGGTGTGTTTGACCTTGCCGACGGAGAGCACCGCAATGTACTTGCCATTATGTTACTTGACTGGCAGAAAACCAACCAAGCGCCAACAGTAAAAAATAATCCTAAGGTATTTTCTAGCCTGCCTTATGGACTCATCAGACAGTAACAATAAGCGGGTTAAGCTGATTTAAGCTGGTTTGACGATACTGAGGATTTAAATAGCTTCGGGATAAGAATTCCGGTAAAAGTTGCCATCACAATCAAGCCCAACCCTACCATTTGTGTTGGCAAGTACTGCACATTAAAAAACAACTGTTGCCATAATGCGGTAAAAAGAAAATTGGTAAAAATCAGCGGAGCGAGCTGGGAGCCAGAGTGTGCCAGACGGTAGGCTTTGGCTCGAAAAATTTGAGTGTTGATGACTAATATAGAAACTCCGCTCAAGGCAGTAACCACGGCTAACTGTTGCAAGCTGCCCCAGGTTTGTTGAAGTACATTCACGTCCGCGGTAGGAAGAAATAACAAAGGCAGTAATAAGATTGATGCACACACAAACGTCCAAGCATTGATATGAATAGATCGCATATCACTTTTCGTCGCTCGATATAAGCTTAACTGCGATCCCGCATTCAGCGCTCCCGCAAGTAAACCGACCAATAACTCCATTCGTAAATGGATGCCCGAAACATCTCCAGCCAGCAGTAACACCCCGATAAATGTAATGGCCAAGCTCACAACCGTGCCTGCTTTCATCACTACACCAAATATTAATTTTTCTAACAAAGGAATAAACAGTGGACCAGTGCTGAACAATACGACACTTTCCACCAAAGAAAGATGCTGAAGTGAGTAAATAAAACAGAGCTGACAGCCTACAATACATACTGAGCGAACCCACAGAGCCCGTTTCATACCTTTGGGAGGAAAACGGAAATGAGTCAAGCTCATTACTCCCAACAATATAAGCGCGGGGAGTAAAAATCGGAGAAAACTGAGACTTTGTAGCGGTATCTCATGTGCAAGAAACTTAGACAGTAGACCTGTCAATGACAAGCTAAATGTGGAGGACAACATAAATAATGGGGCCAAAATTCGTGGGTTCATACAACTCTCCTCTAGTACAGCCATCATAGAGCAATGACGAAAGGAAAAATAACGAGTAATATTAACCAAACCTGTAAGAGAAACTTACCAATGCGAAAACTACCTCCGCTCAAGTCACTCTACTCATTTATTGCCGTAGCAGAAACAGGCAGCATGACGGATGCAGCAAAGCACCTTAATGTTAGTCATTCAGCCGTCAGTCAATCAATAAAAGCATTAGAGAACCAGCTAAACCAGCCGCTATTCAATCGCGTTGGGCGTCACGTCGTACTCAATAATACTGGTCAAAAATACTATCGGAGCATTGCGCCTGCTTTGGAGCAAATCGTTGAAGCAACTGAAGCGCTTATGAGAGATGAGCGCCATAACCGACTGACACTCAACATGGTCAACTCATTAGCGCTGCACTGGTGGATACCACGAGTTAACCGCTTTCAAGAGCATGCGCCACATATAGACGTGAGAATATCGAGTTTAACAGGCACTTTTTCTCTAACATCAGAGAACGTTGATATCGCGATTGTTCATGGTAAACAAGATGAGTGGCAAGACTACTATTGTGAGAAACTTGCCGAAGATGAATTGGTGCTGGTATGCAGCCCTGAGCTCATAAAACCTGACCTCATAAAACAAGGTGATAAGCAGACGCTTTCATCCATACTTAAATGCCACCCAGCGATTATCGCTGTGAACGACCGCCGCAAAAAAGACTGGCAAATTTGGTGCGATGCTTATCAACTTAGCATGCCAGAAAGTCACAAAAACCTATCATTTGTTTCTTCAGCACAAGCCGTACAAGCAACTATCCGCCAATTAGGTATTTTCGTTACCCATCGCCTCTTTGTAAAAGATGACATCAAGTTAGGCCTACTACAAGAACTCGGTTCCGCAGTGACTAATCCCTATCAAGACTACTACTTCGTTTGTGCCAAAGAGCAACTGAAACAAGAGAGTATCTTAGTGCTAAGAAGTTGGATCAAAAAAGAATTTGTGATGTAACTAAATTTGCGATGTAAATACAGGACGGCTTAGATTTTTTTGCTATATCCAAATTTACTTATATTCATTTTTTTATACAAAAATAATGGCTTATTTGGACGACGTTAAAATAATCGACAAAACATGCTGATAATACAATAAGTTATAAGACCATTGATCACCGATTATTAATAGCCTAATGACTTAACGAAAACGCCAAATGATTAGCCATTGTATTTTTCAACTTACTCCATGCACTTCGTCCGCAAAACTCTGTTATTTATTCTAGACTTAACTCGGTATCTGATACTTTAGGATAGCATCGAGATCGAGTATGACTAAACTGGTAGGTAGACATTTAGAAGAGATGGCCAATATGCGAGCGTCACGCAAGCGTAGGGTCGTTGCCTTATGCTCGTTTGTGTCTGTGCTACTTTTCGCCTTTTATGGCATTCTTCATTTTCTTGAACAGCAATATTACCTGAGCACTTTTAATTTATTATGCTTGATCGCCATTGCCTCTAATTACCTTTATTTCTACCATCACTCTGATAACACCTCCTATGCCGATTTATTCCTCAGTGCCATCTTGTTAACAAAAGGGGTCATATTACTACTATATGGACAGCATATGGTCGGCAATGTGCTGTGGTTGTTTCCAATTATTGCGGCGGTGATCTTCATTAATGACTTTCGAATAGGCTTAGTTTTTAGCTGTAGTTTCTTTATGCTAATTGGCGTCTCAGTACAACTCTCCGGTGCCGATATTCTTCCTCAATATCTCCCCATAGATCGGTTTTTTCTCAGTCTCATCGCACTCTGTTGCATGTGTCATATTTCCTCTTACTACTACAACAAAGCGGTTTGCTATATCCAGCATCTTTATCAAGAGGGAATTGAAGACCTTGCCTACACCGACCAACTGACTGGGCTCGCCAATCGTTGGAGTTTCGAAACTTGGGCACGTGAAAAACTCTCCCAGCAGACTGATAAAAAAACCATCACCGCACTCGTCTTTCTAGACATTGATAATTTCAAGTCCATTAATGACAGCTACGGACATGAGGTCGGGGATCGAGTCTTGCAATATTTCGCCAATCGTTTAAAAAACAACGTCCGAAATAAAGACCGGAAGACCGATAAACACGATTACTCCATCGCGAGATTTGCCGGAGATGAGTTCGTGCTACTACTTTACGATATCAAAACGGTTAAGGATTTGGATGGCGTTCTCAACCGGATTTGTTATCTGTTTGAGGATAAATATCAAGGCTCAGAAATGATCAATAACCTCACCGTCAGCATCGGCGCTGCTTTGTTTCCTTCTGATGCTGATAACTTGGCCGAGCTGACTCGGTGCGCAGACAAAGCGATGTACGCAGCAAAACACAACGGCAAAAATCAATATCAGTATTACCAACATATTTCACTTGACCATACTGAAGCATCTACTGCAACCCATTCAGCAACAGTGACACCAATAAAGAAAGCTAGCGAGTCATATACATAATCCACAAACCTACTGCACATACCACCACCATCCATGCGGCGTAGCGTGCTGTATTAGGTTTATTTGGTTTAGGGTGAATCACTGGCCTCATTGCCGCACGCCTTGCTGCTTCAACAATGGAAACGTCTTTATCACTGAGCTGTTCAAGCGTATCGCGATTTTTCTGTGCTTGATTAGCCACCTTGGTAAATCGGTGCATCTGCTCAAGCGTCAAATCCTCTTTGGGATCATAATGCGGATTCTGATCTTCATGTTTGGGCAACATAGACATTAGGCATCCTCCTCGTGATCCAACCTACTCTAATTATAGCCCCCCTCAAGATATGTTCGAATTTCTCGACGAAGACCTTCAAAACACAGCGCTCTTCTTTATCAGCACCTTGTCTTAGACTGATGTTATACCGACAAGGAGAATCATTATGCTAACGCAACGTGAAATAAAACAGATAATCCCCGCACAACCCACTTCGGATGGAGATGGCGTAAAAATTAGCCGCGTTGCTGGCTTTAATAACGCTAATTTTTCACCATTTTTAATGCTCGATGAATTTAAATCTGATCAAAAAGCCGATTATATTGGCGGATTCCCTCCTCATCCACACCGAGGAATCGAAACTCTCACTTATATGCTAAATGGGCATTTCCAACATCAAGATCATATGGGTAATGTCGGTGAATTACGCTCTGGTGGTGCCCAATGGATGGCCGCAGGAAGAGGTGTTATTCACAGCGAGATGCCAATCATGACTGAAGGTCAGTTGCACGGTTTTCAGATTTGGATCAATCAGCCTGCTAGCCAAAAAATGGCGCCAGCGCAATACCACGACTTTCAACCCGAAACCATTACCGAATACCACTCTCAAGAAGCTGGCCTGCTGAGAGTACTTGCGGGTGATGTCACTTGTGACAACCAGATAGTAACTGGCCCATTAACAAAAACGGGCGTTAAATTGAGTGTGGCAGACTGGCAAGCAACACCGGGTAGCCAATTAGAGATCGTCACTCCGAATCACTTTAATGTCATGGCATTTACCTACAAAGGCAATGCACAGCTAGGCAGTAAAGTGTTGAAGCAAGGCGATCTAGCGTTGCTCTCAAAAGGTGAGTTCTTAACATTAAAAGCCAATGATACGAGCGGAGTATTGTTGCTAATGGGGCAACCCATTGATGAAGCTGTAGTGCATTATGGGCCGTTTGTAATGAACTCATTTTCTGAGATAGAACAAGCAATTAAAGACTACAACTCAGGTCTGTTTGAACAGTATTAATCATAGGGTAGCCATCCGGCTGATCTTAAGTGTCATTTTGGGGTTCTCAGAAAGTTTGCCTATACTCAAGTAGTAAATTTGACGAGAGGCACGAAATATGTGGGTATTGACTAGAAATATTCTCATTTCATTGGCAGCAGTGCTGATCAGCTCAACGCTTTTTGCTAACACCCTTAAAGCTGATTTTAGGCATCGACCACCAGAAATGGTGATCAGTCCAGATGGTCAAAAAATCAGCGGCCCATTAAAGGAAATCATTGAAGAAGCAGCAAAAAATATAGGCTTCGATATCGAGTGGCGAAACATTCCATTTCCTCGCAGCCTTGCTACTTTAGAAAATGGTACTGTTGACATTGTTCCACGAGTCATACGAACAACAGACAGAGAAGCATTTGTTCGCTTTATCGGTCCTATAAGTGAGCAAACACGGAATATTGTTTTTGTCACTCGCAGTGATGGGCCAGCAATCAACAATTATCAATTATCAAGATTTACGAGAGCTGAATGTCGGTGTGAAAAGAAGTACCGCTTATTTCGAAGCGTTTGATCAAGACAAAGAGATAAATAGAACGGTTGTTAATGATGACTTCAACCTAGCAAGGATGCTAGAGGCAAAGAGAATAGATACCGTTATCGTATTGGATTTACCTGCGCTAGAAGTGGAATTAAAAACAATCAATTTTAGTAACTACCAAGTAGCAACCTACTACTATCCAAACACTATCGGCAACTATTACGGTATGCCTAAAAGCCATCCACAAGCGGATGCATTACAAAACGCTCTGTCTGAAATGGTAAAAAGTGGAAGGATCGAAGCCATCTATGCAAAATTTGGCTTAACAGCTCAATAAGAAATAGGGCTTTTAAGCCCTATTTCAACTACAAATATTCGCACAAATAAGCTGTTGCTTCGGCAACTTTCAAATCAAAGGACGAATTCTCAGCGACTTCAAAAGATTCATTCGCTTTAAATGTAGACCAATGTTCATCCCCTAAACGCTTTATCGTTAACGAACCTTTGATGACTGTCATACGCTCAGGAGCGGCCGTGCCAAAGGTGTATTCGCCAGGAGCCATTACGCCCACCGAACTGTCACCACTTTGGTGAGCAAAACCTAAAGATTTAACAGCCCCATCGAAGTATGTGTTTTCTTTGATCATTTCTCTTCCTTGTAAAATAAACTACCAAAATATGGTGAATAACACGTTTGTAAGCCGTTTTATCTGAAATCATAAAAATACACAAGTGGCAATTGGAATTAAACAAATAGTGAAACGCGACCTATACTGATCGGTAAGTCAACAAAATTAATGATGCAATGTTCATCTTATCATTCATTAGTACTGGTTTTGGAAAAAAGATCATATTTTCCAGTGTGACATTTGCTAAACCACACGACATATTCCACTCTCTAGCCTTGTTTTAATTGGTTAGCCTTACAAGTACTAGTCGCTGATTGCTTACGTTATGGAGTGGGAATGGCAGTTAAGGGTTTCACGCATGCAAATAAAGCCTCTTCAGGTCACCACATGAAAAAAAAGTGGGTATTAAAAAGTCTTTTTTGGATAGTGCTGTTCACTATCGCAGCTGGTTTTGCCACTTTACTTTTAGTGAGCTATCAAGAGTATACAAGCCCCAAAAATGTCTATGGTTCATGGATCGAAATCGGTACACCCAGCTATAGCACTGAGGTTCTAACTCTCAATTCAAATGGCGTGTTTCGAAATAATCGCTTAGTCAGCACTCAGTTTGAATATGATGGGGATAAAATTGTGATTAACACTGGTAGTGGCGTGACCATTTACCAACTTGCTGGGACAACAAACTCCCCTCAACTCAAGCGTATTGAACCTGTCATGCCTTTACAACGCTTTATCAAACAAGGCTATGAAAGCACGGTAGAAAACGATGAAAACGGCGACCCAAGTAAAAATCGTCGTTCAGCATTATCTGAGCACTTTTCACAACCATAGCGCTTAAAGTGACGCGATCAGAGCTGAGTCTAAGCCTAAATAGAAAAGCCCCCAAATCGGGAGCTCTGTTGATACTTTATATTATAGAGTGACGCCATATTTAGCGTGCGCGACGCGCCTCTACCGCATCAGCCAACTGACGCAATACCACTTCAGTGTCATCCCAGCCAATACATGCATCCGTAATCGATTGACCATAAGTGGCCGCACAACCATCCACGAGATCCTGACGTCCTTCAACGAGATGAGACTCAATCATCACACCAAAAATAGCATGTTCACCCGATGCAATCTGCTCGCTCACATCTTGTGATACCACAAGTTGACGCTGGTACTGTTTAGAGCTGTTTGCGTGGCTAAAGTCAATCATCACTTTTTGTGGTAAACCGGAGATTTCTAGTTCCTGCTTGATAGCCGCGACATGTTGAGCGTTGTAGTTTGGCTCTTTACCACCTCGTAGAATGATATGGCAATCAGGGTTGCCTGCCGTTTGAATGATGGCCGAATGACCATACTTAGTGACCGACAAGAAATGGTGCGATGCACTGGCAGAGCGAATCGCATCAGAAGCGATTTTGATATTGCCATCTGTCCCATTTTTAAACCCAACCGGACAAGATAGACCCGATGCGAGCTCACGGTGAACTTGAGATTCTGTTGTACGAGCACCAATAGCACCCCAACTGATAAGGTCAGCCACATACTGCGGTGTGATCATATCCAAAAATTCGCTCGCTGTTGGCATCCCCATATCGGTCAAATCAAGCAGTAACTTACGCGCCATGCGTAAACCATCGTTAATTTTATAGGTATCATTTAAATAAGGGTCGTTAATGAGCCCTTTCCATCCGACGGTCGTACGAGGTTTTTCAAAATAGACACGCATGACAATTTCAAGGCGATCACCTAGTTCATCACGTAACACTTTAAGACGTTTTCCATATTCAACAGCCGCTTGAGGATCATGAATTGAACATGGGCCAATGATCACCAACAAACGGTCATCTTTATCTTGTAGAATATTGTGAATGGCTTCACGAGCCTGAAATGTGGTTGAAGAAGCAACTTCTGTTGCTGGAAACTTCTCTAGAACCGCAACAGGGGGTAATAACTCTTTAACTCGTTTAATTTTTACATCATCAGTCTGAAACATTGCTTACTTCTTCCTTATTTTTTTCTACTGCCTACCGAACAACGGACAGGTTGGATCTATACGCAGCCTTGCTTTCGGCTCTCCCCTGTAACTTATCTACTAAAAACCACAACTTCAATCATTATTTTCAACAAAAGGCAATATTGGCTACTTTTTTACAAAATTATCATTGCGTAAAAAAATAGTTACACTCTTGAGCTGGAACCCACAAATTAACGCTAATATGAGCTTCGTAGGTGCATTATCTCTTTGATATTGCTAAGGTAGGTGATAACAAAATAGCAACAAGATATTCAACCATGAATGCGATAGAGTTTGAAAAAGTAAACAAGTGGTACAATAATTTTCACGCTTTGAAAGACATTACTCTTCAGGTTCGTCGAGGGGAAATCTTAGTCGTTTGTGGCCCTTCAGGCTCAGGAAAATCAACATTAATCCGAACGGTCAATGGGTTAGAAGCTATCACCGCGGGCAAGATCACCCTGAACTCTAACCATTCCGACATCACACAGCCTGCGGGAAAAATCGGTATGGTTTTCCAGCATTTCAACCTTTTCCCTCACTTGACGGTGATTGAAAACCTTATTTTAGCTCCAATTCGTACACTGAAATTGAGTAAGCAAGCCGCAAGACAAAGAGCGAGCCATTTTTTACAGCGAGTGAATATTCTTGACCAAGCTGACAAATATCCGGTGCAATTATCTGGCGGTCAGCAACAGCGTGTTGCCATTGCACGCTCACTCTGTATGCAACCAGAAATTTTATTGTTTGATGAACCCACTTCAGCTCTCGATCCTGAAACCATCCAGGAAGTGCTGGATGTCATGGTAGATCTTGCTCAAGATGGTATCACCATGATGTGCGTCACTCATGAAATGGGTTTTGCCCGAAAAGTAGCGGATCGCGTCATTTTTATGGATGAAGGAAGAATTCTCGAGATCGCTACGCCGGAAGAGATATTTCGTCAGCCAAAACACCCAAGAACTCAACAGTTTCTCAACCAAATATTGAGCCATTGATGATAAAAGTACTGATAAAACCGTTCTTCTCCGCTCTAGTACAGATAGTTCTATTGCTTGCGGGGATGGTATGGCTACTTGATTCTGGCGCACATGCTATGGGTTACCAGTGGCAATGGCATCGTGTGCCTGATTTCATCGCTTTTTACGACGAGGGTGAATGGTGGCCCGCGGAGCTGCTCGAAGGGTTAGCCGTTACGGTGCAAATCTCAACGGTCAGCCTATTTTTTACGCTGGTCATTGGCTTAACAACCGCTTTGTTGAAGCTTTCCAATTCTGTGGTAGGGCGTTGGTTGGCCAATATTTATATTGAGCTTATCCGCAACACGCCGCTACTGGTGCAGATATACCTGCTCTATTTTGTGTTTGGCCCAGTGCTGGGCTTAGATCGCTTCTCTACCGCCATTTTAGCTTTGGCACTGTTTCAAGGCGCTTATACTGCCGAAGTGTTTCGTGGTGGTTTAAACAGCATTCCGAAGGGACAGTTTGAAGCGGCACGAACATTAGGGCTTTCTCGTTTTTATACCTATGTTGATGTGATCTTACCGCAACTTATCCAACGTACATTACCTCCACTGACCAATGAAGTCGTGTCATTAATTAAAAACTCGTCTATCGTCAGTGTGATGGCTATTTTTGACTTAACCACTCAAGGTAGAAATATTGTCTCAGAAACGGCGATGCCATTTGAAATATGGTTTACCGTCGCTGCAATTTATTTACTGTTAACTCTGTCTTTATCAGGGTTTTCAGCATGGTTAGAACACAAACTCGGGGCGCAATGGCGCGCTCAATAATCATCCTTAAAAGGAGAACATCATGCAGCAATCTGCACCAAAAGCGTGGCAACGCGCTGGGTTGAAGGCTATCGCCGCTCTATCGCTCGGGTTGACCATGTTACTAGGGATAACCATTTCCATACCCGCCTTTGCCAGTGAAACGCCTAGCCTTGATAAAATCACTGAACGAGGCACATTGCGTGTGGGTATGTCTACGTTTGTGCCTTGGGCAATGCGCAACAAGCAAGGCGACCTAATTGGCTTTGAAATTGATGTTGCCAAACGTCTTGCTGAAGATTCAGGTTGGAAAGTGGAATTTGTACCTACCGCGTGGGATGGCATTATTCCAGCACTCTTAGCACAGAAATTTGATGTCATTATCGGTGGCATGTCCATCACTCCTGAGCGCTCGAAAAGCGTACTCTTTACCACCCCCTATTCACATTCAGGAGTACAACTTGCCGCTAATCAGTCACTCGCTAAAGGATTTTCCACCATTGAAGACTTCAACTCTCGTCGAGTGACTATCGCTGCGCGACGCGGAGCATTTACCGTTCAAATCGCTCGTGAAACCTTCCCCAAAGCCAAAATTCTGCAATTTGATGACGATGCACAAGCCTTTCAAGAAGTATTAAACGGCCAAGCACACGCCGTGATTGCGTCAAGCCCTAAACCTGAACATGAAACAGTGAAACACAGTGACAAACTGTTCATTCCTTTCAATGAACGGTTATCCAAAGGAAACGAAGCATTCGCCGTTCGCTTAGGTGAAGAGGACAAAAAAGCCTTTTTTGATCAATGGATTATTGAACGAACCAATGACGGCTGGTTGAGTGAACGCTACGAATATTGGTTCTCAACGCTAGATTGGCAAAACCAAATCGTCTCAGGGCAATAGCCTGAGGGGCGGATGTGAATAGAACAAAAACTGTGCTGTATGAAAAACGGAACCTTAAACCATGGCTAAAATTATCGCTCAATAAGCTCGATTATGCGTTACTCGTAGCACTGTTAGGCTTTGTTATTTGGTTAACGCACCGAGCCGAGCTTGGGGTGAATTATAATTGGCGTTGGCAAGAAGCTTTTGCTCTGATTTTCACCCCAACGAGCCATGGTGCTATCCCTTATTTCTTTCAGGGGTTAGTTGCTACTTTGCGCTTAAGTGTCTGGGCGATGGTGCTGGCCCTTGTGTTAGGCACACTGCTTGGCGTAGCACGCCACTCTCATTTTTCGTGGTTCAGAATTCCGGCTAACGCTTTTGTGCAATTAGTTAGGAACATTCCGCCGCTGGTTTTCGTGTTCATTTTTTATTTTTTTGTCTCCAATCAACTGATCCCGTTGTTGGGCCTAGAAAACCTACTACGGGAACACCATGAGCCAACCAATGTCATTCAGCATTGGCTGTTTGGTCCTTCTCATCTATGGGAAAATTTGTTCTCTGGAATTGTGTGTATTGGGATGCTTTCATCGGCCTACATCGCTGAAGTTGTTCGTTCAGGTTTGGCCGGAATCGCTCAAGGTCAATGGGAAGCAGCGCACTCTTTAGGGCTGTCTCGATGGGTAAAATACCGATACGTCATTGCCCCTCAAGTATTGGCGGCGATCACGCCGGCTTTAGCTGGGCAAGCGATTTCTTTGGTCAAAGATTCTTCGATTGTATCGCTAATTTCAATTCAAGAAATGACGTTTGTTGGCACAGAAATCGCTAACTCTTCTGGGCTTATTTTTGAAATATGGTTGTTAGTGGGCGGTGCATACTTGGGTTTATGTTTAAGCCTCTCTTTACTGTTTAGGCGGCTCGAGCTACGCAGTTTACGCCATCTCTCGCTTCATCACTCTAACTAGATAACACTGAATTTGTCAGCGTCAGTTGCGCAACCAATCAAAGAGAAGCAACACGTGATGAGAAACAAAATAAGAACGATGTTTAGCGATTGCGCCCCCATTATTGAGAATGAATATCAGTTAGAATTAATTCAACATGAATGCTAAGAAGGTGAAACCATGATGCAACACGTTTCCGAATGGTTAGAAAAAGATCCCGATCCTAAAACTCGCCAAGAACTACAAGCACTAGTCGATCAGCATCAGTTAGATGAGATAAAAGCTCGCTTTCAATCACGTCTTGAGTTCGGCACCGCGGGTTTACGCGGCATGGTGGGATGCGGCCCTAATCGTATGAACCGCCTGGTAATTCAAGAAACGGCGACGGGTTTAGGACACTATCTCATTCAACAAGTCAGCAATGCCAAAACACGTGGGGTGGTGATTGGCTATGATGGCCGGCCAGATTCTCAGCAATTTGCACACGATACCGCCTCAGTACTCGCCGCGCTGGGGATCAAAGTGTATCTCACGCATAAAGTGGCACCGACCCCAGTAGTCGCTTTTGGGGTAAAACACTTTAATGCCGCCGCCGCAGTCGTAGTCACCGCCAGTCACAACCCACCCGAATACAATGGCTTTAAGGTGTACTGGGAAAATGGTGCACAGATTATCCCGCCTCACGATTCAGGTATTGCAGCAGAAATCGACTTAGCGGCAACACGAGCTATTTCTCTGATGCCGTTAGACAACGCGCACCAACAAGGCCTTTTGCAATGGCTAACAGAAGAGTATTACCAAACTTACCGTCGTACCCTCAATCAAAGCCCATTGTTAAACCACCACACTGATCCGCAATGCCTTACCATTGCGTATACCGCGATGCATGGTGTCGGCGCTGAGATGGCTGAAACTTTGCTGCATGACGCTGGGTTTACCCATGTCATCAGTGTAAAGGAACAACGAGAGCCGGATGGCCGTTTCCCGACCGTCAACTTCCCGAACCCTGAAGAGCCGGGGGCGATGGATATGGTTATCGCGTTAGCCCATGCCCAAAATGCCCAGTTGGCCTGCGCCAACGACCCAGATGCCGACCGATTTGCCGTTGCCGTACAACGAGCGGATGGTCAATACCAAATGCTGACTGGCGATCAAGTTGGCACACTATTTGGGGACTATTTGCTCTCCAAAACCGATGCCTCAAAGCAGTTGGTTGGCAACACCATCGTCTCATCCAGTTTACTCGGTAATATTGCGCAGGCAAAAGGTGCAAAATACTACCAAACCTTGACTGGCTTTAAATGGTTGACCAACGTGGCGATGCAACAACAAAGCGATGAACAGCAGTTCTTATTCGCCTATGAAGAAGCATTGGGTTACACCATAGGGCAAACCGTTTGGGATAAAGATGGCCTTTCGGCCATGGTGGCATTTGCACAACTAGCGGCCGAATTATACAGCCAAGGTAAGACTATTTGGGATCAACTTGAAACCATTTACCGCCAGCACGGTTTTTACATTAATGCACAACGCAGCATTAAGTTAGACCCTAACTCACCGCCGATCGGTGACAAGCTTCGCGCCACACCGCCAACGGAAATCGCCGGTAGAAAAGTGCTCATGACCGACGATCTCAAATCACTCACACGTTATATTGCCGATGGAACAACGCAAGCGATTCAACTTCCTGCTAGCGATGTATTGACCTATCACTTGGAAGGCGGAGCGAGAGTGATTGTGCGCCCGTCGGGCACTGAGCCTAAATTGAAATGCTATTACGAGGTCGTCGGAGCCTTCGAAGTAAAAGAAGATTTCGCCAGCGCCGAGAAAAAAGCCGACGAGCAAATGGCGATGCTCATAGCAGAACACCAACACAGCTTGTAGCGCTCATTGCCAGACAAGCACAACGAAATAACAGGCCGTCTTCAATTCATTGTTGGCGGCATTTTTATTTCATCTGTTTAGGTGAACAATGCCTGCGACTACAACGATCTTTTCCCTCCAGTGGATGACAGTTGTATGCGCAATTTTGTACAATCGCTTGACCCAACCTTGTGGCTTGATAGATTCATCACTTCCAGCAAAGGAATTACTATGGATAGCACACTATTGAACCACATACATTTAGAACCTCGAGGTCGCCTCTTTGGGCAAGGCGCACTGGCCATGCTACCGCTGAGTATTGCCGTTTTACCATGGGGCTTATTGGCGGGATCATTTGCGATTGAAAGTGGCCTGACCGTATTAGAGAGCCAAGCACTCTCTGCGGTTTTATTTGCAGGCTCAGCGCAACTCGTCGCCACGGGGATGTTTAAAACAGGTGCAGGGCTGTTGACTCTGCTGATCACCACATTTTTCATCACTTCTCGCCATTTTCTCTACAGCGTTTCCATGCGCAGCAAAATCAGCCCACTCCCGACACGTTGGCGTTTAATTCTGGGTTTTCTGCTCACTGATGAGCTGTTTGCGGTCTGCGGACAACAAAATGAAAAACAGTTTAACCGTTGGTACGCGCTTGGTGCAGGTTTAAGCTTCTATTTAGTTTGGAATTTGGCCACACTGGTCGGCATTATTGCGGGCAGCTACATCCCCGCTTTAAACGAGTTGGGGTTGGAATTTGCAGTCGCGGCTACTTTTATCGCCATTGTCATTCCGAACATTAAAAACATACCGATACTCGTTGCTGTCATCAGTGCCCTAGTGTTATCGGTAAGCCTGACTCTTTGGCAAGTTGAAGGTAGCTTAATGCTAGCAAGCATTGGCGCAATGTGTGCAGGTTATGTTTCTGAAATTTTACTCTGTTCGAGCAGGAGGAACCAACGATGATTCTGCTTTCTATCCTCGCCATGACCGCTTTGGTTTTTATGAGCCGTTATCTGTTCTTAGAGCCTAAATTACCGCTGCGTCTCAACCCAGTTATCCAGCGCTTACTCACTTATTCTAGCCCTGCCGTATTAACTGCTATTTGGGCTCCGATTGTGTTCCTGCCAGAGCAAACACTTTGGCTTGATCGCCATAATCCCTACTTGTGGGCCGCAGCATTAGCGGGGCTGATTGCATGGAAAACCAAGAATGTCCTGCTGACCACGATCATCAGCATGGCGACTTTCTTTTTGCTAAATTTAACGCTCTTAGCCCATTAAAGACAGAGGCTGCGGTGCATACTGATAATAACCGCAGCCCGAATCGCGCAAATCAGTTTTATTGCGCTAGCCATTCAATCTCGATTAAGGTCTGCTCTCCACATTTAAGACGCCCTAAAAAGAGATCGCCACAATGCACTTCTCCAACTCCTTGTGGTGTTCCGGTCATCACAACGTCACCATCACGCAGCGATGTGTAAGATTTCAGCTCTTCTAAAATGATGGCGGGTGAATAGATCATTTGGTTTACACCGCCGCACTGAACCCGAACACAGTTGATGAATAGCTCTAACTGCAACTTATTGATGTCGATACCATGCAGTGGCACAAATCGGCTAAGTACAGCCGAACCATCAAATGCTTTCGCCCTCTCCCAAGGTAAACCTTTTGCTTTAAGCTGAGATTGCAGTACCCGCTTAGTCAGATCTAACCCCAAACCAACCGCGCTATATTGACCTTTTTTGATCAAAAAACAAATTTCAGCTTCATAGTGAAGCGTCTCTTGGTGAAACGAGGATAGAGTGGTTGTGATGCTCGTATTGGGTTTATTAAATACCACCATTTGTTCTGGTATTGTGTTATTAAGCTCTTGAATATGTTCAATATAGTTCCGTCCAACACACAACACTTTAGACGGGGTTATCTTCTGTTTATCCAAACGAACCGAATACATATACTCTTCCTTGAGATGACTAAGATCGTCGAGTTTACCTCATCTACAGCGCGAGTGAATGGATTTGCATCTTCATTAGATAAAAGTAAGATCTTCGACTCAAAATTCATGGCACCTTGACTATTTTGAACATCACTACATAACATTCTCTTTAATAAATCATCAATAAAAACAACATGTAAACATCATGAATCAGTAATTAAACATTCATTTAAAACATCTACTTTACTCACATCAAACCGTTCGAGCACTGAAGCTCATTGATTATGGATAAGGTAAATAAAATGAAAAAAGCAACAATCGCAACCGCAATTCTTACAGCATTGGTATCAGGTTCTTCTTTTGCTGCGACCGTTTACAAAGCGGATGGAAATGAGCTTAAAGTTGGTGGACGTGCAGAATTTCGTGGCGATTTCGGTGGTGATGACAAAGGCAAAGAAATTGAAGGCACGATGAAAAACAAAAGCCGTGCGCGTTTGAACATTACAGGCTCAACAGAAATCTCTGACTCTTTGAAAGGTTTTGCAACCTATGAAGCAGAGCAAACGGTTAATTCCTCCGCCAGCAACGATAAGAATTCTGATTTCAACCAACGTTACCTATTTGCAGGTTTACAAGCTGATTTTGGTGCTATTTCTGTCGGCCGCCAAGATACGGCTGGCGTGCAAATTTCTCAAATGTCAGACATCGGTACTTATACTGGCGCTCAAAAAGAGTTCATCAACGCAGGTAATGAGCAAATCAACAACACCTTCCTCTACGCAGCTACATTTGATGCCCTCAATGTGAAAGCAAGCTTTATTGCAGGCGAAGAAAAAGACACCGATGGCTTTGGTCTTTCTGCAATTTATAACTTACCTATCGGCCTTGGTTTAGGCTTGGGCTACGCAAGCAACGATAATGGCACAGGCCAAGGTGCGGCGAATCAAATTATTGCCGGTGTAAATTACACGTTGGACGATTTGTACTTAGGCCTGACCTATACACAAGGGGATTTGGACGATAAAGCGAAGAGCGAATTCAACGGGATTGAATTTGCTGCGCAATACAAAATCACAAGTAACTTCCGCTTGATTGGGGTGTATCAAAAAACGGAAAATGAAACTGCAAACGTCACAACGACGAAAAGTGATTTTGCTGAGTTGACAGGGCGTTATGATTTCAATAAATCAATCTACACTTACGTTGCCTACAAAATGAACAACCTAGATAAAAAAGACCTCGGCACTGCGTATGATGCAAAAGACTCTATTCGCCTAGGCCTACGTTACAACTTCTAATTTCAATCATACGAACGCATATACTCCCTAAGGATATCATCCTTTTGGCCAAGCACTCGCTTGGCCTTTTTTATTTGACGGCATTGCACCACAATGAAACACATTGCACTAGGCTAGACCATTCCTCATAGAGCAAATAATATAATTTCATTATTTTTCAATAAGTTAAATTTGGCACACAACCTGCTATGTAATAAGTACAAATGCATGGCAGCGTTTGTGCTTCTTTTCAGTGCTAAGGCAGAGCACTGGCCGTTCATGTTCTTTCGCCCTCTTTTTAGGGGGCTTTTTTTATCCCATCACCACAGCCCATACGCAAAATGTTTGGCGTTTCAGACAAGTGGAAATCAGCAGGGATAACACGTGCTCAAATTTATTGAACCACTCCATTCATTTCAGAGATTGGTTTAACGCTGATAAGTCAGTATGATTCAACGACTTTTTCTATAACCCTCTTCTCTATGACCAAAATACTTCACCACCCAATCCAAGGGGCAAGTTGGATGCTAATCGCAGGCCTCGCCTTTGCGATAGTCAATAGCCTTGCTCAAGTCGCCAGTATCAATTATGGCCTGTCATCTACCACGGTGGCGCTGGTTCAATATGCCATCGCGTTAGTCGTTATTTTGCCGTATTTATCAACGTTAGGGATCCGCTACTCGCTGCGCACCGAGCATTTAAGCATGCATATTTTCCGTGTGTTTTTATCTGTGATTGGCATACAACTCTGGTTATGGGCACTCGCCTATCCCGTACCCATTTGGCAAGGTATTGCACTGTTGATGACCTCTCCTCTGTTTGCCACGATTGGCTCAGGCCTTTTTTTAAAAGAGAAAGTGGGTACAGCGCGCTGGGGAGCAACATTAACTGGCTTTGTCGGGGCGATGATCATCCTTGAACCTTGGGCTGACGATTTCAACTGGGCATCGTTGCTGCCTGTTGGCGCGGCATTTTTTTGGGCTTGTTACTCTTTGATGGTGAAAAAACTGTCTGCCCATGACTCACCGTCTACTATGGTGGTCTACCTTTTGGTACTGATCACACCGTTCAATCTACTGCTCGCTTTACCAGATTGGCAAACACCTCAAGGGGGCACTCTATGGCTCATATTGCTTTTTGCGGGTGCGATGACGGCACTGGCTCAATGGGCGATCGTTAAAGCCTATGCGGTGGCAGATGCGTCTTTTGTGCAACCTTTTGATCACGCGAAGCTGCCACTGAATGTTTTGGCGGGTTGGTTAGTGTTTGGCTGGGCACCACCCGGGCGATTATGGCTTGGCGCTGCCATCATTATCGCTTCAGTGGCCTTTATTACTCACTGGGAAACAAAAAAATCTTCGCGTTGAAATAAAAAGTCACTCAACTCTTTCCTATTCTCTAAGCAATGCTTCTTGAGGAAAACACGATGGCAAAACCGATAAAAATCACACTATACCGATGGGCTGGAAGTTGGGGTCCATTTAAAGTCACCATCCCTTGCGGCGAGTGTACGCTCACCAAGGACATTTTGACTGACACCTTCAATAATGAACTGGAGGGCATTCCCATCGAGTTAGAAGTCAAAGACTGGCTATCGTACTGGTGGGAACCCTTGAAACTTGGCGCATGGCACGCCCCAATATTGGTCGTTGAAGGTAAAGTGATCAGCCAAGGAGAAGCGTTAAATCGAGGTGTTTTGGTTCAATCTGTGATCAAAGAGTGGGCACAACGTGACGAGTTAACTGGCAATATTGTGTATGGAAAAGCCACTTGCCCATACTGCGTAAAAGCAAAGAAATTGCTGGATGAAGCGGGAATTCAATACACCTATCATGATGTCGTCAAAGAAAGTGCGGCGCTGTACCGGATGATCCCAGAAGTTAAAGCCATCATTGGTCAAAAAACGCCCGTCACCGTGCCACAAATTTGGCTAGAAAGCCGCTATATCGGCGGGTGTGATAAATTGGAAGATTGGCTAACCAAAAAAAGTCAGTAGTGCCCCAGAGCATCTGGTTACTTTAGAAGAAAAAGTACTGACACCTCAGAAACCGCCGACTCTTTAGTCAGTAATGGTATACGGGCTCTTTGTGGACGAATGGTGGACGAATTTGCACAGTCATTTTTACCCCAGTAAATAAAGCAAAGCCCCAGCTTGTTACCAAGCTAGGGCTTTTTAATTCTTAGGCATTCACTATTTGCTGAATTTCTTCACTAGCGTTTTAATGAAAGACTTTTTCTTTGCTTGTGGTTTGCCATGCATTGCATCATACATCGCTTTTTTTGCGATCAGTTGACCAACGTAAGCACCACCTAATTCATAACCCATGAATCACCTCAACATGTAATTTATTTACCTGACGAGGTGTATATTAGTCCAAAAAAGAACAAAAACAAGACTTGAGTCACAAAATAAAGTAATTAATTTTCAGTTAACCGCGTTTAGGCTGCTTATAGGTTTTACCAGCAGCCAAGTAAGTTTCTTTCTGCTTAACTTCAAACATGGTTTCAAAAAACCAAGCAACAAACTTAATAACGTCATCGCCTTCATTCATAATGTGTTCGACAAACTCTTCTTCTTCACCTTGCTCATTTTCTTGCAACACGACGTGGTAAATGCGTTGCTCCCCATCCACTTCGGCTAAAGCAAACTGACCCACTAACGATAAGGCTGCTTCAGCAATATCTTGATCTTCACATACTTTCAGCATATCTAACGCTTGAGGAAGTGTTTTTTGCTCGCACAAGCTTTTGACTAATGCTTGAAATTCATCTTGTTGCATTGATTTTTCCGTTGAATTAATGTCGCCGAGATTATACCTCAAATTATTTCTCTTGTGCCGACATGTACGATGTAAATGCACCACTAGACTTAAACCACTTCAAACCGGAAGGGTATAAACAGCATTAAGCGAATTTGGTTTGACGTAAGCGATAGGAAGAACACAACACCAAAAACATAGCGCAACTGGTTGCTAAATAGAACCAGCCTAGCGACATCTGACTCGTGATCCATCTTTCCACCAAGTATCCCCCTAAAAATCCAGCTAAACACATTTGAATGGAGCCAGATAGAGCCGCAACGGAACCCGCTTGAGTTTTGTGTGGCCCGAGCAGCATGCTGGTGGATAATGGAAATGAGATACCTTGCGCAATCGTTAACCAAGTAAATCCCCACACTAAATTGAACACGCTCATCGGTGTTATCAGTAACCAAACACCGGCAAAAGCCATAATGACAATCGCCAAAGCAAGTAAACGTTGGGATGAAAAACGATCATTGAGTAAGTTAACGGCAACACTGCCTATCATCAAACCCGCGGAAGGGACGATCATTACGGTTCCATAATCGGCGGCCGTTAACCCCTGCTTGTTTTGCAAGAGAAAAGGCAGCACCGACAGAGTCACTAAACTAGATAAATAGCTGATCCAGTTGTAACTGGCGCTTGTCAGCACTTGGGAATTTTTCAAGAGTAGCAAGTAGTTATGCAATACGGCCTTCGGTTGAAACCGATGTTTCGCGTATGGCAACGTTTCTGGCAATATCCACCAACCTAAAATAAAAATGGTACAGATATACACTAATACGAACACAAACACGGACTGCCAACTTAAATGAAAGGCAAGCCACCCACCGAGCACAGGGGCAATAATTGGCATAATTGAGGCGGTGATGGCGATGTAAGAAAGCGCCTTTGTTAATTGCAGACCATCATAACTGTCACGCAGCACACTGCGGCCAAGAACAGAAGCACTTCCCGCGCCAAGCCCTTGCAGTAGGCGACCAGCAGCCAACGCATGAAAATTATCCGAAAAACAGACACACAATACTGTACCGGCCAAGTAGATCCCCTGCCCGAGTAAAAATGTCGGGCGTCTACCAACCGCATCAGACAATGGCCCGTAAAAAAGCTGTGACATTCCAAACGCCACTAAAAAGAGCGTGACGAGCCATTGAATACTGGCTTGGTCAACCATTAAGTCTCGGCTGATCAACGGCAGTGCAGGTAAATAGATGCTCACCCCAACTTGGCCCGTGGCAATGATCATCATCGCCAATAACATCGGCGTCTTTTTAAATGGTGTGCTAGCGAGAGTTTTCATGGGTTGCTAAGTGAGCTCTTATCGTCGGTAGATGTGGTGTCAAAATACGTTTTCAGTATATATTGGCAACTCAGATTTGATAATAAAGCACTCAGGAAATGAATTAGTTCCAATGAGGAATGAGTAGGGTAACGATGGATTGGATACAAAATGTAAAAACATACATGCGAGTGGTTGAAGAAGGCAGCTTTAACGGCGCGGCACGTAAGCTCAATACCACCAGCTCAGCCATCAGTAAACGAGTACATTGGCTGGAAGAGAAAATTGGCGTGCAGTTACTTAAGCGCACCACACGAACGGTGACACAAACCGAAGCGGGTGCTCTCTTTTATGAGCGAGCAAAAGCACAACTTGAAAGTTGGCAATCGGTGGTTGATGAAACACGATCTGTCAGCCAAACTCCCGCTGGCCTGCTAAAAATTGGGGCGACACTCTCTGTGGGCTCAAAATTTTTGGTGCAGTATTTAGATGAATTTCTACAGCGCTACCCTGACATTCGAATCCAACTGACCACAACAACTCCGGGGCAATTGCCCGAACTTCACCTTGATTTATTCATCAGCCGAGAAATTGACCAACTCAACTCCCTCAGTTTTAAAGCCTCACCCCTATTTGAACATAGGGCCGGCTTTTATGCTTCTCCTAACTATATTGAAAAATATGGTATGCCCAAATCTGCCGAACAGCTTCAACAGCACAATGTCTTGATTTGGGGAGAACACACAACGCGCGAATTAAAAACCTCAACGGGCAAACGCCTATCGTTATCGGGTAACTTCGCGACAACCAATCCAGAAGCACTTTTCTATGCAGGCAAAAATGGCATGGGAGTGATTGTCACCAACGACGTGATGGTCAAAGAAGAGCTACGTTTGGGCAATCTGGTACGTTTGCTACCCGATATCACCGTTGATCAAGCAACGGTTTACGCTTATTACCCTAAACTTGATTATCAACACACTCGAACTCATTTATTTCTCAACTACTTAAAAGAAAAATTAACGCATGAAGCTAGGTAACTAAATTGGGGTTACGTCTATTTCCATCACAAAATTGTCCACCAGAGCAAATTTACCCTAGACAAAAAAGTACTCATAAAACTCTGCAACTAAGCCGCTGAATAACCAATATTTTATTTTTTTACGTCTCAAGTACCCATTATTGCGAGTGGCAAAACTGCGCAATGTCGACCATAGTCACTAAGTGCATATTCTAAAAAAACAGAGTACGACATATGACTAAAACATCATTGGCTAGGGATGCAGTTAGTCTAAACACCATTAACGAGCTCATGCTGCTCGATGGCTCTGAGTTACATGATCGAGCCACATTGGTGCTGCATACACATTTTCAAACCTGCTGTACATGCATCGTCGAGTTAGACAAATGGCATTACAGAGCTCACACCTTATCTCATGCTGGTGAGACGCCAGACAACAACGACACGGGTTATCCGCTCAGGGGAACACCGTGTGAGCAAGTGTGGAAATCAAAACAGGAATACTGTCTGTTTCCATCACAAGTGACCAAAATTTTTCCTGATGACAAGTTTCTAATTGAAAATAAGATTGATGCCTATATCGGTATTCCCCTACGTGCCAAGAATGGCGAAATACTCGGAATGCTCGTGTCTACCTTCTATTCTCCCATCGAAGATGAGGAATTCGTGATTGGCTACCACCGAATCATTGCGAACATAGTCGTTCACAGCCTGCGCAATAAGTGGTTGAGCGAACGCTCTGACAGCTTGGTTAATCAACTTAGTTACGAAGTTTCTCACGACAACCTGACCGATTTAATGAACCGCAGTTATCTAGCTGACAAATTAGAACGCTTAGTTGAAACAACCAATGAACCGTTCACTCTTGCTTATTTAGACATCGATAATTTTAAATCGATCAATGACTTATATGGGCACTATATTGGCGACCAAATCATTAAGTTTGTGGCTAATGCCATCATTCAAAGCGTTCCGGAAGAGAATTTGGCATTTCGAATCGCTGGGGATGAATATGCGTTTATCACCTTCTCTAATGATCCGTTGCAAATCTGCCGCTGTATATTGGATAAGCTAAATACAGGTTATGTCGATGCATCACATCGCATTAAAATTAGCTTAAGCATTGGCATTTCAAGGAAAACTCAAGAGACAATCACGGCCGATCAACTGATTCTCAATGCCTGTTTAGCACTCAAAGAGTGTAAGCAAACTCGCGGTAGTAATATCCGTTGCTATGATACCCATCTGAGTGACCAATACCATCGTCAAACCCAAATCACAGAAGCTCTACGCCGTGAACTCAATAAGTTAACCAGTAAAAATAGTGAGCTATTTGTGGTGGCGCAACCGATCGTCAGTCGTCACCAAGAACAGTGGAACTATTTTGAGATTCTCACTCGCTGGAATAGCGAAACTCTGGGTGCGATTTCACCGATTGAGTTTATCGATACTGCTGAGCAGTCAGGTTTAATTGTGGAATTAGGAGAACGCATTGTTGAGCTGGCATGCCTAGCAAAAGTTGAGCTAGAGGAGGGCTTAGGCTACAAGGTAAAATTAGGACTTAACTGTTCGGCACATGAACTGATCAACTCCAAGCGCTATCTCGAACACTTAATGCAAACCATTACTCAATACGGCTTTGAGCCTAATGAATTCACAATTGAGCTCACCGAAACAGTACTACTTTCACAAACCAGTGAAGTTAGATACATCTTAGATAAGCTCAGACTACTTGGTTTTACCATCGCGCTTGATGACTTTGGCACTGGCTATTCGAGCTTGAATTACATCCATAGCTACCCCATCGATTGCATTAAAATTGATGCCACTTTTATCAAAAACATGGTATGTAACGAAACAGCGGAGCGCGTAGTTTGGTTGATTATTCAATTGGCAAATCAACTTCGAGTTGATCTCGTCGCAGAAGGGGTGGAGAACCAAGAAGCTCTGGAAAAACTCTATGCTATGGGCTGTGAACAGATCCAAGGTTACTATTTTTCAAAGCCAGAAACACCGCACTCTATCGTGACTCACTGGAACAACATGAGCCATGTACGGCGCGCATAAAAAACCCTCACTCTGAAAGTGAGGGATTACTAATATCCATTATGCTATCACATTAAGACTCTTGGTCAGCCGAAGACTCACTGGTGGCATACCGCAGTTCTTGCTGCTGAAGCATAGAATCGAGTTCATTACGCCTTGCAACAAACCCCGCCATCTCTTTTTTAGGCACTGAGTTTGCCATTGGTATGTTGGCGGTCATGGCATTCACTGCGCGATCTCGAACCATCAGCTCATAATGCAGATGAGGCCCAGTGACTCGGCCCGATTGCCCAGATAAACCGATCCGCTCACCTCGCGATACTTTCTGACCTTTACGCACTAAAATTTTACTCAAATGCAAATAGCGTGTTTTGTAAGTACTGCCATGTTGTATCACCACGTAATTACCCGCATAAGGGTGCTTACGCGTCATGATCACCGTACCATCGCCAGTCGAGAATACCGGAGTACCGACTGGTACACCAAAATCAGTACCATTGTGCGGAGCCACTCTTTTTGTGACTGGGTGCAGGCGATGCGCATCAAAGTTAGAGGTAATGCGTTTATTTGTCGTCGGATAGCGTTGAAATGCGCGCTGTAAACTATCGCCATTTTTGTCATAGTACTGCCCATCACGGTGTAAATAAGCAGAAACGTCTTTGCCTCGACTGTAGATTTTAATCGCTTGAATTTCACGATTGCCCGTCAATTTCTCACCGACAAATTGACGAGATTGAACCACTTCAAATCGATCGCCAACCCTAAGATCACGAGAGAAATTGAGTTTATCTTTAAGTAAAGAGACGATCTGTTCTATCTCAGCGCTGCCTAACCCTATCGAATTGACCGACTGAGAAAAGCTGCCTTGGATCTCGCCAACCATGGCGAACTCTTTCCATACACCCGGTATTTTAACATCTTGAAACTCATAGGTACCATCATCTAAACGTGAATATACCGCGCGCTCGACTAGGCTAAATTCTAGCTCCATTTTGGAAAGCGCATTTCCATTTTGCGCTTTCCAAAACCTGAGGATGTTGCCAGGTTTTAACGTATCCAATGCGAGGTAGTTTAAATCGGTTTCCATAATCTTCATCAAGTCTTGGTAACCAAAGCCAAGTTGATTAAAGATAGTACTTAAATTGTCACCAGATTTAATCTCATATTCAAAATCCGGAAGATTTTTTACCTCAATAGCATCAGATAAAATCGACTGAACAATTTGAGTTTCGGTAATAGAGAGCTCAATTTGGCGCTGTAAGGAGCTATCCTGAATAGACGAGGAAAATGCGATGGCCGCGACAATCGGTAGGCCAATAATCGACGCTTTTTTTGGAAGTGAAAGCTCAGAAAAGCGCAGAATGAGAGAACGAGGAAGCACTATCTATCCTGTGGATTAAGTCAAAAGAGCCTCAAGATTAAGACTTTCTGTTTCAAAAGTCACCTATATCGTGTGATTCTATGGTCAAAAAAGGCACCGGAGTGCCTTATAATAAATCAACAATTACACGTGGAAATGAGTACTGTCCTAATCATATTTCACGCTTTCACAAGATTTATCAACAACCTATTGATAAGTCGTCACTAGGCTATTTTCCTCGCCAAAACCATTGGCAATGTACTGGTCAGCGCTAGGATCGTTAACCCATTGTTGGTCATCCAACAAGTAACGAAATTGAAATTCAGCATCTTTAGGTAAACGGGTTTTAAATTTAAAACTATTACTTTTCGCCACCTTTTTCATCGGTTCTGGTTGCCAGTCAAGAAAGTCCGCTACTATCGCAACATTGCCAGCCGTATCTGGGACGTCCACTTCAAAGGTCACTTCGACTTCTTCTTTTGTTTTAAAAAAACGTTTATTGATCATCACAAACTCCATCTCTGTATAAAAAACATCCTACCCAGTGAATCATAAGAAAATAGACTCACATCCACAACTCTAAATAGTAAAAATTCCGCCGCCGAACCACTATATTTATAACCTCAGTTGAATATTCACCCCTCTTTACAGCATTTTAAATGAGCGTAGAATCCACCGCGCTTTCTATTTTCCCCTATTTTCAATAAGGTTATCAATTATGTTTGCCGTATATGAATCCTATAAAGCCGGTCTGCTACGACCAAAACAGTGGCTAAATAATATCAGTGCAGGTTTGATTGTAGGGGTTGTCGCTCTGCCACTGGCGATGGCATTTGCTATTGCTTCTGGCGTGAAACCGGAGCAAGGGATATATACCGCCATTATTGCAGGCATTATCGTTTCACTGTTTGGCGGCTCGCGAGTGCAGATAGCTGGCCCAACGGGTGCTTTCATCGTGATACTTGCTGGAATTGTTAGCCAGTATGGGGTCAGCGGGTTGCAGATAGCCACTATGATGGCCGGTGTGATTCTATTGGTTCTGGGGGTCGCAAAACTCGGTAGCATCATCCGCTATATTCCTGACCCCGTAATCGTCGGCTTCACCAGCGGTATCGGTGTCATCATCTGGGTTGGGCAATGGCAAGAATTCTTCGGCCTCCCCAAGATCGAAGGTGAGCATTTTCATCAAAAATTAGTGTCTATTTTCCATGCCTTTCCGCAGATGGATTGGGCCACAACAGGCCTTGCGTTATTTTCACTCGCGCTGGTTATCTTCGGCCCTAAGATCCCGAAGCTCTCGAAAGTACCAGGGCCGCTGCTTGCTCTCGTCACCGTTACCGTGTTGCAATATTTTGTTGGCTTTGAAGGGATCCGCACGATTGGATCGGCTTTTGGAGGCATACCTCAAGGACTGCCAGAGTTTTCGCTTCCAGAAGTTAGCTTCTCTCAAATTATTCTATTGATTGGCCCTGCTTTTGCGATTGCCATGCTAGGTGCGATTGAATCATTGCTTTCGGCGGTGGTCGCCGATGGTATGGCGGGCACCAAACACAACTCAAACCAAGAGTTAGTCGGCCAAGGTATCGCTAATATCGTGGCTCCGCTCTTCGGTGGTATTGCAGCAACAGGCGCCATTGCACGTACTGCAACCAATATACGCAACGGGGGGACAAGCCCACTTTCGGGCGTGGTGCACTCGCTCACTCTGGTCATCATCCTTATTGCACTTGCACCATTAGCCGTCAATATTCCACTGGCAGTACTCAGTGCGATTTTGTTCGTCGTAGCATGGAACATGAGTGAAGTTCCCCACTTTATTAAATTGGTTAAACGTGCACCCAAAGCCGATGTGGTTATTTTGTTGCTAACATTTGGATTAACCGTGTTTGCGGACTTAGTTGTCGCCGTCAACATCGGGGTGATCATCGCTACCCTTCACTTTGTAAAACGTATGGCATCTAGTGTTGAGGTAAAAGCCAGTACACACCATGAGCTCAGTGCTGAGCTGCTTCGTCATGGGCAAACTCAGTTACCAAGAGAGCTCGCCGTTTATGCCTTAGAAGGCCCATTTTTCTTTGCTGCGGCTGAAACCTTTGAGCGTGTGATGAGCAGCATTCAAGAGCAGCCAGAAATTTTAATTATTCGCCTTAAATGGGTTCCATTTATGGACATTACTGGCCTGCAATCCATTGAGGAAATGATCGAAAACTTCCATAAAAAGAATGTGCAAGTGTTGATCTCTGGTGCAAATACTCGTGTTGCAATGAAACTGAAAAAAGCGGGGATTGTTGATTTGGTCGGTGAAGACAATTTCTTTAGTCAATTCGATGATGCGCTCAGCGTTAGCCTACAACGTTTGAATATCAGTACAGCTCAATAAAGCTCATTGGACCTATACATTTTTGGCCTTTAGCCTACGGTTAAAGGCCTTTGACTGACCCGTCCCTCTTACCTTAACCGCCCAATTTTCCTCAGCCCTCCTTAACTCTTTTTAAAACGCACGCCTCAACCACCAACAGATTATTAACCAATGCAACAATAACAAAACAAATGACCATGTTATCTGAGAATAACAGCTCTTTTGTTTGAATACTTAACCTTGATTAATGAATAGTATTGCAAGCCATCTTAAAAATAGATATTCTTGCCTGCAATGACTAAATAGAGCTATTTAGTGCATTTTTATGCCACCAGTTGGTGACTATTGACCCGCAGTAATACGAGACACGACATGCAAGATAACGCTCAAACTATTGAAGCTCCTGTAGCACCAACACAAAGTAGCTTTTGGATGTTTTTCATCCCTTCGTTAATTGGTCTATTTTTGTTTATGGCGCCAATTAGCTACCAAGGTGACTTAACCATTCCAGTTGCCGTCCTTGCTAAATCTATCCAAGCTATTTTGGGCGATTACCTTGTTGCAATAGTGACAGTGATCATCGCCTTTATGTCTGCAGCTTCCATTTTATGTAAAATTTTTCAACCTGCATTCATTACAAAGAGTCCTTTCTTAAATGGGCTTTTTAATCCATCTGCTCTTTGGTTAGCCGTCCGTGTATTTGGTGGTATCGCCGTCATCATGACGTTTTTCCAAATCGGCCCTAAGGCTATCTGGGAAGAAAACACTGGCGGTATGGTTCTTGAGGGTTTATTACCCACTTTATTTTCTGTATTTATTTTTGCAGGGCTTTTGCTGCCTTTACTACTTAACTTCGGGCTACTGGAGCTATTTGGTAGTTTATTAAGCAGAATCATGCGTCCAGTTTTCAACCTTCCAGGCCGTAGCGCAATCGACTGCATGGCTTCTTGGTTGGGCGACGGTAGTGTCGGTATTTTGCTGACCAGCAAACAGTACGAAAGCAAATTCTACACACAGCGTGAAGCCGCTATTGTTGGTACAACGTTTTCTGCCGTTTCAATTACCTTCAGCTTAGTCGTTATTGCGCAAGTTAAGCTAGAGCATCTGTTCCTACCTTTTTATGGCACCATTTGCCTTGCAGGCTTTGTTGCAGCGATCATCATTCCTCGCCTGCCACCATTAAGTTTCAAAAAGAACACTTATATTGATGGTACCTCTCCAGCTAAAGATGCCGATGCAGTTCCAAGCGGCCATACCTCGTTCTCATGGGGGATGGAATTAGCACTGGCGAAAGCAAGCCAAGTTAAATCTGCAAAATCGATCTTCGCTGAAGGCATGCGTAACGCTGTTGATATGGTGTTTGGTGTGCTACCTGTCGTGATGGGCTTGGGTACTCTGGCTCTGATTGTTGCAGAATACACCTCTGTATTTTCTGTATTGGGCCAACCGTTTATTCCTTTTCTAGAGTTACTTGGTGTACCTGAGGCTGTTCAAGCATCTCAAACCATTGTGGTCGGCTTTGCGGATATGTTTATTCCCGCGATTCTTGCAGCTTCCATTGATAATGAAATGACACGTTTCGTGATTGCAGCCATGTCAGTGACTCAGTTGATCTATATGTCTGAAGTGGGTGCGTTAATGTTAGGCAGCAAAATTCCTGTCAACATCCTTGAGCTGTTTGTCATATTTATTCTGCGTACGCTCATTACACTGCCAGTGATAGCTGGTGTAGCACATCTCATTTTTTAGTAAACAATGCAGCAGTAACGGCACTAATAACATTTCAATATGCAAGTCCCCACTTATGTGGGGATTTTTTTGTTCTAAACTAAAGATTGATTCGACCAAATTAACAGAAATATAAATAGAAAATAATTTCATTGATTAAATTATCACCTTATACTTTTAGCCTATGCTCTAAGAAAAAAGCAGAAGTAAATAAGGTAGTTTATGATGAGATGGATAACCGCTTTACCACTTATTTTTTTCAGCTTATTTGTTCATGCTGCAAGCTTAACTATTACCCTCCCAAACCAAGATCGGGTTACTTATTCTCTTGCACAATTGGCAGAGATACTGCCTCGTGAAACCTTCACGACTCAGCTTCCTTGGTTACCAAAAGAAAATACTTTCACTGGTTTTAAAGTTATTGATTTAATTAATCATTTGCAAGTTGGACAGGTTTCTTCTGTATCATTTTTGGCCATTAATGATTACGCCGCTAATATTGCAATTGAAAACTTAACTCGCTATGAACCCATTATTGCTTATCACATGAATGGCGATGAAATGAAAATAAGAAACAAGGGGCCGTTTTGGCTGATCTACAATCTAGATAAATATCCACAAATAGACAATGGCATTTATTACACCCAAATGGTGTGGCAGTTAGAAAAACTATTGATTCACGGTAAATAATGAATTTTACAAAACACAGCACTTTACACCCCTTGCTATACCGGGCAAAAACACTGTTGATTGTCCTGTCAGCCACCTTGATCGTCGCTAATTTGTATATACTTTCGACCACACGCTCTTTAGCCAACTCCTATACCGACCAACGTAACTATGCAACTTGGTATTTATTCCAGCTCACCAAAGAGTATTCTGAGCTGGTTGCTTCGATTCCTTATTACTTAGATTCACAGGAGAAGAGAGCGCACACTTGGCTGCAGTATGAGCTGATTTGGAGCCGTTTTGACTTGATTCTAACGAGTAAGGAATCGGATAATTTTATGGGTAGAACGGATTCCCAGCATTTCTTTAAGAACAACTTTGATGATTTCAAAATATTAGAAAGCTTATTGCTGGCCGTTAAAGATCAAAAGTCATTGGCTGTATTTGAAAAACATGCTCGCTTGATTTACGACCAGATTATCGGCTATGTAAACCAAAACTTTCAACTGCAAAGCCCTATCTATCTCGAGCAAAAAGAAAAAGCAAATAGGCTAACACAGGTACAATTTCTGCTGATGTTCTTGATGCTGGGTTGCATTGGCTTAGTTAGCTATATTTTTCATAAAGAAGCGGTTGCTCAGCGTACCTTAGCGTTAACTGACCCTCTAACTGGACTTGCAAACCGCCTTGCGATGTTTGAAGAGCTGAATCAAATTTCTACCAACAACCCCTTCTCTCTCTTTCTTCTCGACTTAAATGGCTTTAAGCCCATTAACGACCAAAATGGTCATAAAGCAGGGGACAGTGTGTTGCAGCAAGTAGCGTTTCGCTTAACACATTCGATTCCAACCTTTGATTATTCGGTATTTCGTATGGGGGGTGATGAGTTTGCCCTGATCATCCATAGCGTAGATGCGATGGAACTGAGCATTATGCAACGCCACATTAAAGCGTGTTTTAAAGAGAATTTCTTCGTGGATAATGGAGTGGGAGCAAAGCTTTCAACCAGTATCGGTATTGCCTCTTTTCCTAAAGATTCAGCCAATATTAATCAATTAATACATATTGCGGATAAGAATATGTATGCCATGAAGTTTCTACAAAAAAGCCCCTCTGTATGAGGGGCAAAGTTACCATCGCTTTATAGTTATAATGAGTCCGCTATTATTCCAGGTTAGTCGCTGCAATAAGTGACTAGCCGAAATCGCCATTGACATATCCCATGGTTCTATCATCTTTAGGATTGTTGAAAATCACTTGTGTATCATTGTGTTCAACCAATTCCCCCATTAAGAAAAACGCTGTGCGATCAGAAATACGACGCGCTTGCTGCATTGAGTGCGTGACAATAACGATGGTGTAATTCTTTTTCAGCTCTTCCATCAATTCTTCAATTTTGTGTGTTGCAATCGGGTCAAGGGCGGACGTTGGTTCATCCATCAAAATCACATCCGGCTCCATCGCTATCGTACGTGCGATGCACAAACGCTGTTGTTGACCACCAGAGAGGCCAAACGCATGCGACTTCAAGCGATCTTTTACTTCATTCCACAACGCCGCGCCGCGCAATGAGCGCTCAACCACTTCATCGATGTGCTTTTTATCTTTAATCCCTTGTGCGCGTAACCCATACGCCACGTTTTCATAAATACTCATTGGGAACGGATTTGGCTTTTGGAACACCATTCCCACTTTGATACGCAGATCTGCAACATCAATATTGCCGTAAATATCTTGCCCATCCATCGCCAATTTACCGGTGATAGTCACGCCTTCAATGAGGTCATTCATTCGGTTCAAACAGCGTAATAAAGTCGATTTTCCACAGCCAGAAGGGCCAATCAGCGCTGTCACTTGACGAGTTGGAATAGGCAGGTTGATTGATTTTAGCGCTTGGTTATCGCCATAAAAAAGGTCTAGGTTTTCAATATTAAATTTGTTCATTCTTGTTATCTCTCAAAATTCTGTAAATCGCGCCCAACGCTCTGCTTAATAAGAAGCGGTATTAAATCGTCTTGCGATTAGCTTCGTCACCATGTTGATCAGTAGCACAACCACAATCAGCACGGTTGCTGTGCCGTAGGCTTGATTCCACTCTTCAACCGTGAACAGCTCTGTTGTGAGCTTGTAAAGGTGAACGGTTAGGGTGCGGCCTGAATCGAGCAATGAATCAGGAATACGTGCCACCATTCCTGCGGTTAAAAACACAGGAGCCGATTCACCAATAACACGACCAATACTCAAAATAATTGACGTGAGGATGCCGGGCATTGCACTTGGCAAAATCAGACGCCAAATGGTGTATATTTTTGAGGCTCCAAGACCATAAGAACCTTCGCGATAAGTTTGAGGAACGGCCATCAACGCTTCTTCTGTGGTCCGAATGATCACAGGCAAAATCAAAATGCTGAGCGTTAGCGCACCCGACAAAATAGAGAAGCCTAAGCCTAGAATCACCACAAAGAAGGTCATGCCAAATAGACCAAAGATAATGGAGGGGATCCCCGCCAAAGATTCGGTACAAAAGCGGATCACTTTCACCAAGCGGCTACCGATTTTGGCGTATTCGGTAAGATAAATCGCCGTCATAATACCCAACGGGGCGGCCACCGAAATAGAAGCGATCACCATATAAATCGTCGATATGATCATCGGGAAGATCCCGTGTTCATTGCCAGTACGGGTGTAATCGTCGGTAACGAAATTCCAATCTACGTGTTGTAGCCCGTTAGAAAGGATGTACCAGATAATCCAAAATAGGAAGCCGACTGTTACAGCGGCCGCAATCCAAATAGATATTTTCAATACGTTATCTTTTAGCTGGCGGGCACGTTTTAGTTTTACTGTATCCATCACTATTACCTCGCTCTCTCACGGTTTAAATAGAGCAATGTGGCATTCAAGATCATGATGAATGCCAATAGCACAACGCCTGTTGCGTAAAGCGCACTGGCATGAACACCACTTGCGTAAGACATTTCAATCGCAATATTGGCTGTCAGCGTGCGTGCTGAGTCTAAAATACCTTCAGGCATCGCTGGCGCGTTGCCCATCACCATAATAATGGCCATGGTTTCACCGAGCGCACGCCCAATTCCTAAGATGACGCCGGTCATAATTCCGGAGCGAGCTGCCGGTACCAGCAATTTGAAGATGGTAAAAATACTGGATGCACCTAATGCCAAAGAACCTTCTTTGTACGTATGAGGGACTGCGCGAATAGAAGTCTCGGACACGGTAATCACCGTCGGTAAGATCATGACACCAAGCACAATAATGCCCGCGAGAATGGTATTGCCCGCAGGAACTTGGAAAATGTCCTGAATCAAAGGAACAATAATCACAAGACCAAAGAAACCATAGACCACGGAAGGAATACCAGCGAGCAATTCAACGGCTGGGCGAATGATATTCGCGACACGTTTTGGTGCGACTTCGGCAATAAAGATAGCGGTGAGTACGCCCACAGGCACACCAACGATCACCGCACCAAACGTTGAAACCACAGAAGCGACAATCATAGTTGCCACACCATACAGAGCTGGCGGCAACCAATCTTGTCCAAGGACGATACCCGAGATACCCACTTCTTGAAATGCGGGAATACTTTCGCGGAAAATGAAGTAGGCAATGATGGCAAGAGACACAATGCCAATAATGGCACTGGTAAGAAACAACCCGTGGAAAATGCGCTCTTTCCAGTCCACACGCTTTTTAGCACGAAGTGCACGTTTGGAAGCTTGCGTAGAAACGTTGTTCATAAGCTTTTCACTATTTGTTGCGATGGTCATAGTATCAATCTCACTATTCGATGGAATCGACGTGGATAGAAAAGGCTCAGCCCCAACGATGGGCTAAGCAAACTTTTAAAGTTATTTCCCCAAACAACTTGAAGTGGCGGCTAAACAGCAAGTCAGTGAATTCCCATCCACATGGATAAAGCATGTGTTTGGGCTGAACGAAACAACGTCGCTGCACCTTCAAGTCGAATGGGAGAGTCTATTAGTTCACTGCGATATAGTGATGTTCTGCAACGAGTTTTTGAGCTTCAGGCGTTAGCATCCAATCAAGGAACTGTTGCGTTTGAGCGGATGGTTGGCCTTTTTTGTACAGTACAAGGAAAGGACGAGCCACTTTGTATGAACCATTTTTCACGTTATCTACCGATGCATCAGTACCGTCTACCGCTAAGGCATGAACCGTGTTATCAACGGTGCCAAGAGAGATGTAACCGATGGAATAAGGGTTAGACGCAACCATAGTTTTCAAACTGCCGTTACCGTTAGCTACTTGAGCTCGTTGAGAGATAGCAGATACCGTCTTGTCTGAGATTTTTTTTGTCAGTTTCATAATCTCTTCGAATGCACCACGAGTACCTGATGCGGTATCGCGAGTAATTGCAACGATAGGTTTGTCTTCACCACCGACATCTTTCCAATTCGTGATCTCGCCTCGGTAAACGGCAGAGACTTGTTCAGCACTCAACCCTTTTACTTTATTGCTTGGATGCACAACCACCGCTATACCATCAAGCGCGATCTTTTCTTCAACTAATGATGCTTCTTTTTCTGAGCTTTTTAGGCCACGTGAAGACATACCAATATCCGCACTGCCGTTCTTAGCGGCTTTAATACCCGCAGAAGAACCTGGGCCTTGAACCTCAATAAACACGTCCGCGTTTTTCTTCATATATGTTTCAGAGAAAACTTCCATCAATGGCGTTACGCTGCTAGAGCCAACAGCAGAAATGGTTTCTTTTGCAAAAACTGGGTTAACTGCCAATGCACCTAAAAGAGCGATTGCACCGATTACTGTCTTTTTCATCACAAATATCCTTAAGAGGCTTTATTGCCGTTGTGTATTGAACGAAACTCACTTTAGGACGCAAATATGACAGTTGTGTTTCACTTAGTTTAAAACTAGATGACACAGTAAAATATTTTAGGAAAACAGAGGAAGGGCAGCGCATTTTTGAGTGCATCACTTAAGATCAATCTGAAAAAATTGGCAAAGTCATTAGGTGCCGCCGCGAGTCAGAAATTATCCATTGATTACCCAACCACCAGCAGAGCACCCCATTCTAAGTTCGGTTTATAGGGGTGAATTTTATGAACGCTCAAATACCGGTTTCGCCAATTTTCTCAGCAGATTCGGCTTTTTCACCACCAGATAAACAGCCGTAACGGCAAGGCAGAAGCCCGCAACACCAAACCCATCCAATGATTCATCAAAAGCAAGCCATGCTTGAATGGCGGTGGTTGGTGGTACAAGATAAAACACGGAAGCCACACTTGAGGCCGCACCGTGTTCAACCATATACAACAGCAATAAAATAGAGACACATGACAGCACCACAACCAGCCATACCAGTGTCATGATAAAGGTCGGTGTCCATTGCACTTGCATGGTTTCAAAGCTCCAAGCCCAAGGTAAGAATAGGCATAACGCAGCCACATATTGCACGGTAGCGCTGCCAATCATATCCACACCTTGGCAAAATTTTTTCTGATATAAGGTGCCGAGCGTGATGCCGAGCAGAGATAACAAACACAAACTAATGGCAGGCCATTTGTGTACTTCCGATTGCCACTCAATGTTACCCATCAAGACGAGACTTATCCCAGAAAACCCAAGAGCTAACCCTAACCACTGCGCCAGATTAAAGCGCTCTGTACTCATAAAAACCAGCAGCAGCGCAGTCAAAATGGGTTGCGTCCCCACCAGCAGAGCACTTAAACCTGCTGGCATTCCCCAAGAAATCGCTTGGTAGGTTCCGCCCAAATAGCAACCATGAATCAACACGCCCGTTATACAGGAATGCCACAAATGGCGACCACGCGGAATGCGCCTTTTGAGCAATAACAGCAAACCAATAAAAAGCACCACGTTCGCCACCATGCGCAGCGTGAGCAGCGTGGCAGGTTCCGCATACATTAAGCCAAACCTTGCGCCAACGAAACCAGATGCCCATAACACGACAAACAAGAACGGGATCATTCTTACAAACATCACAAAATTCCTAGCCACAATCGATTCTATGCTGCTACTTTATTTGGGTACAGTTATGCGTAAAAGGCACAGATTTGAATAATTTAGTGGGTACAGAATGAAAAGTAAGCTTAAAAACACGGATCCTAAATATACTGAGGTAAAACGTCATCTTAAGCAGACCATCGACGATGGTTTATTCCACGCACACGATAAAATGCCTTCCATTCGCCAGCTATGCGAACAATTGTCTGTCAGCAAAAATACCGTTATTCGTGCTTATCAAGAGTTAGAAGCGATGAATGTCGTCTACTCTCAGCCTCGTTCAGGCTATCGAGTCCAAGGTGCTGTAATCCCTTTGGAGATTCCGCTGCCACAACCCAATAGCATTGACCTGCTCTCTTTATCTAAATCAATTTTGGTTCAACCCACAGTGAAACATCACATGCCTGCAGGTTCAGCGCATCCTAATACGCAAAGCACCGCGATTCGTAGTTTGTATGCAGAAATTGGCCGCCACAGCCGCCAGCAAACGCACATTCCTAGCCACTATCAGCTACCGCCAGGTAATAGCCATTTAGTCAAACAACTGCTAAAAATATCGCAAGATTTGGGCCTACAAATCAAAGCACAAGAAATCGCCATTACGCATGGCGGTCAGCAGGCCATCAGCCTCGCATTTCGTGCATTAACCAAGCGCGAAGACATTGTGGCCGTTGAGTCACCTTGTTATTTTGGCACGCTGCTGTTGCTTGAATCATTAGGCTTAAAAGTGGTGGAGATCCCCAGCCATAGTGTCGAAGGCATCGACATCAGCGCCCTCGAACAAGCGCTATCTCAATGGCCGATTAAGGCGATTCTCGTCACGCCTAATTTTAACAACCCAACCGGTTCACAAATGCCTCTGGAAAAACGTAAACAGCTTTTGGCTGTCAGTGGTGATACACCAATTATTGAAGATGATGTGTTTGGTGGCCTATATTTTCAAAAACCGATACCTTGCTTGAAGATGCTGGATGGCAAAGGCCGCGTTATTTACATCAATTCGCTCTCCAAAACCTTGGATTCACGGCTGAGGATCGGTTGGATCATCGCTGGAAAGTATCAAGCGCAAATAGAAAAGATATTGCTCAGCGAGAATATGGGCAGCTTGAATTTAATCCAATCAGCCGTAGCGGAATTTCTCGAAAGTGGTAAGTACCGCCAACATCTAGCCAAAATGCGCCGCACTTACCAACTGAACCAGCAGCGCTTTGCCAAATTGCTCACCACCTCGCTCAATCACTACCCGTCGCTGCAAGGGCAGTTTCAATTAAGCCGACCTGAAGGTTCATTTTTATGCTGGCTGACACTTCCGTCATTCATCGATAGTTTTGAGCTTTATCAACGTGGCCTGCAAAACAAAATCAGCCTCCTGCCGGGGCATCTTTTTGCAACGCAGGGACAATTCCAACACTGTATCCGTTTCAGTGTAGCGAACTTTGAAGACAACATGGCATGGCAGGAAAGCATAAACAAACTGACCGAACTGATTCATCTCGCGGCATCAGATCACAAGACGTAAGCGTACGCATTTTAAAAAATTGCTGACTAACCACTTGTATTGCAACAAAGTCGGCATAAGATGAATGCCTTAGTTCAATGAAGGTTTGCTATGAATAATCAATTATCATTAAGAGCGTTAGAGCGCGGTGACTTACGCTTCATCCATGATCTCAATAACAACCGCAACATTATGTCTTACTGGTTTGAAGAGCCTTATGAATCTTTTGATGAGCTGGAAGAGCTGTACAACAAGCACATTCACGATAACGCCGAGCGTCGGTTTGTGGTTGAGAACCGAGATAAGGAACTGATCGGTCTCGTTGAATTAATTGAAATTGATTACATTCACCGCAGTGGCGAGTTTCAGATCATCATCACGCCAGAGCACCAAGGAAAAGGGTTTGCACAAACCTTGATCAACAAAGCCTTAGACTACTCTTTCACCATTTTGAACCTACACAAAATCTACCTGCATGTGTCGACGGAAAACGAAAAAGCCATCCATTTATACCAAAAAGCCGGCTTTGTTGAGGAAGGGCACTTAGTTGAAGAATTCTTCATTAATGGCCAATATCGTGACGTAAAGCGCATGTACATTTTGCAAAACGCGTATCTTAATAAGCCCGCGTAACGTCATAGGAGTGAATAATGGTCACATCCTCATTTTACCCTGATCAAATTTGACTGATAAAAGAGCGTGGCAACACACAAGCCACGCTTACTTATTAGCTTTTTTGCGTTAACTGGCAATATCGAGCTTGTTGCCTGTCACGCCATTAATGCGAAACCACCCAGCGATGCTGAAACGCTCAGCATTGGTAGGTTGTACTTCATGCGGAAAACGTTCGGATAAAAAGACCAGTAAACGCCCCGCTATCGGCGCAACCGTCGCGAGATACTGATCTTCAACATCGTAAATAACCAACTCACCTGCATCAGCACCACACCACCGATCATTCATATAAAATACCGTCGTCAGTTTGCGGCTGGCGTTGCCTGTAAAGGCATCGAGGTGTTTTTGGTAGAATGCCCCTATTTCATATTTGGCAAAATGAGCTTCGTATTCAAATAGCCCAAGAAAAAAGTGGCGGTTAACCTCTTGCCGAATTTGCTCCATACGTTGCAAATAGTCTTGCACAGGCAGGCCCATGCTGTTTTCAATCCACTGGATTTTATCGTTGCGTATTTCAACCTCTAATTGCAAGGCATCGTGCCTGCCAATTCGCGCCACTTGTAACTGCGGTGGCGTACACGCTCGTAGGTTTTTGGTTTGCTCTGGTGTTAAAAAGTCATCCCATATGTACCAACCTTGCTCGGCAATTGCGTCCATCAATTTATCTAACGACATTTTCACACTACATATAACAAAAGTGCTGTGGTTATATCGATAGCAAGCCATAACAACAAATCGGTGTTTCGATGCTTAAGACAAGGCGAATTTGTGGAGGCGGAGAAGCTGGCAAGAAAAGACTAGAAACAAACACCGTGGTTGTTGAACAACCTATCGTTGAATACCCTCCTACATAATAAAGGGGCACTGACTCGTGCCCCTTTAAATTTAATCAATAAAGATGATTAATCCAGTCTTAACGTTACACCACTGTAGTTACTATAGCCTTTGAGCATCACATGGTAGGTGGTTCCTGGTGTTGCAGAAATTGTGCACTGTTCATTGTTACCCGATTTGTAAGGGCGACAATCCCACGAAGAAGTGGTTGGTTTGCTGCCGGCTTTGACATACAAATCAGCATCACCTGAGCCCAGACTGATCGAAACTTTAGCGCTGGTTGAGCTTGCGACCGTAAAGGTATAGAAGGCTTCGGAGCTTCGCGTACCTTGTAACCCTATTACTGGTTTGCCTTTTTCTAGCACATTCCCGGTTGGAGGGACTACGCCACAGCTAGCATTTACGCCCACTTGGTTAAAGGCATCAACCACATCCGCTTTGTTATAACCTAAGTCTTGTGCCGCTTTTGCGACACCACATCCACCTTGGTCAAAGGTACTGTTTGCTGTCCAATATAACTGGTTAGCGACGGTGAATACTTCAAAACCTTTACGAACCGACCAATTGGCTTTGTTGGCTAGCAAATAATACGCGCGATTAAACACACCACTTGAATAGTGAACATTTAATCCATTGTAGTATTGAGAAGCGTGATCGATAGAACGGCCATCTTTTGACGGTTGATCAAAATAACGTAAGCCACCGGAAGATTTGAAAATGTCGCTCCCGACCACCCAGTCAACGCTGCCTTTCATATAAAATTCAGCTGCTTCCCCAGCAATATCAGAGAACGCTTCATTGATACCACCAGACATATTTTGGTAAACAAGTCCTGAGTTCTGCTCGGTAAAACCATGGCTTACTTCATGCGCACTGACGTTGATATCCACTAATGGATAAAATGTATTTTGGCCATCACCAAAGGTCATGGACGATCCGTTCCAGAAGGCGTTTTCATAGTTGCTATCATAATGCACACGCATAGTTAGCTGGAAGGTTAATGGAGTGGTGTTCATCCAGTCTTTGTACATATCGAACACCACTTTACCAAAGTAGTGTGCGTCATTAAGTGGTGAATAAGCGCCATTAATCGCTTTGTAATCGTTGTAATTACTCGCGTCGGTACATGAATAGCTGAACGTTGAACCACCAGATGTCGCATGCTTCATATCCACGGTTTTTACAGCGCTATTCATCATGCTGCAGGTGTTGCCTACTTTATTTATCACTAACCCTGGGAAATCTGTTCCGTACTGATAAAAACCTGTCTTCTGATTTCCACCAGGTCCAGTACCCGTCGCCTCTGCATGGTTTAACCCTTCCCAAGTTTGTAATACGTCACCAGAGTTCGCATCAATAAAGAAAAATGGCCGTGCAGGCTCATTGGTTGCAACAAAGAAGTCGACTAAATAAACCATTTGAGCCATTTGGTTTTCGTCCAAACGCACCATCAATTGAGCACGCTCGTTTTCTATAACAAGATCCGCACTCGTCAGTGATGGGTTTTGTTGTTGGTAATGCGTAAGTGCAATACTAACCGCCTGCTTTTGTTCAACTTGTGGTGAAGTACTTACCACATCAGAATCAATTTGCTGCGCCATCATGCCGTAAACTTGGCCGATACCTTTCTCAGTTTGCGTTGCTACGACTGACGTATTAAAGACCGGTAAACCATGATACATCTGCTGGTAACGGACTTTGACTTTACCATTAGGTAGAGTGACGCTTTTTACCACCTGAAAGCCATTTTGTGTTGGCACAATACTGCGAGCCTGCATGGATAAAGCTTGTTCGAGTAGACTTGGATCATCAACCTGCACCATTTTCGCGGCTGATACTGGTAGTGCTGCGCTGATAGAGGCTGCGAGGAATAGCCACTTCATTTGACGTTGTACTTTTTTCATTTCTCAATCCTAGAGAGTTATTATTAGCATCCGCTGACGACTTACATCCAATCAACCACCAGCGACGTGACTGCGAATGATTCGCTCATTGAAAATGGATCAAGAAAACCAACATCGCCAGTAGCACGGAAAAATAGTGCAAAACGAGCGTCAAATAAAATGGTCACAAAAAAGACAATAGCCAAAATAACTCGAAGATTTATTACAATAATTAACTTATATATTAACGAGATAAACATAAATGATAATTATATGTACATTTAATAGTGCACATAACTATCAATATAATTTTTGCTTGAAATTGAAAAAGGCAGCGCTCGCTGCCTTCTATTAATCACCTTGCTACCACTAAAACTTATAACCAGCGCCTATCATAAATACCCAAGGATCAATGGTCACATCAGTTCTCTGCTCGACACCTTGATACTTATAAGTCGCTTCAGTTTCAATATCGGCATACCAAACTGATGCATTCAAAAACCACTGTTCGTTGAGCATATAATCAAAACCAGCATTGGCCGCTAAACCCCAAGAATCTTTGAGTTTGAGATCCGTTAAGGTTGCACCACTTCCCGTACTGTTAAAACCTTCATCGAAGAACATGGTGTAGTTAATGCCCGCTCCAACATAAGGACGGAATTTCGATGACGCTTCACCAAAGTAGTATTGCAACATAAAAGTTGGCGGTAGATGTTTTGTTTCAGCAATGTCACCTAAGTTCAAAAGATTGGTTGAAATAGTATGGCTAAAAGGTGTAGCCGCTAACACTTCAAAGCTAATATTGTCGGTGATCATATAGCCTATTGTTAAGCCAAGCTGAACGTTTGAGTCCACAGCAAGCTCTTCATTTGAGCCTAAAATACCATCGCTGCTATCATTGGGCACCACAGCGGCAAGACCGGCACGCACAATAAAGTCACCTTCTTTGTGGGCAAAAACATTCGTAGAAACAAGAGCAGAAAGCACGGCAAGGCCGCAAAGTGTTTTTTTCATTGTGATTTCCTTTTTGTAGGGCGGGGTAATAGTTTTTATTTGCGCGCACAGTAGCACATAAAAACCACACTTTTTTGATGGAAATCAATTTGTAAAATTTATCGCCGATCAGCTTACAACTCTGCAACCTTGATCACTTTTCTAGGCATAAAAACACACAGTCATGTAATGCGTTTTTTATGTGCATCACACCTAGCCTAACGTTGAAATGGCTTTGTTATTTATGGTTAAAAACTGACAATATTGGTAAGAAATAGTAATAGCGTTTTATTGTCAGAAAATATCATCATAATTTATCACGCACCTAACAGAGCTTGACGGACTCCTCACACCACAATTGTTAATATGAACTCCTCAGATTAACCCTTTCTGCTTTTCTAAAAACAAAGGACAACTCAATGAAACGATTTCTTTTACCTCTATTTGGTTTGCTCGCGTTAGCGGGGTGTGATCAACAAACGCAAACAGAAAGTGCTAAGGCTCTAGAGCCCACCACCGTGGTGGCGGAAACAGATGCCGTACCGTCACCCATCTGTGCAAGCGAGTTGATGCCGGGAGGTTGGCAAGCGACAGAAATTACCGACGAAGCTAAAGAAGCGTTGAAGAGCGCTTTAGCACAAATGGAGAGCAATGCACAATTAAAAGACATTATCGATGTCCGTTCACAAGTGGTTAACGGGGTGAATTATGCCATTGAGTTTGAAATGGATGATGGCAGCATTTGGAATGCGATAATCTATCGCAGTTTAGAAGGTGATTACTCGTTAACCCAACCAGCAAAACAAGGCAAATTGTGTGAATAACCTCATCTCATAAGCCATTATTAAACCAGAGTTAGAGAGTAAAAAGAGGCCATGGCCTCTTTTTACTACTCGATACTATAGCTACTTAATACTATCGCCATACACCCCATTCACCCGTAGTTCCGGGCTCTTCATTTTTTGTCCACCACTGTGCGGTCCAAGTTTGCTGCTTGTGCATAACGACATCACCGGACGTATAAATTTTAGTCGCATTCCAAGCATTATCGGGGACAGGTGGCTGTGGCGTTTCCTCTTTTAGCAAAGAAAGCTGATAACTGTAAGTCGCGTTTGGAGCAAACACACGGTTAGCATACACATTCTGGCTATCGTACATATAGTGATTCATTTCTTGGTGCCAAATACCAATAAACCATCCCCCTTTTTTCACTTGGTTAAACTGACCTGCCATTTCCGCTGGCCACGTTGCTGTATTATTGGCTGAAATCGCTAAGTTGATATCGGTCGTTTCATTGCCATTGGCATCGAAGGTACGCAAACGAACCGTATCGCCAGATTCAACAGGACCAAAACCTTGTGAAAGATAACCACCAAGATCGCTGAGATTCTGCGCAGGTTCTGATGGGTCTGTCGGATCCGTTGGGTTTGATCCACCACCGCTAAAACTAATATCACTGCAGTTATAAAAACCTTCGCCCGCGGCATCAATACGTTGCCAGCGAGTATAAAGCACAGCATCACCACTTCTATCGGCGGGCAGGGTAATCTTGATGCGATATTTTTTATCCGTCCCCACGGTGACATTACCTTTGGTATCAATAAGATCCAGATCATCCCAAGTTAATGGGGCCTCACCGGTATAAGTCGGTTTAGAGAGATAAAACTCCCAATAAGAGGGGTTATGTGGCGCGGTAGCATTAAAGACTAATTCGATTTGTTGATTAGCGTCTAAATTCACGGCCGTTTTTTGCCAATGAGGTGAAGCAACATCTAACCCTGCTTTCGCGTTGCTGCCTGCGGAGCACAACAAGCCGTCGCGAACAACAGCTTGAACATGAGCCATGTCACGATAATTTGCCACATTGGCCGCCACTTCATTGCGTTGTACAAAAGGATAAGCTCCAGACTGATCAAAAGCCGCTTGGCATGCTGCATTAGGGATCGTATTACTCCAGAAACCACCATCTAGGTAACAGGTATTTTGCCGCGCGCTCGGAAATTCAACCCAACCATGAGCTTGTGCATGAGCAGAAAGCAATCCGCTCAATGAAAGCAAACCCAATACACTGACTTTATTAAAATTATTCATCATTCTTCCTTTTTGTATTATTAGCATCAATGCCACAGAACGACACTCTGTAACACATGAATTGCCAATCAAAGCTAGCAAGAATTATCAATAGACAGTGTCAAATCTGGGTAGGAATACTGGACTATTTGCTTATTTTGCCACTCTCTTTCCAATCAAAAAGGATATGAATCATTGAACTCACAGTGAGTTTCGAGTGACTTCATGGTTTAACAATTTTTGCCAACTTTCCTTATCTGCGATTTAATTGACGACAAAACAACCAAAAACAAACATCTCGCGAACAAAAATGAAAACGATTACATCTCAATTTAATGGCACTAACCATGAAAAAATGAAAACTAATCATTTGTTTTTATGCACAAATTAATTCCCTTGTAACATTTGTCACAGAAATACATTTAGTTGCACACGACAATGCCGTTCTCTTTCGAATGAAACATTTTTTATCGTTCGAGCTTTAGAACCATCGCACTACATTAATGAGGTCAACTATGTTTGGTATCTTTAAACCCCAAGCGCATATCGAGAGGCTCGCTACTGAGCGGCTCGATAGCACTTATAGCCGCTTGCGCTGGCAGTTATTCATCAGTATTTTCTTCGGCTACGCAGGCTACTACCTTGTTCGTAAGAACTTTAGTTTGGCGATGCCTTATTTGATTGACCAAGGTTTTAGCCGCGGTGATCTCGGGGTAGCTCTTGCCGCCGTATCGATTGCTTATGGCCTATCTAAATTTTTAATGGGGAGTGTTTCTGACCGCTCTAACCCACGCTACTTCTTAAGTGCAGGCCTTTTAATGTCTGCGTTAGTAATGTTCTGTTTCGGTTTTATGCCGTGGGCAACAGGCAGCATTACTGCGATGTTTATTTTGCTGTTCTTAAACGGTTGGTTCCAAGGTATGGGCTGGCCTGCTTGTGGCCGTACCATGGTTCACTGGTGGTCACGTAAAGAACGTGGGGAAATTGTTTCTGTATGGAACGTAGCCCACAACGTCGGCGGTGGCTTAATTGGTCCCCTTTTCTTGTTTGGTCTTTGGGCATTTAACGATGACTGGCGCGCCGCATTTTACGTTCCTGCCTTTTTTGCGACCTTAGTTGCCATTTTCATTTGGATGACGCTGCGCGATACGCCGCAATCTTGTGGTTTACCACCGATTGAAGAGTATAAAGATGACTACCCAGACGACTACGATAAATCTCATGAGAATGAGATGACCGCGAAGGAAATCTTCTTTAAGTACGTTTTCTCTAACAAATTGCTGTGGTCTATCGCTATTGCCAACGCTTTTGTATATCTCATTCGTTATGGCGTATTGGACTGGGCTCCTGTTTATTTGAAAGAAGCTAAAGAGTTTACCGTTGATAAATCTTCTTGGGCGTACTTCTTGTATGAGTGGGCAGGTATTCCGGGAACGCTATTGTGTGGTTGGATATCCGACAAAGTATTCAAAGGCCGTCGTGCACCTGCGGGCATCTTATTCATGGTTCTCGTTACTTTTGCGGTACTCATTTACTGGTTTAACCCTGCTGGTAACCCAGGTATCGACATGGCGGCTCTTGTTGCGATTGGTTTCTTAATTTATGGCCCAGTAATGTTGATTGGTTTATACGCACTGGAACTGGCTCCGAAAAAAGCAGCAGGTACCGCAGCAGGTTTAACAGGTTTGTTTGGTTATCTCGGCGGCGCAGTAGCGGCAAATGCGGTATTGGGTTACACCGTTGACCACTTTGGTTGGGATGGCGGCTTTATGATCCTAGTCGCTTCGTGCGGTATTTCTATCCTTTGTCTGCTGTATGCCTACATTGGCGAGCGTGCTCACCATAAAGAAAAAGACAGACTTGCGGAAGAAAAAGCGTCAACACAATCATAAATCTGACACCTAAATGTGTTGAATTTACGTTACGCACTGTTCACTTTGAATCAAAACTCTCCCCCTGCAACGTCAGGGGGAATTTTTAAGGATAACAATATGAAACTGACACTACTCGCACTTTCCATGGCTACTTTAGCCAGCTCGGCGTGGGTTCAAGCAGAACCATTGGTGATAGCGCATCGCGGCGCTTCCGGTTATCTGCCTGAACATACCCTTGAAGCCAAAGCGCTTGCTTACGGCATGAAGCCTGATTTTATTGAACAAGATGTCGTGATGACCAAGGATGACCAATTGGTGGTTCTGCACGATCACTATCTTGACCGCGTCACTGACGTTGCCGAGCGTTTCCCTGACCGTGCACGTGGTGATGGCCGCTATTACGCCATCGATTTTACGCTGGCAGAGATCAAAAGCCTGCGCGTAACTGAAGGTTTTAATATCGATGACAAAGGCAATAAAACTGCTGGTTTCCCCAACCGTTTCCCTCTTTGGAAATCTGACTTCACCGTCCCAACCTTAGCGGAAGAGATCGAGCTGATCCAAGGGCTGAACAAAACGCTCGATTACGATATTGGTATTTATCCAGAAATCAAAGCGCCTTGGTTCCACCGCCATGAAGGTAAAGACATCAGTAAAGCGGTACTGAAAATGCTGAAGGAATATGGTTACGACAGTCAAGAGTCGAACGTTTATCTGCAATGTTTTGATCCTATCGAGCTAAAACGCATTAATGATGAACTGCTTCCAGCAATGAACATGGACCTCAAACTGGTTCAATTGATGGCCTACACCGATTGGAATGAGACCATGATCTATGATGGCGACCAAGCACAGCCATACAGCTATGATTGGATGTTCGAAGCAAACGGCATGAAGCAAGTCGCTACCTACGCCGATGGCATTGGCCCGTGGAAACCTATGTTGGTTGACGATGCTTCAACCAAAGAAAACATCATCATCAAGCCATTGATGAAAGCCGCTAAAACCGCCGGATTAGTCGTTCACCCTTATACCTTCCGAGCAGAACCCGATCGCATTGTACCTTATGCCGACAGCTTTGATGGGATGCTCGATGTGTTCTACAACACTGTAAAAGTGGATGGTTTATTTACGGACTATCCCGATAAAGCAGTGGGGTTTTTGCATTCAACTCGCTAAGTAAGCGTGATTAACCTTACCACTTTGGCACGCTTCATCCCCAGTATCATCATGCTGGGGATGTTATTTTTGGTGACTTAATGCCTTCACCACCTTAAGCACATGCTTATTTAAGTTACTGGCTTCCCAAAGCACCGCAATTTGGCTGTTAAAAGGCATCTCCTCGATAGAAATGATCACGGCTGAATCATCGATATGTTCAGCCAGTGATTGGGGCACAACAGCTACGCCAAATCCCGCCAGAGCCATTGCAACCATCGACCTCAACTGCGGAGCCGAAAAACGTTGATCGACACGGATGCCCACATCGTCAAACAGCGCTTTCATACCATCATGCAATGCTGGCCCCGTTTCACGAGGAAACAACAAAACGTGCTCATTTTTTAACTGAACTAAAGTAAGGCGATCTTTTTCAGCCAAGGGATGCCCTAAAGGGATCACCGCGACAAAAGGCTCTTCAAATAAAACCACCCGCTTTAAAGACTCACTGGCATAACAAGGTAAACGCACCAATGCTATATCCAACTGCTTAGCTTTCAACTGCTCAACCAACTCTGGCATCGCTTGCTCAACCGCGGTGAGATTCACGTTTGAAAAACTGTCCCTTATCTCCCGCACTCGGGATAATATTTGGGTATTCATCGCAACCGAAGTCGCAAAGCCCATCCGCACTTCATTTTTTTCTCCACGCGCCAGCTGTTTTACTTTCGCCTTCGCTCGATCCACATCATTTAAGATGGTGACCGCATCGACATAAAACATTTGCCCAGCCTCGGTCAGCTCTACCCCACGTGGTAAACGCTTGAATAACAGCGTATCGAGCTCATGCTCCAATTTCTTTATCTGCTGACTCAACGGTGGTTGAGCAATACCTAACACTTCAGCCGCTCGTGTGAAATGGCGCGTTTGTGCCACCGCCACAAAATACTTGAGATAGCGAAACTCCATATCTTTTCCATATAGAAATAAATCTTATTTATATTGGATTTAGCCACGTGGAGAAGTCAATCTAAATATACACTTTATTGCATAAATGGTTATTCTCATGCGTGGATTCTACACTCCGCTTTGTGCTTGTTCTCTCGATGTAGCAAAAGAGTTTGCTGAATATCATCATGTAACGGGGGATGGAGAGATTTACCAAACTTCGTTGATGAGTGCGTTGATTGCTGGCGTTTATGAAGGCGCAACAACGGTTGAACAACTGCTGCAACATGGCGATTTTGGCTTGGGCACATTCAATCAATTAGACGGTGAGCTCATTGCGTTTGATAAAGAAGTTTTCCAATTAAAAGCCGATGGTTCGGCTAACCCCGCACACTTAGCGCAGCAAACCCCCTTCGCCGTCATGACTTTTTTCTCTCCTGATGTCGAAGTTCCTATCACCTCTAAAATGTCTCGTGCTGACATTCATCATCTGATTGATGATTTAGTACCCAGTGACAATATTTTCTGCGCAGTACGTATTGACGGTTTATATCAGTTTGTCAGAACGCGTACCGTGCCGCGTCAAACTCGCCCATTTCGCCCAATGTTGGATGTTGTAAAAGAGCAGCCCACATTTAATTTCACCTTCAAACAAGGCGTTATCGCCGGTTTTAGAAGCCCGCAGTACACCACAGGTATTAACGTTCCGGGGTATCACGAACATTTCATTACCGAAGATAGAAAAGGCGGTGGCCACATACAGGACTACTCTATTTCGTCGGGCTTTTTACAAATTGGCAAAGTATCGCGCTTGGTAATTGATACCCCGACTTCGCTAGATTTCCTTAAAGCCAACCTAGCTCCCAATGACATCCGAACCGCGATTGAAAAAGCGGAAAAATAGCGCTGAACAGGAGAAAAAGAATTGAATTGAAAAAAGCCGCCAGATAGCACCACCACTTCGTCAAGAAGTGTCAACGTCAGTCAACAATAAGGGTATAAAAATGAATACAAAACCTACCACTAAAAATGGCGCTCAATTAATCGCTCAACAGCTGGAGTCTTTGGGTGTCCGCTATATTTTTGGCATTCCGGGGGCCAAAATTGATCGGTTATTTGACGCCATTGAAGACACCAATATTCAAATGATCCCAGTGCGTCACGAAGCCAATGCGGCCTTTATGGCCGGCGTCATCGGCCGTTTAACCGGCAAAGCCGGAGTCACTATGGTGACCTCAGGCCCTGGCTGTGGCAACTTGGTTTCAGGGGTTGCCACTGCCAATTCAGAAGGTGACCCGCTGGTCGCTATCGGCGGCGCGGTCAAACGAGCAGATCAACAAAAGCAAACGCACCAGAGTATGGATACCGTCAGTATTTTCCGCTCTATCACAAAATCCAGTGCAGAAATTCAACATGTTGATGCCGCCAGCGAAGTGATGGCAAATGCCTTTCGCACAGCAGAATCAGGCCGGCCGGGGGCGTGTTTCGTTAGCATTCCCCAAGATGTTTTATCCGACCAGACACTCACTGATATTATTGTTCCATCACGTAATGTTCATTCAAGCCAAGCCAGCCCAGAAGCGATCGAAGAAGCCATTACCCGAATCGAGCAGTCACAGCGCTGCGTCGTCTTACTCGGCTTACACGCCAGTCGCGCTGAAAATGCTCAAGCCATCAGCCGTTTTTTGCGCACCACTCAACTGCCTGTAGTCGGAACCTATCAAGCCGCTGGGGCAGTTGATATTAACTATTATCACCATTTCGCTGGCCGCGTAGGTTTATTTAACAATCAGCCCGGAGATGTATTGCTGCAAGATGCTGACCTGATTGTAACTATTGGTTTTAACCCTATCGAGTACGACCCAGAGCTTTGGAACGCAAAACAGTCCCCAATCATCCACTTAGACATTGAACCAGCAGAGTATCAGCTCAATTACCAACCTTGCGTGGAAATTGTCGGCAACATCGTTCAATCACTGGATGATATGACCGATTGTGTCACCAATTTCGCACGCCTCTCTCCCAAAGCCTTATCGATTTTAGAGGAAGTGGCGCAACAGCGGCAGATAATAAAATCCTACCCTACTCGTCAATCTCAGCATGGGTTTCATCCATTAACCTTAATCAAAGCGATGCAATCCATTATTACCCCAGACACCACTTTGTGTCTGGATATGGGCAGCTTCCATATCTGGATTGCGCGCTATTTAAGCTGTTTTCGCGCCCGTCAAATGCTGATTTCAAATGGTCAGCAAACCATGGGCGTTGCCCTACCTTGGGCGATTGGTGCAAACCTGCTTAAACCCAGCACCAAAGTGGTGTCTGTTTCTGGTGATGGCGGCTTCATGCAATCAAGCATGGAGTTAGAAACTGCCGTCCGCCTAAAATGCAACATTGTACATATCATCTGGGTCGATAACGCCTACAACATGGTCGAGATACAAGAGATGAAAAAGTATCAACGCCCGTCCGGAATAAAATTTGGCCCGATAGACTTTAAAGCGTATGCCGAATCATTTGGCGCGCAAGGCTTTGCCGTGACCGAACGTCATCAACTGATGCCTATGCTGCATCAAGCCATGGAAACTCAAGGACCTGCTGTCATCGCTATCCCCGTTGATTACAGCGACAACTACAAGTTGATGCTACCCAGAACACAAGAAAATCGAGATCCAATTTTTGAGCATATCGAAGGAGAAACAATATGAATGGTTTAACCCATAAAGTCGCTTTAGTCACGGGTGCCGCCAACGGCATCGGCTTTGCGATAGCACAGCGTTTATATGATGAAGGGGCCAATGTAGTACTGGCCGACTGGAATGAAGAGCAACTCGCCACCGCCATCGAAGCTTTTGACTCAACACGCGTCGCGGCGCAAGTGATTGACGTCTCCGATCCTAAAAAAGTAAAAGCCATGATCGATAACGCCGTATCACGCTTCGGTAAGCTCGACATTTTAGTCAACAATGCGGGCATCCACATCCCCGGCTCCGTCTTAGAAAGCAGCGTTGAAGATTGGAAGAAAATATCAGCGGTGAATATTGATGGCGTCGTGTATTGCTCTAAATTTGCCTTACCTGAACTGCTAAAAACGCAGGGTACCATAGTCAACACCGCTTCAGTCTCTGGCTTAGGTGGCGACTGGGGTGCCGCATTTTACTGCGCCAGTAAAGGCGCGGTAGTCAACCTCACTCGCGCCATGGCGTTAGACCACGGTGCCGCTGGCGTGCGAATTAACGCCGTGTGCCCAAGCTTAGTTAAAACCAATATGACCAATGGTTGGTCGCAAGAGATTAGAGATAAATTTAACGAGCGCATCGCACTAGGACGCGCCGCAGAACCGAGCGAAATTGCCGCCGCAGTGGCCTTTTTAGCCAGTGACGATGCATCATTTATCAATGGTGTCAATTTACCCGTCGATGGTGGCGCTACCGCTTCCGACGGCCAACCTAAAATCGTTTAACCACGAAAATTCAGCCAGTACCCAAACCATTTTCCGTGCTGGCTGATATTTTAAAACCGCATAATTCAAAACAAGCCCCATAAACCTTTCAGCCCTAAAAGGCCTCCTTTTCCACAATTAGTACAACTCCCACAAACACGAAACTAATTGGGGAGGGTTAGGATGGAGTGTTTCTTGGTTGCTGGCAGCACCCCCTCCTAACCTCCCCCTGAAAGGGGGAGGAACAGAACGGTATCAGCTTCCACTCTAGAGCATATAATTGGACAATTGTGAGTTTCGAATCGGCACAAAAATGACGGGTTTCAGATTCGAAAAAGTATGGAATGGCTCTAAACCTGTAGCTAATTTTTATCGGCCACAACAATCCAAACTTTTCTTGAAATTCAGCTCGAAACTAAGCTTTAGCAAATTTCATTATGCAGCCACTCATTGCTCTTTTGGCGATTCATGTGGCTCACCGCTAACCCCCATCATCATCTTATAATGCGCGCCATGCTCAGACTCTTCAAAAATCTTCTTGAAAACTTTTCTGTAGGTATCAATAACCCCAATATCTTGAGTTACGTACAAATCGTCAATAGCATGGTGAGAGCCATCGTTAACCCACGAAAACAGTGACTGGCAAATCAACCTTTCTTCTCCTTCGAAAAGCTCAATCATGTCATCTTTTTTGATATTCCCTAAGAACGTAAAATAGTTCTCTAATATCTTTCTCATTGTATTTTGAATAGTTAGCGAACAAGGTTCTGGCGCTTTTATCTCCTGCCAGAGTAATTCATACGATGATTTTATTGGATTTGAATTATGCCCAACAATTTTAGAAGTACCAGCAACTTTCCTCACTATCCAAAAGGTTTCATCACTCAGTTTATCTTGCCCTGATCGCCTTTTATTAAACGTAACTTCCTTAAAAAAATAAGTATTATGAGTCAAGACGAATAACTGCTTCATTAAGCTAGAATCATTTATAGCATCGGACATTAATCCTTTTATTAAAGTACTTACGATAAATAAAATATCGCTATCCAAACTAGAAACAGGATCATCGATAACTACAACTCTGTCAGTTGTTATGCCAACTTCGCTGAAGCTACCTTTAAGTAAATGGTAAAAGTATAAAAAAGATATAAAGGTTTTCTCTCCTTCACTTAATGTCTCTTTTGCACAAGAGCCATCACCTCTAACAATAGAGTAACAACTGTCTTTCATAGATTTGCCAATAGTAAAACTAGTAAATCCAAATGACTTTAATAAGCTGTTAATCGCATCGATAGTTGGCTGAATTGAAGTAGTGTCCTTTTCTAGTGCCTTTATTTCAGCATCCTTAGCTATCTTATCTGCCTTTTTAGCATTTATACCGACAGTTAAGCCATGAATAGCTTTTTGCAAACTTGAAGAATCTTTTGTGTATTGTTGAAGTTCTGCTTTCAGTTCCTTCTCCAACACAAACTTCCAAACCTGATTGACTAACAATTCTTTTTCGCTTTTAAAGTTAGATACAATCAAATTATGCTGATTAATTGATTTGTTGGCGTTTTCAACTATCGATTGAATTTCATCGATTATTTGATGGGTAGCTTTTAATGTAACAGTAGAAGCAGGCTCTGATATTTTATTAGCAAGCAACTGCATATTCTCACTGGTTATCGCCTTCAATGTGTCAAACTTGGCTTTTAATAAGTTGCTGTCAATATCTGCATGGCTATTAGCCACAAGACTTTCGAGATGTGAAATCAATTGTTGTGATGAGCTAGAATATGTCGCCACTACAGCCTGTAGATATTCAATATTTTGAGTAAATGTTTCGTCGAAATAATTGGCTAACTGCTCTTCAAAGCCACTCCGTAGTGTTTGTTGGCAAAAGGGGCACTCACCTTCTGATAGAGGTAAGTAGTTCGTACCATGTCTAACCCAATCACTGTTATTGAGCTTATTAATTACACCTGCTATATCAACATCATTTTTACCAATAATTCTCTGTTGTAAAATCTGATGTTGTTCCAATTCCTTTAGTTTTGACGAGTCAAGAGTAAGTTGGATTAATTGTTTTGATTCTGGAGTATCACCAAATAATGTCTTTGCTTTTTCAATTAAATATTCTTTTGTTTTTAAATCAGCAGTATTACTAGCGTTTTCACTAATAACTCGATCTTTAAACTTGGATTTACTGTTACGTACACCTTGAAAAGCGTCTTTAAATAACTCGTCTAATTTATCTTTTACTAACCAACATTTATCTGTGAAATGATTATCAATAACTTCAAGATCTCTTATTTTACCCTTGTTGCTGTCGTCACCATTTAAAACTAATTCCTTGGATTTAATTTCTTCAACTATCTTGTCTAATTCACATTTTCCTTGCGCAATACTATCTATAACTGCTTGATCAGCTTCCCCTAAGGTAAATACACCGGGTAGGTCCTTTTGAGGATTGAAATTTTTCTCTACAAAATCTCGATTATAAACAAATCTTTCTATGGGCGAACCAGACCACTTAACTGCACAGTTTGCGTACCTTGTTGAATCCTCAATCAATCTAGATATTGTCGTTTTACCAGCACCATTTGCACCAAAGAAGAAATTAAACTTTTCAAGTGGTGACACCTGTTGAGGGACTATTCCATATGTTGCTGCGTTAGCAATTTCTAGAGAATTAATCATGCGACATCCTTGTTAGATAATTTAACGTCACCAGAGATTAATTTTGGCAATAAATAATCTCTATTTTCAGTTAGTTAATTAGTTTTTTTTGAGTAGCCACCATTACAGTAGTCACTTTGTATCATTACTAAAATTGGGTCAATCGTTGTGTTTCAGAGTGAGCCTAAAGTCACGCTACTAAATCACTTTGAGGCACTTCTGAGTTACGAAGTGCCCCCTGTGAAGGTTCTGGACAATTATTGGTTAGATGAGAGATCTAGTTTATTCCTTTGTGATAACTTTTGTTAATCAAAAGATGCCACAATCTGGTTTTACATTGGACAAGTTATGCATAGGTATTCAAACGGTAAGGTTAAACTTTGCATTTGTAAGTACTTATAGCAGCAGTCAGCGTACTAGGCTGCACATATGATATCGATGATAAACCCCAGGCAATATATAGATATTGAAAATAATGTGTTAACGCTAAAGCTACTATCTACGAGAAGAACTTAAGATAACAGTTGTCACCGTTGACGCCTGTAAAAAACACTCGCATCGAAATAAGTTTTGTCCTAAGCAGTGCCGTGCAAGAGACGGCTCAAGCGCCAGAACGAGTGTTTGGTCGGTCCTATCAAACTCGACGACACAGGCGCTTTCAAACCCAAAATACCGACCTATGAAAGGAAACGTCGCTTTGAACAAGCTCTCTTTGGCCGAGAAAATCAGAGAGGTTGCCTCCTCACGCTTCAACCCTTGCTCGATCAAAAGCATCAATTCACGCCCCTGACAGATTTGCGACTCTATCTCGGCTGCCGTAACCGCATCTAGCCAATGTTCGACATCGATACCGACAAAAGGGTGAACCGCCTGCTCTGCAACCAGCGCCACAGCACGAGCGCCGGTATGGGATATGGCCCCAGTCATGTCTTGTGGCCACAGTGGCTCTCGATGAGAACCAATCAAGACCTTCTGCTCAACCACTGACAAGACCGACATACTTAAACTGGCCATGTACCTTCCAGCAATAAACTCCGCCTGGCGCTTTGCTACGCTTCGTTGTACGGATAGGGGGAGAGTAATATTGAGCGTCGCCGCTAATTCAGGGTCGCATTCAGGGAGAGCAAACTGACATTGAGACAACACCGCCCGCCCACTCTGAGCAATATAGCGTTCAATGTGCGAGATTCCCGTTTTCGACGCGGGTACAGAATCCAAACGGTTCAGAAAATCACAATACATAGCTCACCAATTCGAACATAAAAGCCCGACCATACTGCTCAATACGATGGCCATCAAGCCATGTTTTTTCATGGGCGAGACAAATAGGTAACCCTTCGTCCAAAATTGGATCAATATCAAACTAGTTGATATGCAACGTTGACCAATTTGTTATGAGCATGGATGATGCGCGAGCACTGTTCGGGAGGAGAACAACCTCAATAATTATTAATAATATAAAAATCGCAAACAGCGAGTCCTAAGATTCGCCTACCAACACCACTATAGCGCACGTGCCGGATATATTAATTACCGATAATTAACTTCAATCAACATCGTCAGCTCCGATAACTTAAGGAATTGATGATGAATAAAACCAGTAGCTAGGATCTAACATGTCATCAGTGATCAACAGATTTAACCAAATCGTCGCCGCTCAGCCCAATAAGGTAGCGCTGAACAGTGAACAGGAACAATTGACCTACCAACAACTGAATCATCGTGCCACCTTGGTTGCTCAGTCGTTGGTAAGTCAAGGGCTCTCCGGCCAGCTTGTTGTGCTCCACTTTCCGTCTTCCATTGAATTGGTTGTCTCGATATTGGGTGTACTGAAGGCAGGCGGCACCTATGTCTGCTTAGACACTGCCTATCCTCAACAGCGTAAGCAATATATTCTTGATAAATCACAATCTCGCGCTGTCATTACCCGCCACCCCCTCGATCTGGCAGTCGAATTGACTCTCGACTATTCATTACTGCTCCTTGAACCTCTTCACACAGTGCCAGCGCACATTGACCCTAGCCCGATCATGAACGTGATTTTCACTTCCGGTTCGACAGGCGAGCCCAAAGGCGTCAAACTCAGCCACACCAATATCTTGAGCTTTATCGATACCCACGGTGATATCGTTGCGACTGACTGTATGCCACAGTTATCATCGATCGCCTTCGATGCCTTTCAGTTTGAACTCTGGGTCATGTTGCTCAATGGAGGCACCCTGTGCTTGTTGCCAGAAAAAACGCTGCTCAATGCCCCGGCACTCAAACAAGCGATTGAACGACATCAAATCACAATGGCCTTTGTCACAACGGCACTTGTCAATCTCGGTGTCTTGAATCACTTCATCCACCAACCGACGATCCGTCGACTTTACTTTGGCGGTGAGGAATTGAAGTCGAATGCGATCAAACATGACTTTCCTGACTATGACTTTGAGTTGGTACACTGCTATGGGCCATCTGAAACCTCAGTGTGGAACGTGTCTTATCATTGCCAGCAATGGGAAGCTACTCTCCCATTAGGCAATCCACTATCAAACAGTACCCTTTTGCTCGTCGACCAGCATGGCCAGGCAATCACAACCCCCAATCAGATCGGGGAAATCTACATTGGCGGACCCTGCGTCTCGGAAGGCTATCTACACGATGACCACCTTTCTCAGCAAAGCTTTAGGGTGATTGACGGGACTCGCTATTTCAAAACCTCGGATATGGCGATGTGGAACGCTGACGCACAATTGGTCTACTCTCACCGGATTGGCAATACGGTCAAGCACAATGGCTACCGCATTAATCTCAACGAAATTGATCGCGCTATCCAATCTTGTGACAATCAAGTGCAGTCTGTCACCACACAATTGAACGGTGAGTTAGCGACGTTTTATTGCCAAACCCAGCTCGATGAACTCGCGATACGACACCGTTTAAACGCTATCCTTCCTGCGTACATGTGCCCAACTCACATCGTGAAAGTGGCGCAGTTTCCTCTCACTCCGCATGGCAAGATTGACGTCCAGGCACTGCATCATCATCTCAATGAACGTCAGTGTTACACACAATCCAGTGAGGACAGCGCTGATCTTATCCTTACCATCTGGCGCAAGCTACTCGGTAACCCTGCGATAGATTTGGACGACAGGTACTTTGAATGTGGCGGAAATTCGGTGCTGCTGCTGAAGCTGCAGCGCGAGCTGAATAAGCAATTCAGCCTCAACGTGAAGGTGAGTGACCTCTTCGCCCACACGACCGTCTCTGAACAAGCCGAATTGATCGATAGCCTGATTGAACAGTAATTACATGCGCTGTAGGTCAAAGGCCTGCAGCGCCCATCTACTACGACAACTTTTATAATTATGATTTCAAATACTAACAACGTCACCGATGTCGCAATTATCGGCATTTCTTGCGCTTTTCCTGGGGCTGAGGACAAAGATCATTACTGGCAATTGCTGGTGAATCATCACATCGCCACCGATCTGCCGAGCGGCGCGGTCAACACAGACCGAGTCGCAGCAGAAGGGATACTGGATCGCCCTTACCATTTTGACGCGGCTTACTTCAATATGTCGCCTCGCGATGCCAAATTAATGGATCCGCAACATCGCAAACTGCTAGAGCACAGCGTTCTGGCACTGGCCGATGCCAATGTGGTTGAACACCAGGCCAACAATCGTATTGGGGCTTTCCTCAGTGTGGGCGCCAATCAGTATTACACCCATTGCCTGGCCAACTCTCCCTATCAGAAAGACAATCACTTGCAATACTCACTGGCCTTAGGCAACAGCCATCATTGTGTCGCAACCCAAATCGCCTACCAACTCAATCTACAGGGACCCGCCTATACCATTTCTACCGCGTGCTCATCATCGTTAGTGGCGGTCCATCAGGCTTGCCAAAGCCTTATAGCCGGAGAAAGTGATCTCGCTTTAGCGGGCGGAGCTAGCATCAATACTCCGCATGGGCAAGGTTATGAGTACATGGAAGGCAGCGTCCTGTCGAAGCAAGGTCACTGTCTGCCTTTCTCCGCTGACAGTGACGGAACCGTGCCTGCCAGCGGTGTCGGCGTGGTGGTCTTAAAGCGCTTGTCTGATGCCCTACGCGATAATGACCCGATTTACGCACTGATCAAAGGAGGAGCCACCAATAACGACGGTACGCGCAAGGTGGGTTACACCGCGCCAAGTATCGACGGTCAGGTCGAAGTGATTGAACGCGCCCTGTCATCTAGTGGGTTAACCCCCTCTGACATCACGTTTATCGAATGTCATGGAACGGCAACGACTCTCGGTGACCCGGTTGAAGTCGAAGCCTTGGCCAGTCGTTATCCGTCAGCCACATCAGAGACGCAGTACGCATTAGGTAGTGTCAAATGGAATATTGGCCATACCGACACCGCCGCAGGTGTTGCAGGATTGATCAAAGTGGCTCTGTCCCTGAAACACAATCTGATGCTCGGTTCGCCATACCTCGAAGCCTACAACCCAGAACTCCACATGGACGAGAAACCCTTCTATCTCCCGACAGCTAACGCGCCGTACCCAGTTCACCAACAAAACGCGGCCGTCAGTTCATTTGGCATGGGGGGCACTAACTGTCACCTGATCCTGTCGGCCTCACCAGACACACGCCAGCCCCAGCCCCTACTTCAGGCTGAGCCTTATATCGTGCCACTGAGCAGCCGTCACAATAATACTCTGGCCACCCAGGAGCTGAAGCTGGCCGACTGGCTCGAATGCCATCCTGAAGCGACTATCGCCGATATCACAGGCACCCAAAGACAGTGTCGACTCGATGAACCTTACCGTCGCTATCATGTCGCTGACTCCGTGCCACAACTTATCCAGTCATTGAGAGCACCGAGCCGGGAGGTCGTACACGCGATCTCTCACCCAGAGTCGGTTCTGGTGGTCGAAGGTCAAGGCGCCGCGATTCAGGGCGCGGCACTGAGCAGGTACGAACACTGTGCACGCTTTCGCGAACTCTTCGATCAGTGCATCGCGTTGTTTGAGCGTGAGCCCGGTATGCCAGCGGACCTCAAACGCGTCGCCTTGGAGCCTGACTATGACCCCGATCTGCAGTCTCGGATGACTCTATACGCCCAACCGATCCTGTTTTCCATCCAATACGCTCTGGCCCATACACTGAAACAACAAGGGGTCTCGTTCCAGTCTTACATTGGCCACAGCCTTGGCGAGTGGATAGCGGCTGCGATTGCTGGACTTTGGTCGCTGGAGGACGCGGTGCGTTTAATAGCCTGCCGAGCGTCTCATATCCAAGCGTGTGACGAGGGGGCGATGATCGCGATCTTTGCCGGCGAAGCCCGTGCTCGTCAGTATTTATCAGGCACGCTGACCATTGCTGCGTTCAATGGCGAACACATGACGGTCATGGCCGGTGAAACCCAAGCCGTCCATCAATTAGCCGACAGGCTGCGGAAAGACGCGATTCGCTGCAAAATCCTCCAGACCAATAAAGCCTTTCACAACCCGATGCTTTCCCGCGCCGTGGCTCCGTTACGGGAAGTCCTGACTTCGCTCACCTATCATTCAGTGAAAGGCCATCTCTACTCGAACTTAAAAGGGAAAAAAGTCGCTTTTCGTCGCGTTGCCAACCCAGAATACTGGATCGAGCAACTGCTTCAGCCTGTCCAGATGACCGGCATCTTACGTGCGTTAAATACATCACGCTGTGTATTGACCGATATTGGCGTCAGTCCTTCGATGACCAATATGTTCATCGCGCACAAGGCGGAATTGTCAACGGTGCTACTCAAGGTGCCCGACCGACTCGACGCCCCTGCTTTAACCGACTTCCTTGGCCAATTCTGGTCTCTTGGCGGAAAGATGGCCTGGGTTTCCCTGCCACCTTTGACATGGCAAAAGTGCAACCTGCCTGGGCCTGGCTTTAACCAGACTGAGTTTTATCAATCCCCAGCCCCTGTGTCCTCAGACTCTGGACTTAAACGCACAGTCGACCAATGGTTTTATCAAGACAGTTGGCTATGCCATCCTAGGCCAACGCGGTCGGCAGGCTCAATGTCTTCTGTCGCACACTACTCAGGCTGGTACCAACGTGAAGGCCAGCTGATCTATCGCGGCTTTCACGCCGGAGAGAACATCACTCCGTCGCAGTTATCTGCCTTTCTTGAGCAACTGGAACGCTTGACCGCCGATGACAGTAAGACTTGCTATATCCTTGTGCAAGTCACCCATCCAACGATGAGTCACGAGTTATCCGAGTGTTACCAACGCGCACTCAGCAGTTTAATCACGGTCATTACGCAAGAAGCGCCACACCTCACCGTACGTCTCATCGGTCATCAACCCGACGACGAGCGGATCCTCACCACGGATCTAGATGCGCTCACCCAACATGCCTCATCTGTTTATGTCGACGAACAGTCTGTCTGGCACAAGACGCTGGTTCCCGTTCAGGCCAGTTGCGAACCCTACGTCTGGCAACGCAACGGCTATGTGATGATCACCGGAGGGTTGGGCAAAATAGGCTTAAGCTGGGCCCGGTACCTTATCGAGCACACCCAGCTTGAGGTCGTGCTCACTGGACGTAAGCCAGGCTCGCAGGTCGTCACCTTACTCTCAGACCTGCCTCTGGCCCTGACGAACTCACTAGAGAACCGTCAGGCACTCTCGGCGCTGCTCGACTCACCTAGCGTGCATTATTCCAATGTTGACGTCGCAGACGGCCCCACACTGATGAGTAAAGTGGCGGGGTTCAATGATCAGTTTGGACCGCTGCGTGGTGTCATTCACTGTGCTGCCTACACCGCCTTGGAGGGGCTCAACCCCGTGTTCTCTAGCGCCACGTCGACGATCGCTCAACACTATCAGGCCAAAGTCGACGGTACTCTGGCTCTGGGGGCGCTGTGTGATAAGTATCAACCAGACTTTTGCCTGTTAATGTCTTCGATTTCCACCCAACTAGGCGGCTTTAATCTTGGTGTTTATGCCTACGCCAACCAGTTTATGAACGACTTTGTCGTCACTCGCTCGCACCAACCAACGCGTTGGATGAGTATCTCCTGGGATGGTTGGGACCTCCAAGATGACCCAACACTCTCGCCGGAAATCAAAGCATTAGCCATCAATCATCAGGACTGTGATAACGCGTTCTCCTGGGTGTTTGATCATCTCTCTCTATCACATTGCGTTGCCTCAACCCATGATATCTATCCTCGCCTCTCGGAATGGGCCTCTCATGCGGTGGCTAACCCAGACGCATCAACCAATGCCCTCTCGAGGGAAACGATCGAGCGCAAGGTCACCGACATTTTTTGCCACCTGCTTGGTGTCGACCACATTGAGCCTAATCGCAATTTCTTTGATATGGGCGGAGAATCGGTGGTCTTCTCTACGCTGGTCGCCGAAATCCACTCTCAACTCGCAATGACGCTGCCGCTTCATGCCTTTATGAATGAGCCGACCCTGAGTCATACCATTGATCTGCTGGCCGCTTCGTCCTCCGTCCAGCGAGATCGCGGCGCCGTGGTAAGCACTCTGACCTCTCTGTTTGAGGAGCTCTTGGACAGCACTGATGTGACAGGCGATAGCCATTTCTTCGAGTGCGGCGGAGATTCATTGGTCTTCACCCAGTTGGCAAAACGCGTCAAGCAAGCCCTCGACTTTACTGTTTCTCTCAGTGAGTTCATTGACGCCCCGACCATAAATCATCTGGCGGATTTGATTTGTGGGCGTCACTGCGAGTCCGAATCCGATCACTACGATGACTTACGTCTTCGCGCCGATCTCTGGCCAGTGTCGGCTCCAGCCGAGACCGACGACCGCGTCTTTCTGGTGACAGGAGCCACGGGCCTACTCGGTGTTAACTTGGTCGCCCAGCTCTTACACCGACCCGATGTCACTCACGTGGTGGCGTTAGTCCGAGCCGAAGATAACGCTCACGCGATGCAACGTATGCTCGCTCAGTTGGAGCGCTTTGCCCCTGACACCGACAGCACAAAACTCCGCGTAGTGTGCGGTAATGTCGCTGAGCCAAAGTTGGGATTGGCCCCTTCCTGCTACGAGCAACTCAGTCAGGAAATCACCGATGTGCTGCACAACGCCGCTCACGTCAACCACATCCTCGACTACGCGACACTCAAAGCCAGCAACACCTTAAGCATGCTTTCCGTCCTTGAGCTCGCCGCCGAGTGTCGCCACAAGCACATTCACTTTGTGTCGACTCTGGCCTGTGTGTCAGAACTCGACCGTCACAACCACTATGTGGAGTCGTTACCAACTCGGGCAATCCAACCCGCTAAGCACCTTAATGGGTACGCGCGCTCCAAATGGGCAACGGAAGTCTTGCTAGAGCAAGCTATGGAACGCGGCTTCTCGGTCAATGTCGTCCGTCCTTCAAGCCTTGTGGGTCATTCATTACATGGGACCTTCAATGCCGACAACGATCATATCTGGCTGTATGTGAAAGGCTGTCTTCAGCTTGGCTGCTACCCTGTCATCGACAATGAAATTAACATCACCCCCGTCGATTTCATGTCAGAACTGATTGTCACCATCTGTCTGGCCAATCAAAACAAGGTCTACAACCTGCCCACCCCTTACGTGGCCCAAATGAATGACCTCTTTCACCACCTGGTGGCGCGAGGATACCAAATAGAAGGTGTCTCTCTGCCTGAATGGCGACAACAAGCGACCCGCAATGCCGATCACAATAACGCCTTGTACCCCATCCTGTCCTATTACCTCAGCGACAACTCGGATGACGACATCATTGCTCCAGATTATGGCAATGTCATCGTCGATAACACGCACGCGTTATTGCAGGCTAAAGGGCTGAACTTCCCGCAACCTGAGCAATTTATCCAGCACTTAGTCGAATATTTAGAACTCGTTAATTTCTTTGAGGACCACCATGTACAGTCGTGACAGGCATCTTATTCATCACCAGTTCGCTGACGTCGTTCAACGCCATTACCACGATATCGCCATCGCAGATGGCGATCAGCAACTCAGCTATGGCGAGTTGGATGCCGCCGCCAACCGGGTCGCCAATGCGATCCTCAATCACCACCCTCATGGTTCTGAGCCCGTGATGGTTTCTATGCACCGCAGCGTCGCTGCGGTGGTAAGCATGCTGGCCATCCTGAAAACAGGGCGTCCCTATCTGCCAGTGGACGATAGTTTCTCGGAGTCACAACTGACGTATATCGCCCAGGACAGTCGCGCGACCTGTATCATCAGTGATCGCCCTCTCAGCCAACCCCCTGTGCCTGTCTATATTTATGACGATTTACACCAGCACAACACGACAACCACGCCCGAGATTGAGCCCGCCTCGGCGCCGCTGGCGTATATCATGTATACATCTGGATCGACGGGGCGGCCAAAAGGGGTCGAAATCGAACATGCGGGCGTACTTCGTCTGGTCAGCAATAGTGATAACATCACGTGTCAGACTCAGGACGTCATCGCACACTGTTCGTCGATTGGCTTTGATGCCTCGACACTTGAGATTTGGCTGCCCTTGCTTAATGGCGCGCAGATCTATGTGATCGCGAAGCAGGATGTGCTCGATTTTGAACAGTTTGAACGCCAAATCAACATCGGTAATGTCAGCACCCTGTGGTTGACCGTGGCACTGTTCAACACCCTGTTCACGCGCCACCCACAAGCGTTATCCACACTAAAGACGCTGATGATCGGCGGCGACGCGCTCAATCTTGATCTGGTACGCAAGTTCCTGCGCAGCGACCACTGTCAGCTAGACACCTTCCTCAATGGCTATGGCCCGACCGAGAACACGACCTTCACCACCACCTTCGATATTTTCGGGCTCAGCGATAGTCACAACAGTGTTCCTATAGGCCGCGCGATCACAGGGACGGAAGTGGCCATCATCGACGAGCACAACCAAGCCGTCACTGGCGAGCAGATCGGCGAGTTGATCACCCGAGGGCTTGGCTTAGCGCGAGGCTATACCTGCCCACATGAAACCGAGCGCAAATTTTTTATTTATAACGGCGAACGACACTACCGCACCGGGGATCTGGTGCGCCGGCTGTCGTGTGGGAACTTAGAATTCGTCAGCCGCAAGGATCACGAAGTCAAAGTTCGTGGTCTGCGTGTCAATCTCACTCAGGTCGAAGAAGCCTTTCATCAGCAGACGGTTGTTCAGCAGTGCTATGTGCGCTGTGATAAGACGACACTGAATGAAAGATTAGTCGCCTACATCGAAGTCGCAGACAACAGCATCGAACAAGAGCGTCAGTTACGTCAGGACGTTGCCAAAGTCCTCCCCGCCTACATGATCCCTGAGCGACTTGTCTTATTGAGCGCGATCCCTCTGACACGAAACGGCAAACTGGATATTGAGGCTATTGAAGACCACATTCGTCCATGCGCGTCTCACGGTTCAAGCCCGCTGGCGCCAACGGGTACCATTGGAGAGAAGGTACACGCCTTGTATCAGAGTGTGCTGGACACCAAGGACTCAGACATTCCGAACTCTCGCAGTTTCTTTGAGCTAGGCGGAAACTCATTACAGATCTACCAATTGCTCAACACATTGAACGAAGAGTTCAACATCAAACTGACCGTCAAGCAGGTTTTGGACAACCCGAGTATTCAAGCCCTGACAGCGCAGATTGAGCGACTAGACATCCACCGCTCTGCGGCTTCGCCAACGTCATTTGCCCAGGAGAAAACCTGGCCGATTTCCCCCGCTCAACGCCGTCTCTGGTACGTTGAACAGTTGCGCCCATTAGACAATGTGATCGCCTTAGGCTATGCCCTGAGCGGTGACATCGATCATCAGCGTTTCCAATCAGCCTGCCAGCATACGGTCAGTCAGCACGGCATCTTTAATTGTCGGTTTGTCGAGCGCAACGGTGAAGTCCAATTGGAACCGGTTCAGCATGCGCTGGATTTTCAGGCCCTGCGTGACTCAGACTGGCGGTCCACGTTCGAGCAAGAAATCGCCACGCCATTCGATCTGTACCACGGGCCGATGCTGCGTGTGCGTTTACTGACCACTGGCCCCGGCCAGCACATCTTACTGCTGTTCTCGAACCATCTGATTTTAGACGGTTGGTCGGTCCAACTGCTGCTGCAGGCCATCAGTGATCATTATGATTGTCTGCATAAGGGGTACCCGCTCAGTGACACCGTTCAGCACGACTATCAAGCGTATTGTCTAACCATGGCTAACCAGCGCTGTTCGTCCGCGCTGGAAGCCGATCTGGCTTTTTGGCGCCAGCACCTGATTGATTGTCGCTTACCAGACGTGCTGCCCAAAGCCGCCCGACCTCTGCCACAGGCGGACGCGCAATCGTCTTTTATCCCCCCACATCGTGTCTCACTCCCAAGTGAGCTGAGTGAAAAGTTACTCGCTCAGGCTAAAGAACAAAAAATTAGCCTTTTCAGTCTGTTAACCCATCACTTTGGCGAAGCCCTGTGTCAGTTTTCTGCGTTGGAGGAGGTGGTTTTAGCCATTCCCACCGCCAATCGAGAAGGCTTTGCGGACACCATAGGTATGTTCGTCAATACCATTCCTTTTCGCTATCAGCGTGATAGCGATGCCCTCTCCGCCCACCAGACATTACAGCGCTGTCTGAGTCATGCCGGAGCCTATCTTGATGAAATCCAACAGCATCTGAACCTGCATCAGTCCTCAATCAATCTGGATCGCTTACAAGTTGGGATTGCCCTGCAAAATACCGGGCACGACCGAGGGTTAACACTCGCTCACTGTGACAGTCAGTTTTTCCCTTTACCGACCGTCAGTGCGCGTTTTGATCTGTTTGCGCATTGTTTTGTCGTCAATCAGCACATCGAGATCGAATTTGAGTTTAATCCGCACTTTCTTTACCCAGAATATGTGGACAGCATCTGCACCCTCTTCACTCAAAGGCTTAACGAATCCGTCGACCTCACAGTGAGTCCCCCTCATTCGCTTGGCAAACACGCACCGAAAAAAGGGCCTGCTTATCGTCCTGAGCCGGTATTGGAAACGCTGGGCAATGTGTGGGCATCCCTTGACCAACAAATTGCCGTCGTGACCCATGATACCCACTACTCCTATCGTCAGTTGAGTGACGACGTACAGCAACTGAGACTGGCATTAACTCACGCTGGCATCACCCGCGGGCAGCGTATCGGCGTTCAACTTGAGCTTAGCTATGAGTATATTGTGACCATCTTTGCGCTATTGCTAAACGGCTGTTCGTTTGTTCCGCTTGATCGTCGCTACCCTCAGCAAAGGCTGCAATTCATCATCGATGATGCGAGGTTAGGTGGCAGCATAGGCCTGAGTTCAACAGAGCAGCCAGACGCACTCTTGACGACAATCGGTGCAAGCCCTCTCCACTTAACCCGCTACACCTCAGCGCCATCCAGCGCCAGTGAAAACGAAGCCTGTTTGCTGTATACCTCCGGCTCGACGGGGACACCCAAGGGCGTTGCAATCTGCCTTGATTCAATCTTGCGACTCACCCAATCGCCGAACTTTCTTCAGATGTCGCAACAGACGCGTTTTCTTGTCGCCTCATCTCCGGCGTTTGACGCCTCACTGCTGGAAATATTTGTCCCTTTGGTCAATGGGCTGAGTTGTGCGGTCGTTAATAAAGAAACCTTGCTCGACTACCCCAAACTATCGCGTCAACTGGCTCTTCAAGGTATCAACACGGCTTGGCTAACGGTCTCGCTGTTCAACGATATTGCCACAACTCGTCCGCAAACCTTGAGACACCTAACCGGACTGTTAATTGGCGGGGATGCGCTTAACCTCAATACGGTGCGCGCGTTCCTTGCCAGCCCCCACTGCCATCTTACTCAGTTCGTCAATGGATATGGCCCTACCGAAACAACCACCTTTGCGACCTGGTTTGATATCCTGTCATTACGCGATCATCATCACTGCGTCCCTATCGGGCAGCCGATCAATGATACACACGTCTATCTGCTTGGGGCTGAGCGTCATGCCAGTCAATGCGGTCAGCTAGGCGAAATCGCCATTGGGGCCCCCTGGCTCAAACCCAGTTACCACAATCGCCCTGAGCTCAATCAGGAAAAGTATTGCTTCAATCCGTTTTACTCGCTTGACGGTTGTCGCTATTTGTATCTGAGTGGCGATCTGGCTCGGTACAACCCGCAAGGTGACATCGAATATATAGGTCGACGCGATCATTTGGTCAAAATCCGTGGCCATCGGGTTGAACTGTCAGGCATCAACCACGTTCTGTTGGCTCACCCTCTGGTCAAAAATGCCCACGTTGGCGTGGTTGAAAAACCGGACAAACACATCGTCGCGTATCTGGTCCCCAACAACGCTGACGTCAATGTCGCTGATATGCGCAGCACCGTGATGAGTTACCTGCGCAACACGCTTGAACCCTTTCAAGTGCCATCAGGGTTGGTTTTTGTCGAACACCTGCCCCTGACTGTCAACGGTAAGGTGGACCAACGGGCCCTCAGCCAGTATGAATTCGATGCGAGTAAGGCGTCGATTCTCCCTCGCAATGATCTGGAAGCCCTGATCCACCGTTGTTGGACAGAGTTTATTGATGATGACCAGTTCTGTGTCACCGCACGCTTTTTTGATATTGGCGGCCATTCATTATTGGTACCCAAAGTCCTTCATCGATTAAGCGCCCTGACCGGACACAGCATTAGCTTTGTTGATTTTTTGCGTCATCAAACCGTGGCTGAACTGGCGTTATGGCTAAGCGATAACTCAGCGCTGACACATGAGGGGCATGGTGCATCGCTTGTACTGAGTCACTCCCAACGGGCAACGTATCCTGTGACCCTCGCACAACTCAACCTGTATTTTTCGCACGAGTTCGCCGTTCATAAAGCTTTGTACAACATTCCACAAGCCCAGTTGTTCGATAAACCGTTGCACGCTCAGCCATTACAACAGGCGGTAAACACCCTGATGCGTCATAGCCGTGTGTTAAATGTCGCGTTAACCTTCGATGAACAGGATAACCTGCACATGAGTGCTCGCGAGCCACAGGAAATAGAGCTCACTGTCCATTCTGTTGAAACGTTAGGCGATGCCATCGCAGTGTGCCAAACCCTAGCTGAAACTCCCTTTGATCTTCAGCTCGGTCCGCTGATCCGTTTCGACCTTCTATCCATCGCAGAGACACAACAGTCGGTTGTCTTTATAAATATCCACCACATCATCGCCGATGACGCGAGCATGCAGTTTATGTTCAGGGCATTGATTGGTGTCTACCACCAACAGGGGATTCCCCCAGCAGGGTACGACTTCTTGGATTATGGCGAGGCTGTCATGACCGCAACCCCATCCGAACAAGACGAATCACTTAAGGCATTTTGGACGAATCAGTTTGAAGGCTACGAGGGTATCCTTAAGTTCACCTCTAACGACCGCTGTGATCTACCTAGTAATCTCGGCTTTCGCCAACAATTCGATATCACTCCCGAGGTGTTATGTCAGCTCACACAACTGACCAGCGCCGCACAGGGCACCCTATTTGAAACCGCATTAGCCCTATATCAGTCCGCCGCATCACGGGTGGCAAAACGCGCTGATATCGTCATCGGGTTCCCGTACTCACCAAGGGTGGATATCGGTTTGTTGGACACCATCGGCTATTTTGTCGATGTGATCCCGACTCGCGTGTCCGTTTCAGAAACGAACACCGACGTTAACGACCTCCGCGAGCGCATTCACATCAATCGTGCATTTCTGGCACATCGACCTGTTAATCAAACAATTTCATATATTTCCGGTATACGTCGATGCTACAATTATGCGCCTCTGGTCCAGAACGTCTTCGCATTTCATGGTCAGGACAGCACCCCATTACCAGCAGGGCAGTCGCTAGAGCTCGACAACCGTTACTGCCGATTCGATACCGTATTTACGGTCTTCATCAACAATGGCCGCGGCTCTGTCGTCGTGGAAGGCGCTCAGGACCTATATTCTTACTCCATGCTAGAACGTTTATTCACCGCGTTTATCGACATGATACAAGGGGTAAGTTCGACAATCAGTGAACCATTACTCACGCAACAATCGTTGGTTATTCAAGAATAAATAAAAGGAAAACAACAATGGCTATCAGACCTATTATCGAAGTGCCAGATGACAGACTTCGTGTGACCTATCAGAGCGTTGACGACGTCAGCACCGTGCAAACATTGATCGACGATATGTTAGACACCCTTTACGATACCGATAATGGTATTGGACTTGCGGCCGCTCAAGTTGGCCACAGCGAAGCCGTACTTATTATTGATATCTCAGCAAGTCGTGATCAGCCACTGATCATGATTAATCCTCAGATCATCGAGCATGAGGGAATGATTGACAGTGAAGAAGGGTGCCTGTCCGTCCCTGGTGTGTATGCCAAGGTACAACGCCACCAGCGAGTCAAGGTGCAAGCATTAAATCGCCAGGGAGAAGCATTTACCATCGAAGACGATGACTATCTGGCGATTGTCATGCAACACGAAATCGACCACTTACATGGCAAAATCTTCATCGACTACCTGTCTCCGCTCAAACGCAAGATGGCGATGAAGAAGATTAAGAAATTCCAACGGGCTCAAGTCACGGCGGCTTAAGAGTACTCACAATGAATAAGCAATTATTGAATGACTTCCTCCGCCAAGAAGAGTGCCCGCACTTACTGATGGACTTTGGTAACCCGGCCTTTAGCGAACGTATGCTCAAAGAGCATTTGGATCAAAACAGTGAATTTGCCAGCCGTAAACTCGATGAAATCGAGCGGCAGGTTGATTTTCTCTACCAGCACTATCTCAGACCCGGCGATAAGGTCTTGGATCTTGCCTGCGGTCCGGGTTTGTATACCTCGATGCTGGCAAACCGACAGGTGCACTGTACGGGATTCGACATTTCTCCAGCGGCGATTCACTATGCACAACAGCAAGCCAGTCATTATGAACACTATCAGGTCGCGGACCTCAACCAGTTCAAACTAGATACCCAGTTTGACTTGGTGCTGATGCTGTTTGGTATTGCCAATAATCTTAAGGATCTGGACGGCTTACTTGCGCAGCTCAGAAGCAACCTAAAGCCCGAGGGTAAACTGGTGATTGAGCTAATGGATCTGGCGTTCATGAAAAGCCTGGTGGCCGGCGACGGAACCTGGACATATATGCACGAGGGCGGATTGTTGAGTGATAACCCACACTATCAACTCTGTCGCAGAATATGGCATGAAGATGAAGGCAAGTTGATCGACAGAAACCTAATCATCGACGACAATACTCAGATTCAAGTGTTTGAAGGACTCTTTTGGGGCTATTGTTTAAATCGCCTTGATGATCTGCTTGAGAATAATGGTTTTCTCCCAGCCCGCATAATCTGTCACGAATTGGAGAAAGGCGAACTGACACAGCACTTCTTTTTGATCGAAACCGCTTTGATGCCTTACTAATTTCAGTATTGCAATCTGCGTCCCCCTCCCCTCTCACCACTGGCGACGGGGGGAGGATGTAAGGTAGTCTTTCCGATATATATCAATAACTAAATAACAGCATCTTGAAATGTTCCTCTACATCACTATTTTTAGCGTTGGTGTGGGGCGTTCCATCTAATTAACGTTCAGAGTAGTGGGGCTAAGATGTTTTTATCCTGAAGCAACTTCACCACACTCAACAAAGAAATTCACAAATGCTGCATAACTATAGTAATCCTAACATAAGCTCAGTTTGGGTAAATTACCGCTGTTTACGAACACGAGCTTGTTGAGCGAAACTAATAATGGGGCAAAAGTGTTTTAGTAAGCCATACCAATCATAATAAATGGCACACTCTCAACGATCACGAAACTGATTCCCTCCCCTTCAAGGGGAGGGTTAGGGTGGGGTGTTTCTTGGTTGCTGGCAGTACCCTCCTAACCTCCCCCTAAAAGGGGGAGGAACAGAACGGTATACAGACCGAAGACATCCTTTACAAAATAAACTGAAGGCATGCTTTACATAAGTCGACACTCAAAAATAGTGTGAAATAGTCAAATAGCGGGCGCGGATGTGCTCTATCAGCAAGCGGACTTTATTCGGGGGTTGGCGAGTAAAGGGATACACGGCGTATATACCCAATTTTTTGCCCACTTGTTCCGGGAAAATATCCACTAGCTGGCCGTTACGAAAATCATGATAAACCAAACAGCGCGGTACATAAGCAATGCCGTGGCCGCCTAAAGCCGCTTTTCTCAATGCCGTGGCGTTATCCGTAGAAAAGCAACCCGAGACTGTGACAATGTAGTTTCCTTTGCGGCCTTTAAATTCCCACTCGCTCGCGCCTGTGGTTTGGTAGGCGTATTGAAAGCAGTTGTGGTTGACTAAATCTTCCGGTTTTAACGGTTTTCCATTTTTCGCAATATAAGAGGGAGAAGCGCACACAACCCACTGTGAGTCTAAAATATGCCGCGCAATTAAGCTTGAATCTTCCAAATAACCAGTGCGGATCACTAGGTCAAAACCTCCTTCCACTAAATCAACAAAACGGTTATCAAGCGACATGTCCACCGTTAAGCCGGGGTGTAAATTACAAAATTCCGCAACCGCGTCGGCCAATATTAGATCGCCTGATATGGTGGGTACCGACATTTTGATGTGGCCGCTGACATTTTCACCAAACCCAGCCACCGCATCGACGGCTTCTTGAGTGGCAAGCTTCACATTTTTCGCACCCTGTAACAGTGCCTTGCCTGCTTCGGTCAGGGTTAATTTACGCGTAGTTCGATATAATAGCTGCACTCCTAACTCTTCTTCTAAACGCGCCATTCTTTTACTAACTACCGAATTTGTAAGGCTATTCTGTTCTGCTACTTTACTAAAACTTCCCAGTTCCATCACTTGTGAAAACAATATTAGGTCGTCTGCTCGCATTTTATTATGTCAATTTTGGAATTAATTATTTTCATTATTTCCCTATATCCATAAAAAATAAAGGAGTAAATTTACCCCAAATTAACAAAAACATCACAAATATAATAATTTAGCTACCCGACGTGGCCGAAAGGTCTGTAGCCCCTACAGGATGTCTGCTCTTCAACTATCCTACTATTTAGAGTTAGTACGAAGAGCACACTTTACGAGGAAGTATCCAATGAACGAAACCTTACTGGCACTAGTGGCCTTCTCCCCCATTGTGGTAGCAGCGATTCTTTTAGTCGGGCTCAACTGGCCTGCGAAAAAGGCGATGCCCGTGGCCTTTGCATTAACTGTGGCCATCGCCCTCACATTTTGGGATATGTCGGCAAACCGCGTGCTCGCTTCTGTTTTGCAAGGGTTCGGTATCACGATTTCCGTACTCTGGATTGTGTTTGGCGCAATCTTCCTACTCAACACCTTAAAACACACTGGTGCTATCACCACCATTCGTAACGGTTTTACGGATGTTTCGGCTGATCGCCGTGTGCAAGCCATTATCATTGCGTGGTGTTTTGGCTCTTTTATTGAAGGCGCTTCTGGTTTTGGTACACCGGCAGCTATCGCGGCTCCGTTGCTGGTTGCGATTGGTTTTCCTGCGTTGGCTGCCGTATTGATGGGGATGATGATCCAATCCACTCCTGTCTCTTTCGGCGCAGTGGGCACACCCATTATTGTTGGGGTAAACAAGGGGTTAGATACGCACAACATCACCGAAACGCTGATCAGCAACGGTTCAAGTTGGGATGTGTATTTACAGCAAACCACCGCCAGTGTCGCCATCACCCATGCGATAGTCGGTACATTGATGCCAGTATTAATGGCGATGATGTTGACGCGCTTTTTCGGTAAAAACAAAAGCTGGACCGAAGGGTTAGATATTTTGCCTTTTGCGATTTTCTCTGGCTTGGCTTTTACTGTGCCTTACGCGCTAACGGGCGTCTTTCTTGGCCCAGAATTTCCCTCATTAATCGGTGGCTTGATCAGCTTGGCACTGGTTGTCACGGCCGCGAAAAAAGGCTTTTTAGTACCCAAATCACAATGGGATTTTCCAGAAGAGAAATCGTGGCCCGCAGAGTGGCTAGGCTCATTAAAAATTGATATTGAGGAGATCAAAGCTAAACCGATGGGCCTTGCATTGGCTTGGACTCCCTATGTTCTGCTCGCGGTTATCCTTGTGGCAAGCCGTGTGAGCAGCGAATTTAAGTCACTACTGGCTGGAGTGAGCCTATCCTTTAACAACATTCTGGCTGAAACGGGCGTCAGCACGGCCATTCAACCGCTTTATCTTCCCGGTGGCATCTTGGTTTTTGTCGCGTTACTGGCAGTAATATTGCAGTCACGCAGTGCGACACCACTCATCAAAGCATTCGGTGAATCAAGCAAAACGCTGATCGGTGCGGGCTTTGTGTTGGTATTTACTATCCCTATGGTGCGCATTTTTATTAACTCTGGCGTCAATGGCGCAGAGCTTGCGAGCATGCCTGTCACTACCGCCAATTTTGCCGCGGGTTTAGTCGGTGATGCCTTCCCTGCATTAAGTGCCACCGTTGGTGCACTTGGGGCGTTCATCGCAGGCTCAAATACGGTGTCGAACATGATGTTTAGCCAGTTCCAGTTTGAAGTGGCGCAAACACTCTCTATCTCCAGTGTGATGATCATTGCGCTACAAGCTGTTGGCGCAGCGGCGGGCAATATGATTGCGATTCACAACGTCGTCGCGGCATCAGCAACGGTCGGTTTATTGGGCCAAGAAGGAACTACGCTGCGCAAAACCATTATCCCAACTTTCTACTACCTTGTGATGACTGGCCTTATCGGTTTAGTGGTGATTTACGGCTTTAATATGACCGACGTACTAATGACCCAGCAACCCTAAGTTTGGTGATGTGATTTGGTATCAACTTGGTTTTTATAACCATTAATCTTGTGTAATAAATGCAGAGCTCGCTAGGCGGCGGCTCTGTACAAATTAGGATTCAATCTATGATTATTTCAACCTCCACCGACTATCGCGCTGCCGCGAAAGCGAAATTGCCTCCTTTTCTGTTTCATTATATTGATGGTGGCTCATACGGTGAGCACACGCTCACACGCAATACCGCGGATTTAGCCGACATCGCACTGCGCCAACGCGTGCTTAATGACATGTCAGAGCTCAGTTTAGAAACACAACTGTTTGGCGAACAGCTTGCAATGCCGATTGCACTTGCCCCTGTTGGCTTAACTGGTATGTACGCGCGGCGCGGCGAAGTGCAAGCAGCGCGCGCGGCTGAAAATAAAGGCATTCCTTTTACACTGTCCACCGTATCGGTTTGCCCGATCGAAGAAGTATCAGCGGCGCTGGCTCGACCAATTTGGTTTCAACTCTACGTGCTTAAAGATCGCGGCTTTATGAAAAATGTGTTGGAGCGCGCCAAAGCCGCGGGGGTAAAAAACCTCGTGTTTACCGTGGATATGCCCGTTCCCGGCGCGCGTTACCGCGATATGCATTCTGGCATGAGCGGCCCTAATGCGGCGATGCGCCGAGTGTTTCAAGCGATGAAACACCCAAGCTGGGCGTGGGATGTCGGCTTGCTCGGCAAGCCACACGATTTAGGCAATATTTCTGCCTACCGTGGCACGCCGACTAAATTGGAAGACTACATTGGTTGGCTTGGTGAGAATTTTGATCCTTCCATTTCATGGAAAGATTTAGAGTGGATCCGCGACTTTTGGGACGGCCCGATGATCATTAAAGGCATTCTAGATACAGAAGATGCCAAAGACGCGGTGCGCTTTGGCGCTGATGGCATTATCGTATCCAACCACGGTGGTCGCCAGCTTGATGGAGTGTTGTCAACCGCCAAAGCCTTACCTGCAATTGCTGATGCGGTGAAGGGCGACCTGAAAATTCTGGTCGATTCGGGGATTCGCACTGGGCTTGATGTGATACGCATGCTGGCACTGGGCGCGGACTGTACGCTGCTGGGTCGCTCGTTTGTTTATGCATTGGCGGCGCAAGGTCAAAGCGGCGTTGAAAATTTGCTCGATTTATATGAAAAAGAGATGCGCGTTGCCATGACCTTAACCGGAGCGAAAACCATTGCCGATTTGTCACGAGACTCGTTAGTCAAACTTTAATCTCATGATGACAAACCAACGGTAGCCGCACGTTAACCTATCCACAACCTCAATTTAAAATGGGAAACAATGATGGCCAGCACTCTTTCAGACGCCACCTATCGTCAACTGGAAACGCAACTCGCTACGCGCATCGACCCTGAGCGCATCATCACGCAGCAGGCAAAACGCCTTGCTTATGGCACTGATGCCAGTTTCTATCGCTTGGTGCCGAAAATTGTGCTGCGCTTGCAAAGCCTTGATGAGGTCATTTTTGCCATTAAAAGCTGCCGCGAGCTTGGCGTTCACTGCACGTTTCGCGCCGCTGGCACCAGTTTATCTGGTCAGGCAGTTTCTGATTCGGTTTTGATCGCCTTAACCGATGACTGGCGAGGCCATCGCATTCACGATGAGGGCAAAAAAATCACCCTACAACCGGGGGTCATCGGAGCCGATGCCAACAAATACCTTGCCCCTTTTCAACGCAAAATCGGCCCAGATCCAGCCTCAATTAACACCTGCAAAATTGGTGGAATCGCCGCCAATAACGCCAGTGGTATGTGCTGCGGCACCGCGCAAAACTCTTACCGCACTGTCGATAGTATGAAGATCGTCTTCGCAGACGGTTCCGTGCTCGACACCGCAAACCCAGAAAGTATCGCTGCATTCAAAATCGCTAAACCCGAATTGATTGAAGGTATTGCTCAACTTCATGCACAAACGGCGCAAAATCACACACTATCAAAGCTTATTCACCACAAATATCGCCTAAAAAACACCACTGGCTACGCCCTAAATGCTCTCGTTGATTACTCTGATCCGATTGAAATCATTGAACATTTGATGATTGGGTCGGAAGGCACACTCGGTTTTATTGCCGACATCACCTACAACACCGTCATTGAGCACGCGCACAAAGCCTCGGCGCTGCTTGTCTTTGCTGATATTGAGCAGGCTAGCCAAGCGGTTACGACCCTGTCCAAAACCCCAGTTGCGGCAGTCGAAATGATGGATGGACGCGCGATGCGCTCTGTCGCTGACAGAGCTGGCATGCCCGCGTTTATTGCGCAATTGGATCTAGAAGCCGCGGCGCTGCTAATTGAGTCTCACGCCAGCGATCACGCAACACTTCACTCACAATGCAGCGCCGTGATGGTAGCACTAAGCGACTACCAGATCATCGAATCCGTACCATTCACCTCCGATGCCAAAACGGTGGCAACCTTATGGGGTATTCGCAAAGGGATGTTCCCTGCCGTGGGCGCAGTGCGCGAAGTAGGGACAACCGTCATCATTGAAGATGTGGCGTTTCCGGTAGAAAGCCTTGCTAATGGTGTGCGCGACTTGCAGGCTTTGTTTGATCACTACCACTATCACGAAGCCATCATCTTCGGCCACGCTCTGGAAGGCAACTTGCATTTTGTCTTTACACAAGGCTTTGATAGCCAAAGTGAAATCGACCGCTACGGCGCATTTATGGATGAAGTGGCCGAACTAGTGGCAGTGAAATATCAAGGCTCACTCAAAGCCGAGCACGGCACGGGCCGCAACATGGCACCGTATGTGGAATTGGAATGGGGCAAAGACGGTTACGCCTTAATGCAACAAATCAAAACACTGTTTGATCCACAAGGCTTGCTCAACCCCGGCGTTATAATCAACGATGATCCGCGTTCTCACCTAGCTAACCTAAAGCCGATGCCAGCGGCCGATGCCTTGGTCGATCGCTGCATCGAATGCGGGTTTTGCGAACCTGTTTGTCCATCTCGCACACTATCACTCTCGCCCCGTCAACGAATCGTCTTGTACCGCGAGCTACAACGTCGACGCGCGCAAGGTGAAACGGTAGAAGCTTCTGAGCTTGAAAAAGTCTTTGAATACCAAGGATTAGACACCTGCGCCGCAACTGGCTTATGCGCTGAGCGCTGCCCTGTTGGCATCAACACTGGCGATTTAGTGAAAAAGCTGCGCACCGCGAAATACCAAAAATTCATCCCCATTGCTACATGGACAGCGGATCACTTTGCCGCCACCACAGCCGTGGCTAAAATCGGCCTCAGTGCCAACCAATTGGCGAGCAAATGGCTGGGCGACAAGTTAGTCGGCGGCGCAACCAACGGCTTGCGTAAACTCAGCAAAGGCAAAACGCCTATTTGGTATCCACAACTGCCGCAAGCCAATCATCAGAACTTAACCATTGCAGTAGAAAACCTGCCGCGCCGTGAGAAAAAAGTCGTCTATCTACCCTCTTGTGCGAGCCGAAATATGGGCCAACAAAACAGCGCGGGCGATCAGCGGCCATTAACCGAAGTGACCTTATCGCTGCTTAACAAAGCAGGATATGAGGTGATTCTACCTAACGAGCTCAACAGCCAATGTTGTGGCATGCCCTATGACAGCAAGGGAATGAATGAGCTTGCACAGTCCAAAGCGCAGCAGTTAGAAGCCGCGTTATGGCAAGCTAGCCAACAAGGGCAATATCCGGTATTGATGGATACCAGCCCGTGTGCAAAACGCAGTATTGAACAATTTACCAAACCACTGGAGATCTTAGAACCCGTCGGTTTTGTCAATAAGTATCTGCTGGATTCTTTAGCGATCAAAGCCAAAGAAGAAACTGTGATGCTGCATATCACCTGTAGTGCGCGCAAAATGGGGTTGGAAGCCGACATGCTCAAATTGACCCAAACCTGCGTCAGCACAGTGATTGTGCCAGAGCATATTCAATGCTGCGGCTGGGCGGGCGATAAAGGCTTTACCACGCCAGAACTGAATGCTGCGGCCGTTCATCCGCTCAAAGAGCAAGTCCCTGCTCACTGCGAACGCGGATTCAGTAATAGCCGTACCTGTGAAATTGGCCTATCACACCACAGCGGTATTCCATATCAATCCATTTTGTATTTGGTTGATGAAGTGTCTAAACCGCTTTGATCTACCCTCAATCTTAAAATAGCTCATTGGATAGAATGGGCTGTTTTTTTGTCTCTTTATCTGGCGTATCTTTACCTCGTATAACAAGAGTTTGTAAATACGCTTTGGGGCTTAAACCAAACTGACTGCGAAAACGTTGATTAAATCGCTGTTCCGATTGGTAGCCGCAACACTGCGCCAATATCGCTATATTTCGTTGGCCACTTTGCATTAAGTTCAGCGCGTGATTCACACGCACTTCAGCCAAAACCTCACGGTAACGGGTGCCATGTTGCTTTAAGCGTCGAATTAAGGTCGCGCGGCTCATGGCAAAGTGCGTTGCTACCCGCTCAAGTGGATGTTCTTCTTCTGGTGCCTGGGCGAGGTAGTTTCTCAGCTTCTGCTCAAAGGGTAGAGAATTACTCTCAAAGAGCCAATGCAGCGCACTTTGCTCAGCCAATTGTTGGTATAACACCATCAGTAGGTAGGCTTGGGTTTCTTGGCTGATTAACGAAAGATCGAACGAGGCGAGCGCATTGAGCGAACTTTTCAGTGAGGGGCTGGTTGAAATCACAGGCCACATAACTGGGCGATCATGACTTGCGCTTAACGCAAGCATCGCCTCGGTAGGGCGGTAGGTGAAACTGAACAGCCTTGAAGAGAAGTAACCGTGTTCTGGTAAATTTTCGAAACTGAGCGAAGCTGAGGCCTCACACAACAATAACGAAGTGCTCGATAGATTAATGGCCTCTTCCTTATGAAACAGTTTTTTACTGCCAGATTGGATCTGAATCAAGCTTGGAGAGTGAATCCTCACATTTCTCAGCCTTTGTTGCTGAGCGGCTCGAAAAGTGGTGACTTGGTATTGGTGATTCATCACTCCCCCCTGAATTAGCGTGTATAGGTTGCGGTCAGCGTCGCTTTTTCTAACGCCAAACTATTGAGGGTAAAACCAACCACCGCAGGTGATACATCGGCCGCCAAATTGAGTTTTTCCGTCGGGAGAGCCCATACCGTAAACTGGTAACGGTGCATTCCGTGCCCTTCTGGCGGACAAGCACCACCAAAACCAACGCTGCCATAATCGATACGTGTTTCTATTGCACCGAGCTTTTTGACTTCAACCCCACGCGCTAGCTCACTCACTGTCGCTGGAATATCCAGCGCAATCCAATGCCAAAAGCCACTTCCTGTCGGAGCATCTGGATCAAAAACCGTAATAGCAAAGCTTTTGGTTCCTTGTGGTGCATCAGTCCAAATTAAGTGCGGCGAAAGATTCTCCCCAGCACAACCCCAGCCTGAAAATTCAAAGGTTTTTGCCATCGGGTGACCTTCTTGGATATCACGGCTGCTGAGTTGCAGAGCGTTTGCCATCCCTGTAAATAATAAGCTGGTGGTTAACGTCGTGGTGACAATGGCCGAGCTAAAAATCGTCGAGTTCATTGTTTTCTCCTATGAATAAGTTCATGAACAAGTCTAGCAACATCACCCATACAACATCCGACAGAAAGTATCATTTTGACGCTTTAAATATTGAAAAGTGATACTTTTTGTTGAGTCTATGCCTCTACCATCATCGAGAGACTACTGGAGAGGACTGCTATTGACAATATTACGCACAATTAAGTTTACACACATATCGAGACTATTTTTGAGCCAATACTCTCATAGGCTCATATGCTTTATGAGGCATTTATTGCCACATAGAGGAGATCAAAATGCAATTATCAATACGTCTACTTGGCTTAATAGCAGCAGTGGTGTTGAGTTCTACTCAAGCGACTGCTTCAATAGAAAAAGAATCACTCCCCACCATTGCGGATAAAGTAATCCATCCGCATTCTTTAACAACCCACCAATCTCTAACCACTCACTATCCAATCCATTCGCCGGGAGCCAGCTTTATTAAGGTCCACTTTGATAAGTTTCAACTCAGCAAAGGGGGAAGCGTCACACTACGCTCTCCACACAGCAATGAAAGTATCACCTACGACAGTTCAGAGAACGGGCCTTTATTTGCCCGCTCGATTAATGGGGATAGCGTTATCGTGGAATGGAAAACCGGTGAACATCCTGACCAAGCACAGATCTCAATTGACTATTTTATGGCAGGGAATGAAAGTGCCACGTTATCACAACCGAACCTAGCCGCTGATAACTCTGGGTTGTTTTCAACCTGTGGCATCAATGAAAGAAAAGATGTTGCTTGTTGGAGCGACTCACACCCTGAAAAAGTGGCGTGGAGTAGCGCCGTAGCAAGGCTACTGATTGATGGCCGTAGCTTATGCACGGCTTGGCGTGTCGGGCCCAATAATCACATGATCACCAATAACCACTGTGTATCAACAGCCTCTGAACTAAAAAATACTGAAGTATGGTTTAATTACCAACGCACGACTTGCGGCGGTAGCTTGGATACCACAGTAAAGGTCATGGGCGATCAGTTATTAAGCACCGATTATACCTTGGACTACACATTATTCACGGTGGCTAATTTCGAGCAGCTAGGACAATTTAGTTACTTAGGCTTAGACAATTCAGAGCCCAGCTACGGCACGGGTATTTATATTCCACAACACGGCGCTGGTAACCCCAAAGAGTTGGCGATAGAAAGCGATCAAAATGGCTCTGGCATGTGCCAAATTGATATAGCCTCTACCAATGGTCGCGGTGCCAATACCGACACAGGGTATTTTTGTGACACTATTGGCGGCTCTTCTGGTTCACCTGTATTGGCCTCTGAGAGCCATAAAGTCATTGCACTACATCACTTTGGGGGATGTGAAAACCAAGGGGTCAAAATCAGCAAAATCTGGCCTCAGGTTGCACCATTCTTTGATAACCAGTTGCCCGTAGGGAAAAAAGGAGGCACTCCACCTCCGCAAGATGGCGTCATCCAACGTGGGCAAAGCATTACTGGCATCACCTTGAGCAAAGGCCAACAAAAACGATTCATTTTACCTGCATCAGAACGCCAAACAGCGGTGAAAATTTCGATAACCTCTGGGCAAGGCGATGCCGATCTCTATACCCTTTCAGGCAATCCACCGACCAAAAGAGTCTTTGATTGTCGGCCTTACCAATCAGGAAGTAATGAGCAATGCTTAGCAGAGCCAAATGCTGAGGATCTGCATATCATGATCGATGCATACTCGAATTTTTCTGATGTAACATTACAGGTAGAATAAAACAGAAAATTAGCTGACCAACCACTTGCAAGTCGCAAGTGGTTGGTCATAGTTTAAAACTCTTGGTTCATTTTTAGCAGGCTGTTGAGTAATACTGTTTCTTCGTTTGCATCCAAGTATCTCGTCAGATCTTTCACTAACTCCACATGCAACTGATTATGCTGGCGATGAATTTTCTGACCTTCCGCGGTTAAAGTCACGACAATCGATCTTCTGTCATCCGGGTGCGCGCCGCGTTCAATCAACTTGGCATTCACTAACTTCTCTATTTGAACGGTGAGCGTACCAGTTGTGATACCGAGTTTTTGCGCTAACTCTTTCATTCTCATCGGGCCATGAATACCTAACACCTCGATGGTGTGGATCTGCGCCAGGGAGTAGCCAGTGTCTCGCACCACAGATTGCTCCCATGAGGACATCTTGTCGTAAAATTCCGTTAATTGTTGATTCAGTTTTTCGATATTACTCATCATGCCATCGGGTGAACTTCAAGGGTAAGGTGGTGGATTTTATCAAACTTCGCCAATATTTGTTTATATTCTGCCACGGTTTTATCAACATGAGATTCTAAGATAATCGCAGCTGAGTAGTGATGACCACTGATTTTCCAAATATGGAGATCTTTAATCACCGCAAATGCGGCTAGCTCTTCTTCAATTAAACGTCGATAGGGTTGCTCGATGCTTTCATCTAATAAAATAGGGCTAGTCTGCTTGATAAGGCCTATTGTCCACTTAGCAATCACGGCAGCGCCGACGATGCCTACAACAGAATCTAACCAATTCCAGCCATAATATTTTCCAAACAAGAGCGCCACAATCGCCAAAAGAGAAGTCAAGGCATCGGCAAGAACATGCAAATAGGCAGCTCGTAAATTGTGATCGTGATGGTCATGGTCATGGTCATGGTCATGGTCATGGTCATGGTCATGGTCACCATGATGGTGGTGATGGTTATCATGCAACAATAGCATGCTCACTAAATTCACCAGCAAGCCAATGATGGCGACAATAATCGCTTCATTAAATTGAATCGCTTCGGGATTGAATAAACGATGAACCGATTCCACCACCATCAGCAACGCCACAATACCTAATGCAATCGCACTGGTGTAGCCTCCCAACACACTCACTTTACCGGTACCAAATGAGAACTTTTCACTGTGTGCATGCTTTCTGGCATAACGGTAAGCAAACAGCGTAATGCAGAAAGCAGCCGCATGAGTACCCATATGCCAACCATCGGCAAGTAAAGCCATCGAACCGAAAATAGTACCAGAAATGATCTCCGCTACCATGGTGACAAGCGTGAGCAAAAGAACGTAAAACGTGCGTTTCTCATTTTGGTCTGCGCTAGCGATAAAGTTATGACGATGCTCGGTAGTAAACTGCAAAATCCCACTCACTTTGTTTGACAATCAAAATATTTGATTTTAATTTAGTTTGATTATCAAATATTGTCAACAAACTCTGTCTATTGGTACCGAAACCATTGGGAAATAAGCTAAGTGGAAAGTAGAGGTAGGAAGGGAGAACGAGAGCCCTCCTCCATTGAGAAGGAGAGCCGGAAGGAATTACCACATCAAATCATCAGGGACTACGAAATCCGCGTACGGATCATCTTCAGCAGGTAGAGATTCATCGGCAGTTTTATTTTCGATAATGCTCTCTTCATCACGCATGAAGATTTTATCCGCTACCACACCCGGGATGACAGCATAGCCATCTTCATAACGCGCGATAGCCAGGATTCCTTTACTCAGTTGATCACGAACCAATGAATCGACATAAAGTGACTTCACCAACTTACCATCAACAAAGTTGTATTTGATTTCACCGTGTTTTAGATCCAGCTTATTCATCTCAATCAGTTGTTTTACTTGAGCGCGAATTTCTTTGCTCAACAACTGCTCTTTTTGCTGTTTATTTAGTGCCTTGTCGCGCTCTTGTTGCTCGACTTTATTCGCTTCTACTGCCGCTTTCACTTCACGTGCTTGCACGCGCGATTTTTTAGAGCTCTTTTTCGCTTTGCTGAGTTTTTTGGCGTTAACTAAACCCGCTTTTAGCATTTGCTCTTGTAGAGATAAGGTTGCCATGATCAATCCAAGTCAGTTATTTGCTGGTGAGTTTAACGGTTCATGGCGAGTGAATAAAGAGCGCTGTGGTTATCTTATTCATCCTAACGAGCAAAAAATGCTTTTCTAAACTCATAACGCTGCTTTGCCGCGTAGCGCACCCACTCTTCTGTCGAAAGGGTGGCATAGGCTGTCTTTCTCTGGTTTGAGAGCGTCTTTTCTAACTGCGCTAACGCTTGCTGGTAGTCAATGACTTGAGCAGCCTGCGCTTGTTGCTCGATTTGGCGATGGGCCACCTCACTGCGCTCATGTTCATTTAAGTAAAGTTCGGCCAAACCTTGTTGTACTTCTAAGCGCTGTTCTAACGATAAATGTTGAGGGATCAGCCGAATCGCTTGTTCATAGCGTGCATTACCTGTGTTTAATGAAAAGGTATCCCATTGATATTGATGCTGTGTAAGCCGCTGTTCGATGCTCTGCAACGCCTCTTCTACGGAAGCAATACCTTCGTAGTCATTGGGTTGCCGTACAAAATCATAATAAGCGTACTGATCAGCAAACAAGATATCCGCTTGTCGCCCCCATACTTGTTGATCAATCGATTTTACATAAGCCATTTTGTCACCTAATTCCGTATCCTCACCGATGAGTTCCATTCCAAGCAACGCGTCACGTTGCGCCTGTTTTTGCCAGTAGAGTGCAACCAGCTCATAGCGTTCATGGGGCAACTGTACTTGTAGTTGTTGTAGCCGCGCAGCACACACATTTTGCTGACGACACTGCTGCCAAAACTGCTCTATTCTCTCTCTCAGCGCTTTGCCTATTTCTGTTTGCAGCGTTTCACCAACGAGTGTCCACTCTTCATGGGTTGGATGATCGCGATTAGCCAGCAAAGCAACGCTACTTTGCTCTGGCAAACGCACCGTGCCCGGCAATGCAACCTCAATTCTATTGGGGGGTGTTTGGATAGTGGGAAATTCATCCCTCTTCACCCACCAATAACTTGCGCTGCCGACTAAGGCAACGCAGATCAATAACCTAACCCAACGCATCTAGCGGATCTCAGCTTTAACCGGGAAGTGATCCGATAAATTGTAATGCTGCCATAAACGCTCGTCCGTGGTTCTTGGCACCAGCACAGTATTGCGGTTTTGTTGTTCGCTTGGTTGTGCAAACTCTTGACTTACCACCACATAATCAAGGTACTCCACGTTTTCACCACCGGATAAGGGTTCTCCTGCAAAATCATTGATGCGCGGATCAAACGTTGATTCGGTATAGCCTGCGTAGCTAGGTTCGGTTGACGCAAGATTCGCGAGCATGTTTTGATAGTCATCGGCAAATTTACGTTTATTCACGTTAAAATCACCGCCATAAATCACCGTTTCTGTGCTGGGAATAGAGAACGATTGTGCAAAACTGCGCATCTGTCTGAACTGACGTTGGCGATAATCGCGAGCGGTATCGGTATCAAACGAGGCAGTATGCGTTGCAAACAGATGATAAGCCTGACCATTTTTGATGATTTCAGCATAATTCACCCCTTTATCAGCAAAACAGTCAGTTCCCGAGCAATCAGGGAAGACATATTGTCCTTGGTTAACAATTGGGTAGCGGCTGACGATCATCACTCCGCCGTCATGGATATTCACCCCAGACTTATCGAGCATCTTCGTTTGGTACGGATACTCTTTTGCCAGCTCTCGAAGAAAGGCATCACGCCCCGCAGCAAACACTTCTTGCAGCATTACGGCATCATATCCTTTGATATGCTGAGGGATGATAGCAAAACGCTCGGCAATATTTGAAGCAATCACAGGTAACGCCCAAACGTTATAGGTCATCACTTTTAAGGTCTCAGCGTCGGGTGTTTCTTCTGTATTCGTTGGCGTAATGGTGTAATAAATATCGTCGTAACGAGTGGTGCTGACGGATTTAAACGCAAGCTCGGTTGGACGTTCAATCAACTGCGTTGAGTAATAACGGTGAACCGCACGATCATTTTGCCACTGAAGAGGAATATCTCGTGCTTGTACCCCATGCTCAATGCTTGAGTTATACCAATGACCTTCCATCTTCTGCTGTAAAGAGAAAACCTGCCCTTGCGGCAAAGTCACCATGGTTTCAAATTGGTACGTTTTGCCAGATTTCACCCCTTGCCAGCGGTTAAAGCTGAGCACCATTTTGGTTTCCCACGGGCCTAACGTTTCACTGTGTTGCTGCCATTCACTGCCTTGTTGCAACTGATCAGATCCGGTCTGTTTCACAGTAATAGACATCGGCAGCGCAGAGTTATTGGTTAAATAAATATCGGTGTCCGCCAATACCGCATGAGCAGCAAGAGACAACCCAAATAGCATGACTTTATTAATAATCTTCACGTTTTCATCCTTTAACTGTGAAAAAATAAATTAAGCCATCCCCCTATGAAATATTGATGTAAGAAATACGACAGTTTGAGTACTCCAAGAAAGGTCACGAAAAATATAAAAACTATTGAACGATTTATCGATATTTTTTCTTTCAAGGCAAATTTTAGCGTTATACTGCCCGCCCCAAATTGTGAGAGGATTTTTTGTGGAACGTGAAATGTCAGTGATCATTGGTTTGTGTAACCCTAAAAGCCCAACCAACGTAGGTGGTGTGATGCGCGCGGCAGGTTGCTACCAAGCGTGCGCGGTTCGCTACAGTGGTGAGCGTTATGATCGCGCAGTGAAATTTCAAACCGACACAAAAAACATTCAAAGTAAAATCCCGCTCACCGCGATGGTAGAGATCACGCAGGACTTGCCAAGTGAGATGAAAATCGTCTGTGTTGAACTGGCAGAAGGGGCCACACCACTGCCCGAGTTTATTCACCCGGAAAAAGCGCTGTATGTGTTTGGCCCTGAAGATGGTTCTATTCCACAAGAGATAGTTAACCAAGCCAGTGAGGTTGTATACATCCCAACGATTGGTTGCATGAATTTGGCCGCGAGCGTCAATGTGCTGCTGTATGATCGATTGGCAAAATCCAAGCTCGATATTGACCACAGCCAACGTATTCTGAGCAGCCGAGATGTGAAAAATCGTTTGAAGTTTAAACGTGCTGATCAACCAGCCACTTAAGGCTGCAATCGAAGCCAATGAAACAAGCGAACGTTCTTCACTCAATAGAGCCTAACGCTCACTTATTTCATTGGCAGTCATAACGGCCAACTCTCGCTAACGAATATCCAACTGTTTAAGAACCGACGGATAACCCCAACCATATTCACCAACTTTAACTTCGTCTCCCGTTAAATAGTGATAAAGAGTGGGCGCAAGTGAGCCATTTTCGACTGAACCGAGCGGCGTGGCTTGATTGCCAATTGGACTCCCCCAAAAACCGATAAAAGCATCTTTTTCTAGATAGCTTTCACCCGCATGACGCCCCGGAACTTTAGTATTAAAGCCAACGCCCTCTTTAGGAAATAGGTTAATGGTGCCCGCACGGTCGTCTTCATAAATAGCAGCGAGCTGATTAACCGAATCTGGACGGGGCGTAAAACGTGTTAACTCTCGCCACTGCGCACTTGAGCACCACGTCTCAGCTTGATTCGCTTTAGCGTGATAAACACAACGTTCGACGAGTTGTGCATAATGTTCTAGCTCATCAGATGAAGGAGGCGACAAATAAGCATTTAGCTGCTGAACGCCAAGCAACAATGGCTGTTCCGATTTAGCAAAATAGCGCAGTTTATCACCCTTTTTTTCAATCCATTCATCCACTCGTTTACCTTGCCGCTCGCCAATCAACCGTACAGAACAGCCTGTTAAATCACATGGTTTTTCTCTCACGACTAAATAATCTAGGCTTTCAGCAAGTCGCGCTACGGTTTCATCGATCACATCAACCTGCTGCCCTGGCTTAGAATGGATCGGTTGCCAACGGATCAGCTCTTGATAAACCGGTTGAACTTCCCATCCAGCTTCTGCATTAAAGAAATCCATCATAAAATTTCCACCCGCAGTGGAAGCGACGACCACATCAATCCCTTTGTTTGACGGCGCGTTAATCGCATTCGTCATTTTTGGCCCTTCTCCCTCATCCGATGAGATTTTCTTCACGTTGAGTTTTATTCCCAGTTGTGAAGCTAGCGGCTCAAAGATCTGTTTTTCTGGGTTGAGGGAGAAATAAACAGGAGCTAAACCATGATCGCCAGCCATGCCCCATAACGTGCGGTCATATACTCCCGCGTCTTGATAGGTTGCTTCTATTTGCGCTAGCCAGTAATCGAGGCGGTTTAGTTCCCCAGTAGGCATGATGACTTCATCGCTGAATGGGCCGCTAAAATGAGCAAAATGATCCGGCCATGGATTATAAATCAGCGTATAGTCGGGCATTCCTTTCAGTTCTTTTTGTGCAAGTTGTTTCAACTGGTGAGCAAGCACTTGATGGCGAGTCCAGCGAGTATAAAAATCCCACTTGCTTATCTGCTGATAGCGCGTGACCTCTTCAACTAATGTCGCTCGCAACTGTTGGAGTTCACGTTCGACAATCGCGCGCTCTTTCAGCTCACGCACACACCGCTTTTCACCAAAATCACGTAGTGCCTCACCCGCCCCCAAATTCACTAAACCATCATAAGTGGTGTGAGCATTCCAATCGTATTGCGCATTGCAGTTGAGGGTGTTGAGGTAAGCGAGGCGATCAAACATCGTTTGTACTTGGTTTTTAACCAGTAAGCGATCAAGCTGCAGTGCATCATTACCAAAAAAGTAATAAGCTCGGTCGGTTGGGCGATCAACAAAGTGGAAATTGGGTATGCCAGTACCACCTTGGCCGGACACCTTAGCTCCTGTTTTTATGATCGGTAAATTACGCACACTGATCGTTGGTGTTGATGAAATGCCCACTTGAGTAATAGAAGCGCGATGATCACGATACAAGCGTTTAAAAAACGGCAAGTAATGTGGATCGTGATAAGGCTGCTCAGCCAATATCTGCATGAAACGTACTTGTTGCTGATGTTCAGGTTGAACCACCTCCATTGAAGAGGGCTTCGTGCTCAATCGATTGTTGTGATCTTGGTGAGCTTTGCGGATAAATGGCTTACTCGGGTCAACCAAACCTTCGATCAGCCCTTGTTGCAAACCATCCACGGTGATCTGCACTGCCATACGACGTTGTTGCTGAGAGCGGAGAAACGCAATCAATGCTTGAGGATCATCATCAAATGTTTTTTGTAACCAGGAATTTAGTGCTTGTTCACGCTCTTGCTGATAGACAAATTGGCGGTAGCCTTTTAATACGTTCATACGCACAAAATCAATCAAAGTAACCGTGATTGCCTCTGCTTTGTTGTTCACACGTGCTGTATTTTCTGGCTTTGCATCTTCTAATACCCCAAAAAGGGCTTGCTTCATCTCTCCTTCATCCATCCCATTAGCAGCCTGACTAATAATTTGGATCACTATCGGTTGGATTTTATTAATCAGTAATCGATCGGGTTCACTTGACGTCAGATATTGATAGTGATCCGGCAATCTCTCAAGCTGTTGCCACTCACCAATTTCAACCAAGGCATCATACACAGTCACCATGGCCGCAATAAATTGGGCATCCACTTTAATCCCTTCATGATGCCCTTGATCTTTAATATTTTCTTTTTGTTCACTCACCACCTCTTCCCCATAATGGTAGAGGCTATGCTCGAATCCCTTTAAAACCTTTGCGTCATAAACAGTACTTAAATACTGTTTAAATACATCATCATTTTCTAACCCCGTATAACGATCATAATATTGATATAAAAAGTAGCCCAGCGGGATGGCGTAAGTTGGGGTAGAAATTTGTGCAATAACGCGAGCTTTTGTTTTTGCATCTAAAGGCAACATAAGGATATAGCTATCGAGTGTTACCCCGGCAATGGTAAATAAGGTCGAATCACGGGCAAAGCGCGTTGAATAGCTTAAAGACGACGCCATTTGATTTTTCAATATTTGCGCCGAATTGAACAGCCCGCCAACCACAGGCGCGTCACTGATAGCAGCGAAAGAGGTTGATGAAAGTAAAGAGGTTAAGAGTAACGCGATGGGTTTTAGCCGCCCAAAAGAATAAAATATCATACTGTTTTCCCTACAGTTATTGCATGCGCACATTGTGGCAAGCTTACTCGTAAGGTCAAGTCGTAAGTCATATTTCCGTTATAACTCGGCCATATATCCACATTAAAAATAATGATACCAATTGACTATTCGATAATGACGAGTTCCATTGCCTTTTTACCGATTCGATTCTATAAATAATGGAAATAAAAATAAATAAAACTCTCATCACACGATAGAAAAACTTGGCTTAATTCATTTTTTACTTATTTAATTCGGGAACCGTCTCATGCGCACCAATCAATCAGTTACACAAAAAGAAGTAAAGTTTCCACCTAGCTATAATTTATTATCGGTCACTAACCCAAGCAGCAATATTACATATGCTAGTAAAGAATTTTGTGAGGTCGCAGGCTATTCATTAGAGGAACTAACAAACCAGCCCCACAATATGGTGCGCCACCCTGACATGCCAGCAGAAGCATTTAAAGATATGTGGGATCACTTAAAACGCGGCCAATCTTGGATGGGTATCGTCAAAAATAGATGTAAAAATGGCGATCATTATTGGGTTGATGCGTTTGCTTCCCCGATAGTCGAAAATGGCAAAACCGTTGAATTTCAGTCGGTACGTTTGTGTCCAAGTCGAGAACACATCACTAACGCAGAAAAAATCTACGCGCAGTTTAAAGCAGGGAAAACACCCAGGCAGTTAAAGCTGCCTCGGACTCGCCTGTGGCAACGTTTAGCCATCGCCTTAGTCCCGATTGCAGGCATCAGTTTTATGGCTGATACTCTTCTTCCGGGAATAGGCTTAGTATTGATGTTATTACTGTCCATGGTTGCCGGTTATTATTTAACTCGCCGTTTAGAATCTCTCAGTGCTGATGCACGAAAAGTATTTGATAACCCACTAATGGAATTGGTGTATAACAACCATATTGATGATATTTCTGAAATCAAACTTGCGTTAAAAATGCGCCAATCCGAGATCAATGCTATGGTGGGACGCATTCAAGATTCAAACCAACAAATTGGTGAGGCTGCCAATTCATCTTCAAAAAACTGCAAAACAACTGCGACCAATTTAGAAGGTCAAACACGAGAAACGGAACAAGTTGCCGCCGCGATCAATGAAATGCACTCTACTGCGAATGAAATTGCACAAAATGCACAAAGTGCATCAGACGCAACAGAGAAAGCAAAATTGGCCGCCGAAGAAGGTATGGATTCGGTAAAAGATACATTGAATGCAATGCAACAGCTCGCAACCCAACTAGACAGCGCTTCATCGGTTGTCACACAATTGGCAGACCACGGAAAAACCATTGGCCAAGTGTTAATTGTGATCCAATCTGTCGCTGAGCAAACCAACCTGCTTGCACTTAACGCCGCTATTGAAGCTGCTCGGGCTGGCGAGCAAGGCCGTGGATTTGCGGTCGTTGCCGACGAAGTTCGCACCTTGGCACAACGCAGCCATGAGTCCACTAAAGAGATCCAAAATGTCATTGCGCTGATTCAAACCAGCACCCACCAAGCTGTCGATGCGATGCATGAAGGCGCACAGTTATCTAAATTATGTGTTAATAGTGCTAATGTCTCTGGCGATAAACTCAATATGCTACTTACACAAGTGATTGATATTACGGATAGAAATGAACAAATTGCCACCGCCGTAGAAGAGATGGCACGCGTGACTGAAGATATGAATTCAAGTGTTCAATCGATCAGTGATGTCTGTGTTGCGACCAATATTTTGGCCAGTGATACACGAGATGAATGTGAGGATTTAGTGGTAAACCTTAGCTCTCAAGGCACATTAGTTCGCCAATTCCGACGGTTATAATTTCATGCCCTACCAGCCCTCTAACGAGGGCTTTTTATTAACGATAGATAGACTTTGTGGACTCTCGCACAATTAAATCGATAGGGGGTAACCTAGCATCGTGCCTCTCACCACTGAGCAAGTTGAGAATGGAATGCGCACACACCGCACCGATCTCTTCAATTGGTTGACGCAATGTCGTTAGGGCCGGAGTGAAATACTGAGAGACAGGTAAGTCATCAAAACCAATCACTGAAACATCATCTGGCACTCGCACACCGTGGTCAGTTAACGCCTTAATGGCACCATAAGCCGTTTGATCATTAGCAGCAAAAATAGCCGAGAAATGGACTTTCGACTGCAACAGTTCAACCGTCTTTTCATACCCACATTCAGAGCTAAAGTCACCTTGTTTAATGAGTTTAGGCATAGGCTTAATTCCCGCTTCACGAAGCGCTTTTTGGTAGCCAGTGAAACGGGCGGTTGAATCAGGCTGATTAGCGAGCCCTTTTATATGAGCAATGTTCACGTGCCCTAATTGCAATAGGTGCAAGGTGGCAATATAACCGCCGAGTACATTGTCCACATTAATGCAACGTACATTATTACTAACAATTTGGTGGCCGACAGCAATGATGGGAATCGATTGAGCATATTTGAGGATTTGATCGCTTTTTAAACTGCCTGTCACTATGATCATTCCATCGACATTGCTTCTGGCAAGATACTCCAGTGCATGTGCTTCCAAGTTTTTCTGCCACTGACCTGTGGCAATCACCAGTGAATACCCTTGGGTCATTAATACCTTCTCCATGTCATTCAGAATTCGACTGGTGTGAGGGCTCTCTGCGTGCTGCACTAATACACCAATAGTCATCGAACGCTTATTGCCTAGATGACTGGTTGGGTAACTAGGTTTGTAGCCAAGGGTTTTAATTGCACGTTCAATATTTTGGCTTTTTTCATCCGATACGTAAGTTGTGCGATTCAAAAAACGAGAGACAGTGCTTGCCGAAACCTCGGCAAGCTTAGCGACATCATAAACAGTGGGTGCTTTCTTTGATTTTCTCATGGCGATGTTTGGCCCTTTAGAAGCACTCCTTCTCCACACGGAGAAGGAGTCTATCGTTTCTTTTTACTGTGTATCCCAACATATATTGGCGATCACAAATTGACACTCACCATTAGTAAATAATGAGAAGGGCGTGTCGAGATGAGTAAAACTTAATCCCTGCTCAGAGAAATGTGAACAAGCAATGTTCACGCGCGTAAAGCTATCATTGATGGTGGAAAAGTAGTGGCTGACGTCCACTTTAACCACGTTATCAATATCCCCCAAACACCCAGGAACAACGGCGCGTTGCAGTGACAAATAAACAGGTTCTGTTGCCGCTCTGAGCACTTTAATCTCAAAACTGACCACACCATGCGCATTATCGTAATGGCTGAAATCTTCCGCTTGCCCTAGCCCCGTTTGCGCATAAACCATTGCTCCACCCCCCAGAATTTCTACCTCAACGGCGTCTTGCTGCTGCTGGTAGTTATACGGCTTAGTTCGGACAGCACCGAGTTTCATCACGTTGTTGCGTGAGACATCCACGCCCATCCAATGTTCAGCATCCGACACTTTAAGTTGATAATCGCCTATCGTCGCCATAATGCCATACAGATGCTCTGCACGTGTTGCTTGCCATTTTGCTTCTTCTGAGTCGATATCTAAATCAAGGTCATCTAAATCTCGAGTTTGTTTTTTTTCAGCATAATTAAGCCCATAACCGTATTCAAATAAAGGAGCATGTTCCCCAACAGGAGACTGCTCACATTCAGGCACGACATAGTTGGGAATATGAGGAGGAATACGGTTCACACAGGTGCTGCGCTTTTTATTGGGCCAACTGAATGACAAGGTACCAGTGAAGTCGATATTAACTTCACCATTCTCTTTAGCCACTAAAACATCAGTAATGCCACGTCCTTCGCTGCCGGGTAAAAATGCCGCAACAAAAGCATCAGACAAGGATATTTCTTCATTGACAAACAGTGGACGACCGCTAAAGAAAATCGATACCACTTTTACGCCGCGCTTATGAAATGCTTTGATTTTTTCGCTATCTGCTCGGTAGCGACGTTTCAAGGTTGAAAACTCCAAAGATTGCCACGCTTTGATGTCACCCATCATTTCAGAATAAGGATCTTCACCAAACACCACAACTGCAATATCACCCGCTTGCCAATCACCTGCTAATTCTGGATCGTAGCAAACATTATCTATGCCCAATTCGGCTTCTAACGCCATTTTCACTGTGGTGGCTCCGGGGAAATCGGCTAAGTTATTTTCATCCCCTTGCCAAGTGAGGTTCCACCCGCCCGCTTGCTTTTGCAAATCATTGGCGCCGCTGCCCGTTAACACAACCTTGCACCCACGTTTGAGCGGTAAAATACCCTTGTTATTTTTCAACAGTACCATCGATTGCTGCACGGCTTGGCGAGCGATAGCACGATGTTCAGAGCAACCAATCAGTGACTGCTGACCAGCCAAAGCTCGCGCTGAAGGATGCGGTTTTTTCCATAAACCCGCGCGCATTTTCACCCGTAAAATACGCGTCACAGCATCATCAATTCGGCTCTGGCTCAGTACTCCACTTTTGGCATCGCTCACCGCTTGACGATAGGCTGATTGCCAATGCTCACGAATAGGGATCATTAAAATATCGTTACCCGCATTGATAGCGTAAGTCGCATTCCCATCGGTACATTTACTGACTTCAGAATGACCATGCCAATCGGTTACAACTAATCCATCAAAGCCCATTTGATCTTTCAAAACATCAGTGAGTAGATACTTACTGCCATGAATTTTGAGGTTGTAATCACCTGAAATGTGCGGTGCGTGATCGTAGTTCGCTTGGTTATCCCACGAATTAAATGAAGACATCACCACTTGCGCACCGGCATTAAGGCCACTGAAATAGCCCATGGCATGCACGTTACGCAGCAGATCTTCACTGTAAGTATTGCTGCCACGATCAACACCATTCACTGTGCCGCCATCACCCACCCAATGTTTGACGTTTGAGATCACATGGTGCTCACCTTGTAAGTCAATGGCATCACCTTGCAAACCTGCGACCATTTCGCTGGCATAAACATAAGTCACTTCAGGGTCTTCAGAGTAACCTTCATAACAGCGCCCCCAACGCAAATCACGAGGGGTGGCCACGGTTGGTGCAAAGGTCCAATCAATACCCGTCGCGGCGATTTCCAGCGCGGTAATACGGCCAATTTTGCGAATTAAAGCAGGATTGCGCGCGCACCCCAACCCAATATTGTGCGGAAATACGGTTGCGCCAAAGACGTTATTGTGGCCGTGTACTGCGTCAGTCCCCCACATAAACGGAATATGAAATGGGCGACCTTGATAAGCTTTTTCTGCGGCAAACCAGTATTCATCGGCTTTCGCTACCCATTCACTGGCTGGTGCATGTTTATTGCTGTTTGGCCAAGAGCCACCACCATTAAGTACCGTGCCAATCTTATAATCGATGATTTCTTGCGGCGTAATATCGCGGATTTCTGGTTGGATAATCTGGCCAATTTTTTCTTCTAAGGTCATCAACCCTATGATTCTTGCTACTTGCTGTTCAATTTCAGGGTCAGCTTTGATTGCTGATTCTATTTTGGGCCAAACGTCGAAATAAGGGGCTTGCTTTATTATTGTCATCGTCTTGTTCACCATTAAAAACTGGCCAATGAGTTTTCACTCAGCGCATCAAAAATATGAATCGCATCTAGGTCGAGATAGAGTGTAACCTTCGTCACCTCTACCTCTGCCGCTTGGGTTTCCACCATCAAAGGCTGGCCTGCAACATGGGTTTTCAATAAAATACTCGCACCGAGCAACTCTTTATCTTTGAGCGTAACGGCGATTGGCAAGACGCGTTCATGGTTAACTTGTTCTGCGCGTAAGTGAATATCGGTGGGGCGAATACCGACATGCAATGCGAGGTTTTTAGACGCATGCGCTTTAAATCGCTCGGGAAGCGGGATAAAGATGTCACCCAGTTGGATAAGCCATTCACCATCTTGCTGGATAAGTTGTGCATCAAGCATGTTCATCGAAGGGTTACCAATAAACTGCGCCACAAATTTGTTCGCCGGGCGTTGAAACACCTCTGTTGGCGTACCGACTTGCGCAACATAGCCATCTTTGAGGATCACAATGCGATCAGCGAGCGTCATGGCCTCAATTTGATCATGCGTAACATAAATAGTGGTGGTTTTAAGCTGACGATGTAACTGCTTGATCTCTTCGCGCATCACACCACGAAGTTTGGCATCTAAGTTAGAAAGTGGCTCATCAAACAAGAACACTTTTGGCGTACGCACCATGGCACGCCCCATCGCCACGCGTTGGCGTTGACCGCCGGATAACTCTTTAGGCTTACGCTCAAGGAGCGGGTCAAGCTCTAACATTTTTGCCGCTTTACGCACTTCCTTATCGATTTCAGTTTTTGGCATGCCTTTTAACTTCAATGCAAACGCGATGTTTTCATACACGCTCATATGTGGGTAAAGCGCATAACTTTGGAACACCATCGCTAAGTCTCTATCTTTGGCATCTACGTTATTCATCCACTTGTCACCAACGTAAATATCACCGGCCGTAATCGACTCCAGACCCGCCAGCATGCGTAATGTGGTTGATTTTCCGCAACCCGATGGGCCAAGAAATACCACAAACTCACCATCATTCACCGTGAAATCAAAATGCCTAACAACATCCACATGACCAAACGACTTCTTAATGTTCTTAAATTCAACTTTTGCCATAATTTTTCTCCTTCACACTGCGCCTTCTTTCAACAAAACCACGCCAGCATGAGTAACTAAAATGAGGGATTAAAGGCCAATTAGCCTTTTACTGCACCGGATGTTAAGCCGCTTATCATCTGTTTGGACGCAAAGAGATAGATAGTCACCAACGGCAATATAGAAATGGTGGTGCCAAGCATCACCGCACCCCAAGGCGTATTTGGAATGCCTTGCACGCTACGTAACGCCTGAGTAATGACGTAGTTTTCTGGCGATGTGAGCACCACTAACGGATTCATAAAGCTGTTCCAGAAAAAGACAAACTGTACAATCGCCAGTGTTGCCAACGCTGGTTTCATCAACGGCAAAACAACGCTCCAGTAAGTACGAAACTCTCCCGCGCCATCGAGTTTGGCCGCTTCTAATAACTCTTTAGGAATAGAGGCCATCACGTGTTGGCGCATTAGAAAAATCCCAAATGGAGTGGTGGTAAACGGCAGCCAAACCGCCATGTGGTTATCCATCAAACCCAGAAATTTCACGATCATAAAATAGGGGATCAAGCTCAAGACGGGTGGGATCATCATGGAAGCCACCAACATGCCAAATAGCGCGTTCTTACCTTTGAACTGAAACACAGCAAACGCGTAACCGCCCATACTGCAAAACAACAGTGAGATAGTGGTGCCTAAAAAGGCAATGTAGATAGAGTTAAACATCGCCTGCCAAAACGGCATAATCTGCAACAGCTTTGCATAGTTAATGGCTAAGCTATCCCCAATGGCAAAGCTGATGCCTGAACCGAAGATTTCCGTACGATCGCGCGTTGACAGCAGCGCCGACCACAAAAATGGGAAAACAGTGATCAACGCCGAGACAATCAATACAACCGCCAGTAGCGCCATCATTACTTTAGTGATGAGTTCAATGCTGCGATCACTGAGTTTTAAAGCGTGGATTGACATGCTATTACTCCCCCAACCCTTTTTTACCAAAGAAGAAAAACTGAATCGCAGTACAAGTTGCAATCAGCGCAAACAGCAGCCAAGAAATAGCGGATGCCGTGCCCATCTCTAGCCACTCCCAACCCACTTTGTAGAGATACATTGAGATGGTTAAGCCCGCTTGGCCTACGCCTCCGGTGCCGCGCGTTAATACAAACGGTTCTTCAAACAGTTGTAAGTTGCCAATGATCGTCATGGTGACGGCAAAGAAAACGAAAGGGCGAATCATCGGCAGTGAGATATTCCAAAAACGGCGAAAGGCGTTAGCGCCATCCATCCGCGCGGCCTCTAAAATTTCTTTGGGAATGGTCATTAAACCTGTGGTGTACAACACGATGTTAAAACCGGTGTATTTCCAAAAAACCATGATGGCAATCGAGGGTTTGATCATGTTGGCATCATCTAACCAACGGATAGGTTGATACTCATTAAGCCAAGAAAATGCCCAGCCAAAGACACTGCTATCAGCTAAAGCCATTAAGCTTTGGTTGATGATGCCCGAATTGGGTGAATACATATTGAAGAAGATGAGCGACGCCGCCACCGTTGAGGTAATGAATGGCAAAAAATAAGCGGATGTCAGCCAATGACGCAGCCGATCGCCCAATGAAACCAAAATATAGGCCACTGGAATAGCCACTAAATGTTGAGCGACGCCCGAGGTTATCGCCAACCACAATGTATTGCTTAATGAACGCCACAACCAAGGGTCGGTCAGTGCAACTTGGTAGTTATCAAATCCCACATAATTCATGGCGGCAACCCCTTCGACGGGGTTCCACGCATGAAAAGAGAGATAGACAGAAAACAGGAGAGGAAAAACTCCAAAAACAGAAAAAATAATCAAAAACGGCAATAGAAACCCGTACGGTGTAAGCGCTTTCAAACTCAGGTGAGAAAAAAAACGTCGACCCGATGGCGCTTGCACAGCGTTGCTCGTAACGTGATTCATAATAACGACCTCTTAGGCATAACATCATGCCTTCTATAACTTACGCTTAGTGAACCACCAGCACCGCTGGCGGTTCTTTTTAATGATGACCGTGCTATTGCATATTACGGGTACGACGCTGAATCAAACGTTCTGCATCTTTCAGTGCGGCTTTGATGTCTTTGCCTTCATCCAACACTTCCATCAGTGCATTTTCTAAGATGATAGAACGAGCCACATGGTCGCCTTTCGCAGGCGCGACTGGTTTGATGTTTTTTGCCACATTCGCAAACAACAAACGCGCTTTTTGACCACCTAGAAATTCAATTTCTTCATTGAACATTGGGTCATCGTAAGTCGTGACATTAGAGGGGAACGCGGCAATCGTTTCGAACGCTTTAAGCTGCACATCACGGTTGGTTGTCATGTACTCAATCAGCTTCCACGCTTCATCTTGATGTTTTGACTGAGTAGGGATTGAGAGAAATGAACCGCCCCAACTGCCGTAAATACCATCAGGAAGGTTTGATACGGCCCATTTGCCTGCTGTATCTGGCGCAATCCAGTTTTTCAGATGTCCGAGTAACCACGCACCAGAAAGCTGAGTGGCAAAAGTACCGTTACGGAAACCTTCATACCATTCGTTAGACCATGCCAAAATTCGGCCATCTAGCCCTTTTTCACGAATCGTTTTTGCCACTTCAAATGCATGTACAAAACGTTCGGAAGTGACGACTGAATTCCCCTTACTATCAAAATACAATCCTTCGCCGTCAGGAACCGTGGTAAAAATGATCGCTTGTGCTACATCAGCGGCGGATGCAATCAGCTGTACGTTTTGTTTCTTCAATATTTCACCGGCTTTGATGTAGGAGTCCCAATCTTTTATCGCTTGATTGATGTCAATCCCCGCCTTTTCAAACACATCGGTTCGGTAGTACATCACGCCAGGGCCAAGGTCGACAGGAATGCCATACATATTGCCATCACCACCCTTGCCTTGTGCCCAAGCATAAGGTGCGAAATGGTCTTGGAATTTGTCCGCGCCATATTTTTCGGACAAATTGACTAAGCCACCGGAGGCAACAAAGGGACCAATTTTCTCTACATCAACCACAATCACATCCCCCGCTCCGGATCCTGTGGCAAGGTTCGTCGTCAGCTTGGTGTGGTGGTCGCCGTGGTTATTCATTAAATAGTCAACCTTGATACCACTCTTTTGTTCAAAGTCCGGCAATAAGACTTTCAAACTGCTATCAAAGTCGGGGAAACCGTCTAAACGGATGGTGTGGTCGGCAGCATATGTAAGCGAAGAAAATCCTAAAGCCACGGCGCTTGATAGCACTAAGGTCTTAAATTTCATGATTCATCCTTAATATCTTTATTGTTAGGTTTATAGGGTGTTGAGTAAATTTTTGACGGAGTCTCGTATCACCAACGAAGGGGATAATTTGAAGTTCACGTCGCGTTTGTTTTTGTGCAGCTTTTGAATAACGAGCTGAACCGCTTCTAAGCTCATCTGTTCAAGAGGGAAATTCACGGTCGTTAACGCTGGGGTGAGGTAACGCGCGAATAAAATATCGTCAAATCCAACCAAGGATATGTGTTGTGGTATTTGCAACCCGACACGGCGCAACTCTTCAAATGCACCAAATGCCATATGATCGTTTGAAGCAAATACGGCGCTAAATTCACAGTGACGCATCAGTAATTTGCGCATCGCTTTGACGCCGGATTCTTCGGTAAAACCAGCTTCAGACACGAGCGCTTCTTCATAGTCAAGCCCAGCCTCTTCCAACGCTTTTCGGTAGCCTTGCAAACGGCCTCGCGCATCAGATTTATCCAATGGCCCAGTAATACAAGCAATTCGTTGATGACCCTGACTGAGTAAATACTGTGTTGCCAAAAAGCCACCTATCTCGTTATCAATGTCAATACAGCTGCTGGCCATTTCAGGAATAAAACGGTTCACTAGCACCAAATGAACCCCTTGTTGATCCAATTCAATCAAGTAGTCATCGGTTAGATGTTGAGTATGGAGAATTAATGCATCGACTCGGCGACCTAGCAGAAATTGCACCGACTCTTTTTGTCCTTGCTCTGTGTTCGAGCCTGCTGTCACGACGACGTGGTAGCCAAACTTACGCAATTGCTCTTCAATGTTGTGCAAAATGCTTGAATAAAAAGGGCCCCCTAATTCCGGTACTATGATGCCGATGCTTCCCGTACGGCTTGAGGCCAGTGCTTGAGCAATAGAATTGGGGCGGTAACCAAGATCTTTAATCGCCTTTTCGACTCTGAGTTTTTTATCGTGGCTAACACGGCTAGTTCCATTAATCACCCGCGACACCGTCGCTTGCGATACACCTGCATGATCAGACACATCTTTAATTGTCGCCACTCTCGCCTCACAACATTACTGACAAAACCAACAAGAAACCGCTTTCATGAGCTAGTATTCAAGATATCCCCTCGCTTTAGCGTGAGAGAAATCACATCGAACTAGGCACACAAATGACAATTATCTAAACATTGAAAGCCACAGCAGTTTCCCAGGCAGCCATGAAACTGTTTCATGGCAATCGGAAGAGAGAAAAAGATGGTGGCCGATTACCGTAAATAAAAAAGGGCCACTAATGTGGCCCGAAAGCGTAAGTGTATCGCTGGAGGTTAAAAACCACGGCAGGCATCGAGCGAGCCGTGAAAAAAGAATGGACAGTTAATGATCAAATATGGGGTTACCACCACGCTTCCCACATCGCGCCAATCGTTACCGTATCTGGGTTACTTGCGGCTTTAAATAGGCCGTCTTTGTCGATCACAGTTTCGTTATCGGCATCACCCAAAGTGGCATAGAAACGGAGCATTGGTCGAGCGCCTGCACCTTTACCAAACGAAATGTTCTGCGATAGTGTCACTTTCCAAGAAGAGTTGGTGGCGTCAATGTTGTCAAAATCTACAACATCATAGCCAGCTTCTAACCACGTTGAGTTGGTCTCATCCCAAAAATACATCGGGCGAACCAACACGTTGTAGTTAGTACGGTCATACTGTTTGTATGCACCATCTTCGTAGGCTTGATAAGCCGCTAGGTATTCGATCGCCGCATTGTCTCCCAGCGCCTTACTCCCATCAAAGCTCACCAACAACGCTGATTGATTCTCCGTTTTCCAAAAAACACTGTCTTTGGCGTTATCAGCATAACGCACCACCAAACGGTCATCCCCAAACTTCAATTCACCCGCCACTTGAAACGCGTTGAGTTTTTTGGCAGTTGGATCCGAATTGTCATCAAAGCCGTAGTTAGCATAAATGCTGAGATTGGTTGTATCAGAAAATTGAATGCCGTGGATTTTGGTGGTCAATGCGTAATTACCATCTGGATGATCGCTAGGAGAAGCCCCCGTTGCACTAACGACACTGGCGTCGAATTTAATGCCTCCTAGATTAAGGTTGTAGAAACCACCACCTTGCCCATCATGCGTCATCCAAAAATAGTCGTTCAAATTCGTTGAAATACGTTGGTGAAAGTCTCGACCAGCCCATACGTAAAGTTCAGGTTGGCTTTCAAAAATGTTGGTTCCGCCAGCGTAAGCTTTAGGCACACCCACCTCATCACCCCAATGGTTGAACATCACCACCACATCCCAAATAGCACCGCTGTCACTGACGAATCCTTTACCAAATTGAAACTCACCACCGTTACCTTCGTTACCTAAACGGCCTGTTGAGTTACCGTTTAAACGACCATTGGTTTCAACCAGTTTGACATCGCCATTTTGGTAGGCTGCGCCATAGCGAGCATAACCAGAAAATACGATACCCGCGGGAACGTTTATATCTGGTGTCAGCACCAGTGGTTGTTGATCTTGATCCAACACCTCAGGATTTGGCATTGGATCATTGGCAAAAGAAGGAGCAGAAGAGAGTACGGCAGCCACAGCTAGGGATAGAGGTAGAAGCTTATAATTTTTCATGTTAAGTCCTATTAATCACTTGGTTTGTTTTTGTTCTGTGGTCAGTTTAAAAAATGAAACAAGTGAAAATTAGGTGTCGCTTCACAGCGCGCTCGACTGCTTTTGGCGATGAAACTGAGGAAGAGCGTTATTGTTATTTTTTATTAACACCATCAATACATTAAACGCAAAATGATTCACAAAGCAGAAATGAAATCGGTTTCATTTCATAGAAATAGGACGAGTTCATCACGAGATTAACGCTCAAGTATTCACCAGACGGTTAGGTTTTTATGAAATATTTCATCAGTATGATGATTTTCATGTCATTGCACGAAACAACTCGATGGGGATGAACGTCGCTCTCTTCACGTATAGCTGTTAACATACTCAACGCACATAACGTACAAACCATTCTGAGCTTGTTTTTCACCGCACAGGCCACATATTAAAACCTCTACCCATATAGTTGAGCCGAGCAATGTCAAACACCACCCCGTTATCTCCACCTTCACTCACGCGCCAACTCTTGCAAATGACTTGGCCGATGATGTTTGGTGTGCTGTCCCTAATGAGCTTCCAACTGGTCGATAGTGCGTTTATCGGTCAACTTGGCGTGTTACCCCTTGCCGCGCAAGGGTTTACATTACCCATTCAGATGATCATTATTGGCCTTCAGGTTGGGCTTGGCATTGCGACCACAGCGGTGATTGCTCGCGCATTGGGTGCGAACCAAATTCGCTACGCGAAGCAGCTTGGAGGGTTAGTCGTCGCTATTGGCAGCATTGGGGTTGCTCTGTTTTCAGTGATTATCTATTTACTGCGTCATCCCATCTTAGCGCTACTCAGCGCTCCTGAATCTGTGTATCAGATCGTCGACAGCTACTGGATTTATTGGTTAATCAGTGCTTGGGTGGGCGCGGTGCTGTACTTTTTATACAGCCTGTGTCGAGCCAATGGTAATACTATGTTGCCGGGGACTATGATGATGGTCACCAGCATTTTAAACCTGATTTTAGACCCTATTTTTATCTTCACTTTTGATTTGGGTATTGAAGGCGCAGCGCTGGCGACCATTCTAGCCTTTGGGATTGGTGTATTCGTGGTTGCGCCCAAGGTGTCGAAAAGACACTGGATGCTGTTTGATTGGTCAGATTTGGATGTAGGGAAAAGTATTCACTCTATCAGCCATATCATGGGGCCGGCCATGATAAGCCAGCTTCTTCCACCGCTTTCTTCGATGCTGGCAACCAAACTATTGGCCAGTTTCGGCACCGCAGCTGTCGCGGCATGGGCGTTAGGATCTCGTTTTGAGTTTTTTGCGATGGTCGCAATATTGGCATTAACTATGTCGATGCCACCGATGGTGGGTCGTTTGCTTGGCGCAGGCCAATTACAAGACATTCGAAAATTGGTTCGTGTTGCGTGCCAATTTATTCTTGGGTTTCAGCTCATCATCGCCGTAGTGACCTATCTATTATCCGGCCACCTTGCAGCGCTGATGACCAGCGAACAAAGTGTCGAATCCATTTTGCACTGGCACTTAATGATCGTTCCAATCAGTTTAGGGCCGCTTGGTATCTGCATGTTAATGGTCTCGGTTTCTAATGCGTTGGCAAAATCATACACCGCCTTAACCATTTCCGCGCTGCGCCTGTTTGTGTTCTTCTTACCCTGTTTATGGGTTGGCGCTCAAATAGCGGCGCTGCATGGCCTGTTTATCGGGGCGTTGGTCGGTAACATCCTCGCAGGCCTTGCCGCGTGGGCGATGTACCAACGTGCACTTCGGCAAGTTGAGCAGCAGAAAAACCATTGAGTTTAGGTAACACAGAGCCCAAACGAGCAATCTAGTCTCAAAAATATGAATCTGGTCTATAGTTAACAAACGTTAAGTTGATGAATATTTTCGATAACTATGGACAACAAACCGGTTTTCGTAATTGCGGCGGAAGTGGCAGCAGAGCTAAACCAAAGCGTACTCATTGCAAAAAAATTACTGCTTGTCGCCAGCAATGCCAGAGCTCTGGCTCTGCGTGCGGGCGAAAGTGCCGCAGGTTTTCGGCCAATTACTGATTCGATTGATGATTTAGTCCGCGTCACGCTAGAGGCGTCGCACACCATCAACTTGAAGGCGCAGCGTATCAGCCAACTCGCAACCGCAAGGACTCGTGCACGCGCTGCGCTTGAACGTTTTGAAAATGTGTATATACAAGCGCATAACGCTCGGCATTTACACAGTTTGGATGTCGTACATCATCAAAACCAAGAGGAATATAGCAAACTCAGTCACAGTTTCTACTCTGAAGCTCAAAACCTGCACGAGTTATTGCAAACCTTGTACGACAACCTGCGCATTGCACAAATCATCTCGATCATGCTGAGCGTGGAAGCCTCTCAAGCAGATGAGCGATATCAAGCCCAACTGCAAAGCATTGCGAATAACGTCGCTGAACTGGCAAAAGAAATTCAAGCTCACGTCATGCTATCGCTCAAAACATTCTCGCTCTTTTCTCAGGTGAACTATGCAATCAAAAATACTATTTGAACGCGGCCATCATCGCTGGGTGATGTTTGCTCGCGATCCAAACAAACCAGAAAAAATCATTGATACCAACCAATATATGATAGTCAATCGTGATCAAGCGATATTGCTAGACCCCGGTGGCATTGAACTGTTTTCGGCGATGCTCGGTTGCGTCGTGAAAGAAGTGCCGATTGAACATATCAAGCATCTTTTTGCCTCTCACCAAGATCCAGATATCATCTCTTCCCTCGGTTTATGGGATAAAGCACTGCCCAGTGCAACATTACATTCACCTTGGTTGTGGGAAGGGTTTATCCGCCATTTTGGTATGGAGTCAATTCAATTCTCCCCCATCAAAGATGAAGGTGGAAAAGTGTCCTTATCAGGTCACGACCTGCACTTTATCCCAGCACATTACATGCACTCTTCTGGTAACTTTTCGGTTTACGACCCTGATGCAAAAATATTGATGTCTGGCGATATTGGTGCCGCGCTCGACAGCCCTAATGCCTCTTTTTTTGTAGAAGATTTTCAAAGCCATATTCCAAAAATGACTTATTTTCATCAACGTTGGATGCCATCTAACCGCGCCAAAAGTGATTGGATTGAGCGAGTCAGCCAGCTGGATATTGAGATGATGTGTCCGCAACATGGCGCTATTTTTCGGGGCGATGATGTTCAACGATTTTTGGAATGGCTAGATAAGCTGGAAGTTGGCGTAGCGATAAAAAAATAGCGATGTTAAGGCTCTCGATGAGAGCCTTACAAAAAGAACAAATTAAGCTTGAGTAATAGGTTCACGCTCGACCGTATCGGGCTGATGCTCTGCGACCCAGTAAAGCCAAATCATCACTAAGCACAGCACAAAGCAAAGACCAAACAGCCAGTTTGAATTGAGGTATCCAATCACCGCCCCCCCAACCAGTGGCGCAATCGCAAAACCTAACGAATAAAGCGCGGCGGCACCAAAGTAAGAACCACGCAAATGGGCGGGAGCCATGCGGTCTATTTGTACGTTTAAGGTTGGAAAAGCAATGACTTCGCCCATACTCAAAACAAAGCAAGCGAGCGCCCAACCAATCGGTAAATCTGCGGGGGTAAACAGAAAGCCGAGTTGCGCAAGCCCCATCAATAACATGCCGATCCGAGTTCGTACAAACAGCGGGACGTTTTCCAACCACTTCAACATTGGGAACTGGAAGATGATAATGGTCATGGTATTTACCAGCACTAACCCTGCGACAATTTGCGCTGCATCGGCGGCACTGGTGCGTACAATCACTTGTGGAATAGACGATTCTACCTGCCCATAGATGAACATCATGATGAAGTTCGCCACCATCAACTTCACAAAAATATTATCTTTACTGATCACTCTTAGCGTCGAAGAAAAATCAGGCAAACCAGAGCGATCGGGTTTGGTGTAGCGCCCTTTACGTTCAATACCGAGCAGCAGCCAAAAGCCAAACAATAAATACGTGCCGCCGGTAAAGAAAAAGAGTGTTTGTGGATGAGAAAGCCCAAACGTAATCCCAAGCAGTGGCCCAATGGCACCACCTAGATTGAGTAGGAAATAGCGGATGTTGAGCGCCAGCTCGCGATCTTTCAAATTCGGCAAGTTATCACCAATCACTGCTTTGCCCGGCGCTTCAATCATTGGTCGCATTAAACCAGTAAGGACGATAAGCACGTAAAACTGCCAGATTTGATCAGCCACACCAATGCCACTGTAGGCAAATGCAGCCATCACACTGCCAAGAACCATCACCCACTTGCGACCAAATTTGTCGGAAAGATACCCTGAATACAGCCCAGTAATTGCTCCTACAACAGCAGAGGTCGCCAGCATTCCACCCACTTCAATCGGCGATGCACCATAATCTTGGTAAAGAAACACGATCAAAAATGGCCATGCCATGAAAAAACTGGTACGAGCAATCAATGTTCCGGTTAATACCGTCCACACTGAAAAATTAAACCTTTTTACCCTTTCTAAACGAAATAAGCTTTCCTCTTTCGCCATAAAAACACTCCTTACTTTCAGCCACTTGACCATGCGTTCACACGATGAACATCACATTTCTAGTTCTTATTGGGTCAATATATGAAGATAATGTTAATAAAGATAGTGTTTTTTATACAGGGGGGATCGAATCATAAAAAAAAGCAGCTAACCCCAAAAAACCTAGTTATTTCGGATGGTTAGATATTCTTTGATTCATAAAAAAACCGCATAACCTTTCGAGTTATGCGGTTGAGACTAGGAAATAGTAGTCGATTTATAGTTTGAAGAAGGCGAGCTGCGCTTTTTGCTTCTCGGCCAATGGTAACGGCTCCATGCTGGGACTTTAGCAGAGGCAATAGCTGTTAGATCCGTGAAAAAATGACCACTCGATGAGTGGCCATTTACCGTGATTATAACTTGGTGATGCACTGTCCAATAAGGTTATTTTCTAAGCGCATTCAGTTTGGCTTGTGCTAAACCGAAGATGGTATCAACCGGGTAGCTGCCATCTTCTGTTGCTTCGCCTGCGGGTTTGCCAGTAAAGAGCTCAACCGCTTCAGTGACATGTTCAATAGCCCAGATATTGAACTCCCCTTTCTCGACCGCTTTAACAACGTCAGCGCGTAACATCAGATTGTGCATGTTTGAACGAGGAATGATGACACCTTGCTGGCTGGTGCGCCCTTTGATTGCACACACATCAAAGAAACCTTCAATTTTCTCATTCACACCGCCAATCGGCTGCGACTCACCAAATTGGTTCATCGAACCTGTGATCGCAATATCTTGGCGATTAGGCCGTTTAGAAAACGCAGACACAATCGCACAGAATTCGGCCATGCTGGCACTATCACCATCCACACCACCGTAAGATTGCTCAAATGTGATGGTCGTGGTGAGTGGTACGCGCGCCGTACGGCCAAATACCGATGAGAGATACGCGGATAAAATCATCACACCTTTAGAGTGGATGCTGCCACCCAGATCGACACTGCGCTCGATATCGATAATGTCACCATCGCCATAGGAAGTGGTGGCGGTAATACGGTTTGGCGCACCAAACATATGATCGCTGGTGCTCAATACCGACAGCGCATTCACCTGCCCGACCGCCATGCCTTGCGTTTGGATTAGCGTTGTACCGTTAACATACGACTCCATCACACTGTCTTGCAGGCGGCTCACACGCATCTCTTGGTTGCTGAGCGCCTCTTCGACATGATTCTGGCGGATCATGTTTGAATTTGCCTGCTTCGCCACATAGTTAGATTCGCGTAACAAATTGGCAATATGCGCCGAATGAAGTGACAGTTTGCCTTGATCGCCCGTTGTACGTGAACTGTGTTCAATGATGCGTGCAATCGCTTTACGGTCGCAATGCAGCATATTGTTGTCGTGCACTATGCTAGAAATAAAACGCGCGTAATGTAGCTCGGTATCGGGCGTACGTTTCATCTCATCTTCAAAATCGGCCGTTACTCGGAACAATTCGCTAAATTCAGGATCGTAATGAGTCAGCAGCTGATAGGTGTGGTAATCACCAAATAGGATGATTTTCACATTTAGCGGGATAGGCTCTGGGTCAAGTGAAACCGTCCCTGTTAGCGTGACCTCTTTTTCCAAAGAGGTAAAACTCATTTGGCGTGAACGCAGCGCGCGCTTTAAACCGTCCCAAACATAGGGCTGCTCAAGCACTTTCACCGCATCCATCAACAGCACACCACCATTGGCTTTATGTAAACTACCCGCTCGAATTAACGAAAAATCGGTAAATACTGTGCCTTTAAAAGTCGCCGTTTCGATATAACCAAATAGAGAGTGGTAGTTCGGGTTCTCTTCTACCACGATCGGTAGCTTGTCTGAAGGCTGGCTGACCAGCACATTGACTTTGTAGCGACGCGGCAGACGCTTATCTAAAGAAGCTGTCGCGACTTCGCCTTGCTCACTGTCTTCATCTAAGAAAATGTCCGCATTATCGACGATGTCTTTTTGTAACTCCGTGAGATACGTTTTGATGTCTGGGTAGCCAGAATAATCTTGCTTAAGCTGCTTAATAAAGTGGGTAATGACGCCAAGCGTTACTTCATCATTGAGCTTTTTGATCTTCTCACTGTAGGAATCTTCCCATTCTGTCAGTTGACGTACCATATTGCGTAGGCTGATTTCTAGCTCATCAATGGTATGGCTAAAGTGCTCTTGCTCTTTTTTAGACAAGGCGTCAAAGGACTCTTCGGTGTGCATCTCTTCACCGTTCATCGCAACAAATTGATAGTCGCCTTGAGTGGTGATGGTTAAGCTAATACCTTTATCTTTGGCTTCTTTACTGATGCTATCCAATTCACTTTGCTGTTTTTGTGCCATCTGATTTTTCAGTTTATCGGCACGAGCAAAGTAAATCTCGTTATCAAAAGCTAACGGGATCGCATTGACCAACTTATTCATTAACTTTTCAATGTCTTGCTTGAGTTTAACCCCAATACCCGAAGGTAACTTCAGCACTTTTGGGGTTCGAATATCGCTGAAATTGGCCACATAACACCAATCAAACAACGCCTCGACATCATGCTGATGGCGGTTTAAATAGCGCAAAATCATCGTACGCTTGCCCAACCCATTGCGGCCAATCGCGTAGATGTTGTAACCCTTCTCTTTGATCGACATTGCAAATTCGACCGCTTTTTGCGCCCGTTCTTGCCCCACAATCTCATCAACTGGGTCTAACTCCTTAGTTGATTTACAAGGGAGTTTTTCTAACTGGGCAACGTGGTAGAGCTGCTCTGCATTCAATCGTTGAATCGCCATCACTCCGCTCCTTAGCTTTTGGATTCTTGTTGTAGTTTGACCTAAGTGTAGAAGCAATTCATTTATATTTTAGCGAGTTACACCTTATTCGCGTTTAACCGAACAAATAATAAACAATCACCACACTTAAAATCGCAAATAACAATTATTTGCATTTGATAATAAATTGCATTTAAATAAGTGAACGCCGTCATTCTGGAGAATTGAGTATGGACTTACAACAGTGCTGGACAAGCTATCTCAAGGCTGAACAACTATTAGCGCAGGGGCATTGGCCACAAGCACACTGTTTGTTTGAAGATGTACTGCATCATATACCAAGCCATATTCAATCAGCGCTAAACTGCGAACATACAAAACCTTGCCAGTTGGTGTGCTTGATCTCTGGGCTATGTGATGCTGCTGTTTCTCAATCTGAAATTTTCAACCACTTGGGCCAGCATAAACAAGCCTTTGATGTCTTAAATCAATCTTATGCTCTGCTGCAGTTTACTGCGATTGAGCCCAACGCCTTGGTTAACCGCCTTGCCAACGTACTCACCAAACAAAGCGATGACTTGCTCAAACATATGGGTGCTTTTTGTTCAGCGCAGCGCAGTGCGACTTGGATGTTGGAGTTCGAACACGTACAAAAAGCGCACCACTACTTCAACCAACTCAAACGTTATAACCAAGTACAGGCTCAAGTTCCGTCGTCAAACTGTCATTGTTCAACTGAATAATCACCATAGAGTTACCATTCCGGATAAGACTGACCACCTAGCATCATTCACAGCCGCTATAAGTAACGTGCTGTGGTCAGGGGATGAGACTTAGGCAGAACCTAACCTCTCACCCTGAAAATGTGTCGAGATGGCATGAGAATTTAATCGATTGCGTTATCAATAGTTGATGTATGTCAAATTGTCGTAGACAATACGCACCCGAGTCTAGGGGCGATCCCTAGACTGCGTTCTGCACTTTTGGAGGAGCGCATTGGTTTTAACTATCGACATTATAGTTAGAGCCTATTTTCTATTTTTGCATGACGCTGCTACCGTTGGCGCATGCTAAATACCTCGTTTTTAAGGGAAAGATGATGGTAATACCTGAAAACAGCAGTATTGTGATTTTTGGTGCTTCAGGCGACTTAACCTATCGCAAGCTTATACCTGCTCTGTATCACTTGTTCGCCAGTGATCAACTGCCGAAATCCTTTGCTATTCTGGGTGTCAGCCGAACCCAATACAGCGATGAGTCATACCGTGAAAAATTAAAGCGCTCTCTTCAGGAAATGGAAAAGACCGTCCCAGATATTCTCGACGCCTTTTGCGAGCACTTGCATTATCAAGCGATCAACACTTCAGATGTTGCAGAATACGCGCAACTCGCCACGCGTCTTGACTCTTTGGCTGATCAATACCAATTCACGCAACGCAACACTCTGTTCTATCTCGCGACGCCGCCGAGCCTTTATGGCGTCATCCCGGCCAATCTCGCAGCGCATGGATTAAATAGCGAAGCGCAAGGTTGGAAGCGTTTGATCATCGAAAAACCGTTTGGTTATGACCTCGCATCGGCTCAAAGCCTTGATATCGAAATTCATCGCCATTTCCAAGAACACCAGATCTACCGTATCGACCATTATTTAGGCAAAGAGACGGTACAAAACCTGTTGGTTTTCCGTTTTGCTAACGGGATGTTCGAACCTTTGTGGAACCGCAATTTCATTGACTATGTCGAAATTACAGGCGCAGAATTTTTGGGCGTCGAAGAACGCGGTGGCTATTACGACGGTTCTGGTGCGGTGCGTGATATGTTCCAAAACCATTTACTGCAAGTGTTAGCTATGGTTAGCATGGAACCACCAGCCGCCATTAATGCCGATTCAATTCGTAACGAAGTCAATAAAGTGCTGCAAAGCCTGCAACCGCTTTCTGATGATGACCTACGCCACAACCTCGTACTGGGGCAATATACGGAATCGGAAGTTCGTGGCCAGTTTTTACCCAGTTACCGTGATGAACATGGTGTGGCAGCAGATTCGCGCACTGAAACCTATGTCGGTTTGAAAATGTTTATCAATAACTGGCGCTGGAATGGTGTGCCATTTTATGTGCGTTCAGGTAAACGTTTACCAACGCGCGTCACCGAAGTGGTCATTCACTTTAAGCGTACGCCACACCCTGTTTTTGGGCAAAATGCCCCTGAAAACAAGCTCATCATCCGCATTCAGCCCGATGAAGGCATTCAAATGAGCTTTGGTTTGAAGGAGCCGGGGGCGGGCTTTAAAGCCAAAGAAGTCTCTATGAACTTCCATTACACATCACTGGAAGAAACCAAGATGTTGACCGCTTATGAACGACTTCTTTTGGATGCGCTCAACGGTGATGCAACTTTATTTGCGCGTACCGATGCCGTAGAAGCGTGTTGGAAGTTCGTGCAACCTATTTTGGATTTTAAACAAGACCCTCAATCGCTGTTTGGCTATGCCTGTGGCACGTGGGGACCAAAAGAGTCCGATTTGCTGCTACACAATGATGGCCGCGCGTGGCGCTTCCCGTGTAAAAACTTGACCGATACGGATTACTGCGAATTATGATCAATCATAAAATTTTTCAAACCCCAGAACAGGTGGTTGAAACGCTCGCCAATGAAATGCAACGCTATAGCGAGCAAGGTCAGCCGGTTCATATCTCCCTTTCCGGTGGCAGCACACCCAAAATGCTGTTCAAATTATTGGCCAGTGAACCTTATGCACAGGCGATTACATGGCAAAACCTGCATTTCTGGTGGGGTGATGAACGCTGTGTTGCTCCTGACGATGCCGAAAGCAACTTTGGTGAAGCCAATACACTACTGTTTAGCCAAGTGAACATTCCACCTCAAAATATTCACCGTATTCGCGGCGAAGATGATCCACAAACCGAAGCTAAGCGCTTTGCCGATGAGATGGCAAAAGTCATTCCATCCGTCAACGGTACTCCTGTTTTTGATTGGATTTTGCTCGGTGTTGGCGCAGATGGCCATACGGCATCCCTGTTCCCTAATGTGACCGACTACGAGGATGAGAATTTATCTTTAGTGGCAACGCATCCGGAATCAGGCCAACTTCGTGTCTCTAAAACAGCGAAAGTGTTGGAAGCTGCAAAACGCATTAGTTACCTCGTTCTTGGCGCAGGTAAAGCCGAGATCGTACACGAAATTCACACCACGAAAGCCGAGGATCTTCCTTATCCGGCTGCCAAAGTTAAATCAACAACTGGCGAAACAGAGTGGTTTTTAGATTCAGATGCCGCAACAAAGATTGCGTGAAGGAGAGAAATAAATGAAAGGTGATATCGGTGTAATCGGCCTAGCAGTGATGGGCCAAAACCTTATCCTAAATATGAACGACCACGGTTTTAAAGTGGTAGCTCACAACCGTACCGCGGCAAAAGTCGATGAGTTCCTAGCAGGTCCAGCGAAAGACACCAATATTGTTGGTGCTTATTCACTGCAAGAGTTAGTCGACAAACTGGCGACACCTCGCAAAGTGATGCTGATGGTGCGTGCGGGCCAAGTCGTGGATGATTTCATCGACCAACTGGTTCCGCTACTCGATAAAGGCGACATCATTATCGATGGTGGTAACACGAACTTCCCAGACACCAACCGCCGTGTTGCAGCACTGCGTGAAAAAGGTATTCACTTTATCGGTACAGGCGTTTCTGGCGGCGAAGAAGGGGCACGTTTTGGCCCATCTATCATGCCAGGTGGCGCACCTGAAGCTTGGGAAGCCGTGAAGCCAATTTTCCAAGGTATCTCAGCAAAAACCGAAGCTGGTGAACCTTGCTGTGATTGGGTGGGTAACGACGGCGCGGGCCACTTCGTTAAAATGGTACACAACGGTATCGAATATGGCGATATGCAGCTAATTACCGAAGCTTATCAGTTTATGAAAGACGGCTTGGGTTTAAACCATGATGAAATGCAAAAAGTGTTTGCTGATTGGAACAAGACCGAGCTCGATAGCTACCTAGTGGAAATCACCGCTGATATCTTAGGCTACAAAGACGAAGATGGTGAAGCTCTGGTTGAGAAAATCCTCGATACTGCTGGCCAAAAAGGCACAGGTAAATGGACGGGCATTAACGCACTCGATATGGGTATTCCGCTGACGCTCATCACTGAGTCAGTTTTCTCTCGTTGCCTCTCAGCATTGAAAGATCAGCGCGTTGCTGCCGAAGCGCTGTTTGGTAAGAGCAATATGCAGATCGAAGGTGATAAACAAGAGTGGGTTGACGCACTTCGTCAAGCGCTACTTGCGTCTAAGATCATCTCTTACGCACAAGGCTTTATGCTAATGCGCCAAGCGTCTAACGAGAATGGTTGGAATCTTAACTACGGTAACGTGGCATTGATGTGGCGTGGTGGTTGTATCATCCGCTCCGCATTCCTGAGCAACATTCGTGATGCGTTCGAAGCTAACCCAGAAATCGCCTTCTTAGGTTCAGATGCCTACTTCAAGGGCATTTTGGATAACTGCCTAGCGGCTTGGCGTAAAGTAGCGGCCAAATCAATGGAAGTCGGCATTCCAATGCCATGTATGACCTCCGCGCTCACTTTCTTAGATGGCTACACCACCGCTCGCTTACCGGCTAATTTACTGCAAGCCCAACGTGATTACTTTGGTGCTCACACTTATGAGCGTACTGACCGTCCACGTGGTGAATTCTTCCACACAAACTGGACTGGTACAGGCGGAAATACGGCGTCTACCACTTACGACGTATAAAAAATTCGGCTTACGATGAAAAAAGGACTAGCTAAGCCCCTTCATCTACGCCTATAATTTGACCGTCATGGAGGATGTTAACTAGGTTAACATCCTCTATTTTTTTGTTTCCAAAACTACATGAGATCCAAAGATGACCATCAATAAGTTCTATGTACTTGTCCCACAGGCTGTGGAAGAAGACACTCATAGGGAAAATGAAGTTCAATCTGCTATGGAAGCTCAACGTCAGGCATTAGTGCAACAAGCGCAGAAACAAGGCGCAGTAGCATAATCCATAAGCAGAGTGTGGCAACACGCTCTGCTTATCACTCCTCTCTACCTCATCTATAGGCATATCGTTTGCCAATCATGATTCACGAAATACTCCTTTAAGTGATCAATCAAAGCTCTGACAGCGGGTGATAAATGACGCCGAGAAGGATATAAAGCGTAAATGTCCATTTTCTTCGGTTGCCAATGCGCTAACACCTGCTGTAAGTCCCCCCTTTCTAACGCACCCTTGGCTAGATAAGTCGGCTGTAAAGCAACGCCCATCCCATGGATAGCCGCATGTAACAAAGTGGTGGCTTCATTCGCAGTTAGCTGGCATGGCACCTCCACCGATTGATGCTTATCATCTTGTTTTAAATGCCAAATATGTCGCTCAAAGTTTTTGTATCCAAGACAACGATGCTGTGAGAGATCGCTTGGTGTGAGTATTGGCTCACAGCGCATTAGATACTCAGGAGAGGCAACCAATACAGAATCACATTGGGCGATAGGGCGCCCGATTAAAGAAGGATCGGGATCGGCCGCAATACGGATCGCTAAATCAATTCGCTCTGCAATCAAATCTGCGGTTTTATCCTGTACATCAATATCAATTTCGATATTTGGATGCGTATTCAAAAAAGGTTTAACGGCCGGGATCAGTTGAGAAAAGCCAAACGACATGCTGGTCGCAATCCGGATTTTTCCAGATAACGACTGTTGATCCATCAACTGATGTTCTAGTTGCTGCGCTTGCTCGACCCATAATTTTATCGCGTCTAGGCATTGAACTCCTGCTGATGTGAGCGATACTTTTCGTGTGGTTCGGTTCAATAACCGAGCTTGTAACCAAGTTTCCATGGTTTCAACATGCCGAGTCACCATAGGACGAGAAATATCCAGCCGTTCCGCTGTCGCCGTAAAACTTTGGGTAATCGCTATATCTAAAAAGACCTGAGCTGCTGTGAGTTTGTCCATGATTAGTTCTAATTAAGAAACAATGATGTCAATTATTAGCTATATATCCGAACAAGTCTAATTCGTATGATAGCTCCCGAACCGATAACATACTCTTTGGATAAATAATCATGAAAACACTGACTCTACTTACCGCAACCACACTCATCAGCAGCACCGCGTTTGCAGCACAACAACCTTTGACACTTGATGTCTACAATGCAGATGGCAATAGCTTCCATGTCAACTCCACTTTGGTTTATGGCGAAACAGAAGCGATGGTGGTTGACACTGGCTTTACTAAAGCCGACGCACTCCGTATTGCAGCAAAAGTACTCGACTCTGGCAAAAACTTAACCACGATTTTTATTAGCCAAGCTGACCCTGATTACTACTTTGGCGCTGAAGTACTGCATGACATGTTTCCACAAGCGAAAGTGCTGACGACTCCTGGCGTACGTGCAACGATTGCAGAAAAACTCGAAGGTAAACTGGCATTTTGGGCTCCAAAAATGGGGGCAAATGCCCCTGTAAAACCAGTACTACCAACAGCTTATAATGGCAAAACCTTAACCATTGATGGGCAAACTATTGAAATTCGCGATGCGGATGGAGCATTAGCGCATCGTCCTTATTTATGGATACCAGCCAATAAAGCGATTTTAGGTAACGTCGCGGTATACGGAAATGTTCATTTATGGATGGCCGATGCACAAAGTGATGCGAGCCGCCAAGCTTGGGCGCAACAACTTGATCAAATGAAAGCACTCAAACCAAACGTAGTGATCCCGGGGCATATGACTTCTGGCACAGCGCTTGATGCTTCTTCAATTGAATTTGCACAGCAATATCTTATGGATTTTGCTAAAGCCAAAGCAAACAGCAAAGACAGCGCTCAGTTAATTCAAACCATGCAAAACCTTTACCCTAATGCTGGCCTACCAATGGCTTTAGAAATTGGTGCCAAAGTTCATATGGGTGAGATGAAATGGTAAACGTCCACTATATTTTCGACCCAATGTGTGGCTGGTGTTACGGAGCAACCTCTCTGATTCAGCAGCTGAATGAAATGAGCGGAGTAAAACTGCACCTTCATCCGGGTGGAATGATCGAGCGATCGCCTCTTTCAGATGGTTTTCGCCAACATGTACTGCAAGCTGATCAGCGCATTGCTCAGCAAACAGGAGCCGTATTTGGGGAAGGTTACATCGCCAAAATCAAAAGTGGCGAAACCGTGATATTGGACTCATACGTTACTGCTCAAGCCATTATTGCAGTACAATTACTCGGTGTATCGCCAAGTGTTATGCTCAAAAGCATTCAACAAGCGCATTACCAGCAAGGTTTGCCTGTGGCCGATACTGACACATTGGCACTGTTAGCCCAATCGCTTGACCTAGAGCCAAATCAATGGCTACAAGCGATGGAGCAAGCCAAAGCTCAGTTACCAGAGCAGTTAGAGCAGACGCAAAGCTTAATGGCGCAATATCAGCTTTCTGGTTTTCCCTCGATTGTGTATGAAGCAGAGGAGCAATGGCGAACCGTATCTGTTAGCCATTTCTATAATCGACCGCAGCAATGGGCTGATTTCTGGAAAAAGATGACTCAGTAATTAGTGCCTCATCCCTCTCTTTAGTAAAGAGAGGGATTTTTCCATCTACTTGCTCATCATTTTGATGCTTTTACGCACCACTAAAGTCGGCTCTAATTGGACAATTTGCGGTTCGAGCGCTTCGTTTTCTAAACGGGCAAGTAAGGTGTCAACTGCCGCTTTACCTAAACGATATTTGGGTTGATGAATAGTGGTTAGAGCTGGCGACATAAAACGGGCGATGTGAATATCGTCATACCCCATCAGCGAAAGATCTTCAGGAATGCGGATCCCTTTTTCATTAGCTGCATTAATCACACCCATTGCCATCATGTCATTAGAAACAAAAATCGCACTCGGCAATGGCCCTTTAGCTAACATTTTATTGAACGCTTCGTAGCCACCTTCACATTCAAAATCGGATTCCACAATCCAATTAGGGTGAATGTCCAAACCTGCTTCCAAGACAGCGCGCTTATAGCCTTCATAACGCATTTGAGCTTGATGTCGAATCAATGGCCCGGTAATGCAACCGATTTCTTTATGACCGCACTCAATCAAATAGTTCGCCGCAATATAACCACCACGCAAAGAGTTATCTTGTATTTTATCGCTAGGAAAGAGCATTGGGCCCCAATCCATCACCACGACAGGGATATCTGGGTAGCGTTCAAAAACGTCAATCCGCTCACCTTCTAAGGTGGAGCACATCAAAAGTAAGCCATCAACGCGCTTTTGCAGCAGCGTGTTGATAGAGGCTTGCATCCGCTGGCTATCCCCTTCGGTATTACACAAAATAAGGTTATAACCTTTGTGGTAGCAACTGCGCTCTACCCCTTTGACCACTTCGCCAAAAAAGGGGTTAGTCGAAGTGGTCACTAACATACCAATGGTGCGCGTTCGGTTCATTTTGAGACTGCGAGCCAATGCTGACGGGGCATAGTTCAGATCTTGCGCGGCTTTATTGACACGCTCAGCGATTTCATCGCTCACATAGCGAGATTTATTAATGACATGGCTGACGGTAGACGTGGATACGCCGGCTAATCTTGCAATATCTTTCATTGTCGCCATGTCTGTTTTTCCTATTCTATTGATGCTGAGCGAGAAACGCGTCCACTTCTACTCGGGTGGGTATTGAGGTTTGCGCGCCAAAACGGGTAACAGAAATGGCTGCCGCAGCATGTGCAAATTTAATGGCTGATTCTAAAGGCATATCTTCCAACAAACCCGTGACCAAAGCACCGTTAAACGTATCACCTGCCGCGGTGGTGTCTGTCACATCGACTTTAAAACCAGCAATCAGTTGACCACGCCCATTTTGGCTTAGCCAAACGCCTTTTGCACCTAAGGTGATCAAGACGATTTCAATCCCTTTTTTATGCAGTTCATTGGCCGCCAATTGCGCCGTGTGATCATCATCAACCGTGATCCCCGTTAAGCGCTGCGCTTCCGTTTCGTTTGGTGTGATCACATCGACACATTCTAGCAGAGTATCAGGCAGATCTCGGGCAGGCGCTGGGTTTAAAATCACATTGGTACGATTTTGTTTGGCGATTTGCGCAGCTTTAATAATGCCATCGATTGGCGTTTCTAATTGCATCAATAAATATTTGGCCGCACCAATGGCGGCTAAATCCGCTTCAATGGCATCAGCCGTCAGCTTGTCATTCGCCTCTGCCGAAATACAGATGCTGTTTTCTCCGCTGTCCGAGACTTGGATCATCGCAATGCCCGTCGGACAATTGGGCTGCATTTTAACTCCCGCAATGTTGATACCATCGAGCTTAAAATTCTCACGAATATTGATACCGAATGCGTCGTCACCCACGCAGGCAATAAAACCAATGTCCGCTTTTAATCGCGCGGCCGCTACAGCTTGGTTGGCCCCTTTACCACCGGGAATAACTTGATAATGACGACCATGCAGCGTCTCGCCCGGGCGAGGAAATGAAGGCACTTGCAAAACATGGTCAGCGTTAACACTACCTAATACCACTAACTGATTCATAATTTGTCCTTTGTTCATGAGTGAACATGTTTGAAATAGAGCTGGAGAGGTTTGGCTTTTGTGGCTTCACCTGAAAAAACAAACCTATCGAGCCTGATTACTGGTTATTAATGGCTGAGGGGTTATAGAGAAGAGGTAGCTCTCTACGAGCCAGTAAAGAGCTACCTACAGCAAAGATTATTTGCTGATGATTTTTAGAGGAACCGGAATGTACTCATCCACTTGTTCGCCTTTTAGCATTTTATCGGCCGTTTCAATGCCAAGTGCACCGATCATGTCTGGTTGTTGAGCAACAGTCGCAGCAAGTTGGCCGCGTTCTACCGCCGCGATACCATCGTCGGTACCATCAAAACCGATGATCATCACCTCTTTGCCTGATGCTTGAACGGCGCGAAGTGCACCCAATGCCATTTCATCATTTTGGGCAAATACGGCTTGAACATCTGGGTTTGCCGCTAGCAGGTTTTCCATTACATTCAAACCTTTAGTGCGGTCAAAATCAGCAGGCTGGCTAGCAAGCAGTTCCATTTCACTGCCTTTCACCGCGTTCATGAAACCTTCTCCACGCTCACGAGCGGCCGATGTGCCGGCAATCCCTTCCAGTTGAATGACTTTGGCTTTTGCACCGATTTTTTCGACGATAAAGTGACCGGCCATTTCACCACCGACTACGTTATCAGAAGCGATGTGGCTCACAACATCACCACGGCTTGCACCGCGATCCAGTGTCAGCACTGGCACTTTAGCGCGGTTGGCCATACGAATGGCGTTAGAGACGGCATCAGAATCGGTTGGGTTGATCAAAATCGCTTTAACGCCACGAACGGTTAAGTCTTCTACGTTTGATAGCTCTTTGCTTGGATCATTTTGTGAATCCAAGACGATCAGGTTGTAGCCTAGCTCTTTCGCTTTCGCTTCTGCGCCATCTTTCATGGTGACAAAAAATGGGTTGTTCAGAGTGGATAGTACAATCGCCATGGTGTCTTGCGCATGCGCAGCCACAGAGACAGTGGTGGAAAGTAGAGCAGCAGAGATTAAAGTTGCAAGTTTTTTCATCTTTATAGTCCTTTTTGTAGGGGCCGTTTTAAAGCTAATATGGCTCGCTTTAAAACGGAGGTTTTCTATCGTGTTACTTATTTTTGTTATCCACGAGTACCGCGAGCAAAATAACCACGGCTTTCGCAATCATTTGGTAGTAAGAAGAGACATCAAGCAGGTTCAGCGCGTTATTAAGAAAGCCGATGATCAGCGCCCCAATTAACGTGCCCATAATGCGTCCTTTACCACCCATCAAGCTGGTACCACCAAGTACGACGGCAGCGATGGCATCCAGCTCATAACCCATACCAGCAGTCGGTTGCGCAGAAGAGAGGCGAGACGTGACGATGATGCCAGCCAGCGCAGCCAATAGACCGCAGATGGCGTACACACCAATTTTCACGCGATCCACATTAATGCCTGACAATCGCGTCGCAGACTCATTGCCACCTAGCGCGTAAACATAGCGGCCAAAACGTGTATGGTTGAGTAAGTACCAAACCGCAGCAAAGACCACCACCATCATCCACACCGGAACGGGAATACCCAACGCGTAACCTGTACCAAACCAAGCAAAAGCATCTGCAGTATCGGTAAAACCTGTCGAAATTGGACGCCCATCGGTATAAACCATGGTCACACCACGCAGTAAGGTCATAGTGACTAAGGTGGCAATAAACGCCTGCACTTTACCTTTGGCGATAATGATGCCGCTAATCGCACCCAGTGCCGCGCCAGCAAGTAACGCTGTAGGGACTGCGATAATGACAGGAATCTCAAGACCAATCATGGTTGCAGCAAAAGCGCCGCACAACGCCAGTACCGAGCCAACACTCAAATCGATACCTGCCGTTAGAATAACCAAGGTCATCCCCACAGCGATAATGGCGTTGACTGAGGTTTGGCGCAAAATGTTCAGTATGTTGTCAACCGTGAAGAAATTGGGGTTTAAAAAAGAGACAACGACCACTAAAAAAAGCAAAGCAATCAGTGATTTTTGCTCAATGAGCCACTCTTTACTGATCCATTTTCTGCGGTTAGTTTGGGTTGAATTACTCATGCTGTTACTGTTCATGCTGCTTCCTCATTGATCTTTTTGCCTACCGCACAGGCGAGTAGAATCTCTTGGTTGGCTTGTTTGGCACTGAATTCGCCGCTGATTCGACCTTCATGCATCACCAAAATTCGGTCACTCATCCCTAGCACTTCTGGCATCTCTGACGAAACCAAAATAATACTCATCCCTTCGGCTTTAAATTGGTTAATCAATTGGTAAATCTCTTTTTTGGCTCCCACGTCAACACCGCGTGTGGGTTCATCCAAAATCAAGACTTTAGGGCGTGTCATCAACCCTTTGGCAATCGCTACTTTTTGCTGATTGCCACCGGACAAATTGCCAATGATTTGATCACGAGATGGCGTTTTGATGTTGAATAGGCGAATGAAATCTTCCACTGCGATGACTTCATCACTGTGTTGAATCTGTACACCTTTGCTAAATTTATTCAACGCACACAGTGACATGTTCTCTTTCACCGACAGGCCAAGAACCAAACCGTCCCCTTTGCGATCTTCTGAAATATACGCGATACCGTTTGCAAGGCCATCTTGTGGGCTGACTGGGTTGATGGTTTTGTTCTCAAGGTTAATCACGCCTCGCTCACTGGGCAGCGCGCCGTAAATCACTTTCATTAATTCAGTGCGCCCTGCGCCCATCAAACCCGAGACACCGAGGATTTCACCTCGTTTGAGCGTAAAATTAATGTCATGCACACCTGAACCCGTGAGGCCTATCACTTCAAGGCAAGTGTCGCCGTGCTTTACCTCAATACGTGGGTACTGCTCTTCTAATTTCCGGCCGACCATCATCTCAATCAGGCCATCTTCATTGGTGTCAGACACTTTGCACTGGCCAATGAATTTGCCATCACGTAACACAGTAATGTCGTCACAAATTTCAAAAATTTCTTTCAACCGATGTGAGATATAAACAATGCCGCAACCTTGTTCACGCAGCTCGTTAATCACATTAAATAACGATTCAGTTTCGGTATCCGTCAGCGCATCCGTCGGCTCATCCATGATGATCACTTTCGACTCAAATGAGAGCGCTTTTGCAATCTCAACCATCTGTTGCTCACCAAGGCTTAAGTCACCCAACAAGGTCTTGGAGCTGTGTTTAACATTTAAGCGAGCCAGTAGTTTGTCGGCTGCTTGGTACATTTCATTCCATAAAATTCGCCCCATCGCACCGGTTATCTCTCTGCCTAGAAAAATGTTTTCAGCAATAGTTAATTCCGGAATCAAATTCAACTCTTGGTGAATAATGCTGATGCCCGCTTGTTGTGAATCTCGTGGGCCTTTAAAGGCGGCTGGTTTTCCTTGGTAAGTGATAGAACCCGCATCCAATGAATAGATACCCGTCAACACTTTCATTAAGGTTGATTTACCCGCGCCGTTTTCGCCCATCAACGCCATCACGCGGCCGGGGTAAACATTGAGGCTAGCTTTATCGAGCGCTTTCACGCCGGGGAACGCTTTTTCAATCTCACTGAGCGCTAAAATTGCTTGAGTCATAATGGATCCTCAATCGCGGCTTAAAACACGACGCCTGCTTGAAAAATAACATTCGCATACGGCGTACATTCGCCTGTTCTTACCACGGCGCGGCTGCGCATAGTGCGCTCTTTAAAATCTTGATGAGAGAGGTAAGTGACAGCAATCGCTTTCTCGCATAACTCCTCTTCCGCTTTCAGCTCAGCAAGCAGTGCTTTGTGATGCTCAGGGCTTACTTGTGCAAACTCTTCAGCAATGATCACACCTTCAATTTGAGATTCAGAAAGAATCACGCGGACCGTGTCAATAAAACCGGGAATACCGTGAGTTAATGCTAAATCAATACGCTGCACTTCATCAGGAATGGGCAAACCTGCATCACAAATTGTGATTTCGTCGGTATGCCCTAAAGTAGCCACCAAGTAAGAGAGTTCTGAGTTTAATAGGGTACTTTTTTTCATTGTTATACCTTCACGTTAGGCTTTATGTTTCGCTTTTTGACACCTTTCTATCACTCTTGAATCGTTCAAGAAAATCTCATCGAAACGTTTCGATGAATCCTAGCGTAGCAAAAATAATTTGCACGATGCGCAAATAGGTAATGTGATTTTGATCGTTGATTAGTGAGCTGAGGAGTAAAAAAGAGTGAGGATCATCACTGAGTGATTTGTCATTAGATGCCCATTTTTAGCATAGGATTAACACTGAGACCGTGATTTTCGGTATAGTCACTCCGAACAAAAATCGCATCCATTTGGAACTCAAACATGAAAAAAATAGCCTTGGTATTGTTTACTGCATTCTCACTCGCCGCCTGCTCAGAAGTGGGCAGCGAAGCATGGTGTCAAGATATGAAAGAGAAACCAAAAGGCGAATGGAACGCCGGACAGGCGGTGGATTATGCAAAGCACTGTGTCTTCCAATCACAAATTGGCAGCGACGCGTGGTGTGAAGATATGAAAGACAAGCCAAAAGGTGATTGGACAGCGAATGAGGCTGGTTCTTACGCTAAATATTGTGTGCTGTGAGAAGGGAGTCCCCAGAGCTAGGTTGCTATGGGGTTTACGGCCATCAAATTAATTGGTGGATTTTTTCATACTATTTTTGATATTAATTAACTATCAAAAATCACTTTTATAAGATTATTTACAATAACCTATCAATATATAATTAATTTGTTAACTGTTAGCTCTAGCCGTTATCAACATCCTCTATATATTGTTTAATATATTCATCAAGGTTTTCTAAATTAGACTGTTCACATTGAATCATCAGCAATTCACCACGTTGACCACCAATATTCGCATAAAGCATACACCTTTCATGGATAGCTAACCTTTGCTTATTGTAAAAATCATCTGGAAAGCCATAATCTATAGACTTAAAAGAAATAACTTTTTTAATCTGAGCCTCTGACCTTGCTATCTCATTTTGGATGCATCCTATCATTTCTTGATGCACAGTAGATGTATCATAGCAATTATCGCTAGCAATGGCGCCACTACTAATACTGAATAATATCAATAGAGCAGTAAAAATTTCAGAAAGCAACCTATTCATTTTATATCAACCTCTAAACCTTTAGTTTCCAGTTCAAGTAAAGTTTTCTTCTCTGACTCTGCCCGTTTTTTTAAATCATCCCACCATGATGGTGAAGATCTAAAGAGCCTCTCTGTATTAAGAGTCTTATAGTCTTGTACAAGAATAATAAACTCCCTATCTGTAACACTTTCCACATTTTTTCCATTCAACGCATTAATAATTAAATTAGTTCGCCCGCCAAACTGCACGGAAGTGGACCATATCAAATCGTGCACAGCAGCTCGATTATGCTCAAACAATAGTCCTTTTCCTTTAAGCTTTTCTATTTGTATATCGTAATGTGTTTGCTTAATAAATTGATGTTGTTCTTCTCTAAATTCTTGGGGGTATTTAGAAGCTATATCCAACCAAGCAGTATTAAATTCTTTCGTCGCTGGATTCAATCCAATAAAAAAATCTTTAAATTTTGATGATCGAATATACTGTTGTACCACACCAAGGTTTGATGACATTTGATAACAGCCATATGAAGCGCCACCATAATCCCCATTTCCTGTTGATATGACCCCTGGACCTCTTCCTGCCGACTCATACTTCTCTGACGTTTTACCTAGCGTCCACATTTCATGGACATCATTTTCATAAACCCATCCATCCATCAACGCTTCATCTAAACCTAACAATGTGCCTTGGCCAACAATACCATCAACGGGGCCAATGCTGTATGACGGATGCGTTTGATGGCTGGGTTGATAACTTTTTTGGAACTGCTCAATGGCCGTTTTGGTTTTATTACCGAAATCACCATCGGCTTGCAAATCAAATTTCATTTTGATTAACGCTTGCTGAATCAAGCTCACTTCTTCGCCATTGTTGCCTTTTCTGAAAGCGCTGGCTTGTTTCTTCGCTAACTTCTCCAGCTCTTCTGAAGGTTTCAACACATCCGATTGTAGCAGTGATGCTTTATCTTCGTTTTGTGCATCCTCTTTTGGGCTCTCTTCCTGAGCGCTCTTTTCTGCCGCCTTAGATTCTGACTGCTTTTCTGATGATGCAGATGATTTCTGCGCAGCGGATTGTACTGCGGCAGCCTCAAAATGAGTGATCACATTCGCTTGGCCGCTTTGCATGGTCGCGTTAATTGCACTCGCTTGCAATTCGGCTGGAGCTTTCATATCAAGTAGTGGGGTTGCCAACATGGCGGATTGCCCACCATAAGCGCTACCGCTGCCAGCACTTCCGCCAGCATTAAGGTTAATCGCAGGACCAACGATGTGCACGCCACCAGCATCCACTTTGACAAAGCTGCCACCCGCTTTTAAAGTCACTTCAGCCCCAGCTTCTACAACGATTTTAGCTCCCGCTTTAAGGCTGATTTCGCGCCCTGTTTGTATCGCGGTCAGTTTGGCCACTTTATGCCGTAATGACCCGCTAATCTCTACACTGCTATCTTTGGTTATGTTATCGCGGCTTTCGCCCTCCACCGTGAGGTGGTGGTTATGTTTAACGTGCGTGAACTGGTCGTTATCCACCGTGAGGTGCTGGTCGTGCTTGATGTGCGCCGTGGCGTCATTGAGCACCAAGGCGTCTAAGTCTTTTTGCGCGTGTAGGTAGATTTTCTCTTGCGCTGCTTGGTCTTCAAAACTCAGCTCGTTAAACCCTTCTCCTTGGTGCGTTTCACTGCGCAGCACGGTTTTGGTTTTGTTATCCGGTAGTGTGTACGGCGCTTTGTTGGTCGCATGGTAGGTACGGCCTGTCACTATCGGTTGGTCTGGGTCGCCGTTGAGAAACGAGACGATGACTTCATGGCCAATGCGCGGAATGGCTATCATGCCATATTGGCTGCCAGCCCAACCTTGTGAGACGCGCACCCAGCATGAGCTGTGTTCATCGCCGTTGGAATATCTGTCCCACGGGAAATGCAATTTGACGCGGCCATGTTCGTCACAGAAGATTTCTTCGCCATCAGGGCCCACGACTAACGCCATGCAAGGGCCATCCACTTGAGGTTTGGCTTGCGGTGTCGCACGCCACGTGACATCGGCAGGAATGAGCGTGAATTGGTTGCTGTACGTGGTCGCGCCACTGCCGCCCTCTTCTTCCAATGCTTGTGGCTGACGCCCTTGATGATGCACTTGCACGACAACCCAATCGCGGTTCGCGCTGTCGTCAAGATGCTCTTGTAAGTCGAACTTTGTGCCCGCTTGCAGGCCAAGATGGTTACTTTTTCCGCTCGCGGTACGCGCTTCTCGTCGTAAGTACTCTAAGCGAATTTGATTAAAGGCTTTGCCGCTGACGTCGTCTTTAAAGCGACCCGGTGCATCAAAGTGTTCGTAGGTCGCTTGCTGGTAATCCATCTCGCGCCCTTGCGCTTGCTGGGCAAACGAGTAGCTCGGCTTTTTAAAGCTGTAATCTTGCAGCGCGCTGTGGCTCACTTCGGTTTGGCTGTGTTGCGTTAATTGCGACACATAAGGGCTTTCCATCACGCCACCCGCAAGGGCGTTGTAAGGGATAGGCGTTTCTCGCTTCGTCAGGCTTTGGCTGTCGTCACTGAAAAAGAGGGTGTGTTTCCCCTCTTCATGAATGAAGTGATACACCAAGCCCTCTTCGGCGGCTAAGCGGTGCAAGAAGTCGATATCCGTCTCACGGTACTGCACGCAGAATTCACGCTGAGCACACTCACGCTTCAGCGAGAAGGCGTAGTCGTTAATGCCCATTTCTTGCAGTACGATGGAGAGGATTTCGGGAACGGTTTTGAGCTGGAAAATACGGCTGTTTTGGCGCAGTGATAACCGCTCTAATGCCGGGACTAAGGTCAGTGAGTAAAAGGTGTGATGATGGCCAATATCGCCTTTACTGAACTGGCGCACAATGCCGTGCACGCGCTGCACGACAAGGCCATCACGCAACATCTCAAGCTGAGCGGTTTTATCCACCAGCTCCAGCGCCGTTAAGCCAGATTGACGACTGGCCAGTTTTATCTCATAGCGAAAACCGTAACAGCGCAGGCCCGCTTGCGTGCTATCAGACAGCGATTCCACACCTTGGTATTCATGCACCACTAACGTGTCGTCTGCCAAACCCTCCACGGTGAGCCTAAAACTTAACCTTGCCATCTTTTTCCCTTCCACATTTGAATGTCGAAAAACCTTAAGCTCAATACATAACTAGGCTACGTACTGAGCTTAAGGTTTTGGTGTGGGCCACTCACCCCAAGGACATGAAACACGAGTGAGCGACCCAAAAACTAAGCGTGATTACGCTTCAACAGGCTTGCGCCAGTCGTCAGAGCCTGAAGTACCCGCATTCACGTGATCCCACAGGATTTTACGGTAAGACATAGAAACCGTAACGTTTTGTGTGAAGTCGCCGTTCGCTGGATCTTGGCAGTGTGGCATTTCACAGTGAATGTCCACGATAGACGCGCTTTCGAGTGTAGTAGTGAAGAAGTTCTCTTGCTTACCTTCGATAGAAGTGCGGTACCATTTTAGCTCAACCGATTTCATCTTCTCGCCAGACGCCAGTGCGTTATAAAGAAGAGGAACCGCTTTGTTTAGCGCTACGGTGAATTTAAATGGTTTGTGAACACGTTGACCAGAAGGCTGACCTGATTGTGGATCAGTCGGTACAGTTACAACGTGGTCAAATTGTTGAACCAACATTTGGTCTTCATGACCTTCAACGAACGCATCACCGATTGAATCAGTAGACAGAGCACCAGCAGTGATCAGGCCCTGAGTTTCGCCTTCGATAGAGATATAACATGGAGTTGGCATTGCAAATTCCTTACTTTAATGATGAATGGTATGAAACAAGTTCACTCGTCATAGAGCAAAGTCAGTGCCAACTCTATTACTATTTAAAATCAAACACTTATATTGTATGTATTTTTGATTGAGCAAAAACCTGCCCAGTATGAGCAAGATATTGCTTCGATGGGTAAAAACTTACCCTCATTCTGAGACAGCCAGATGTAAAAATCCCGATTCACACTGTAAATCGGGATTTTGATGTTGAGACTTCACAAGGAACCATTCAACTCATTAAATTGCAATGGGGTTGACAACTATACCCTTGTCTCTAGCTTATAGTAGAGAGTTGCCAGTGGCGGTACACAGACCAAAATAGATTGGTCTAAACCCTCACTCTCAACGTTTTCAGTCAGTACACGGTTTTTGACTTCAAAACCACTACCGCCATAGTGTCTATCATCTGTATTAAGCAGTAATTGATACTCACCTTTGACAGGCATACCTAAACGAAAAGCTTGGTGAGGAACAGGGGTAAAATTGGTGATAATTAAAATACGTTCACCGCAGTCACTCATGCGTTCATGCGCAAGAATGCTCGCATCGGCCGCATCTTGTAAGCGCCACTCAAAGCCACGAGGCTCACTGTCTAACTCAAAAAGTGCAGGCTCGGCTTGATACATCTTATTGAGATCTCGCGTTAAATTCTGCACTCCTTGATGGCGTTCAAACTGCAATAAGAACCACTGAAGTTGGTCATCATGATTCCATTCTGCCGTTTGACCAAATTCAGTGCCCATGAAGTTGAGTTTTTTACCCGGCTGGCCATACATGTAACCCATATAAGCACGCAAGTTTGCCGTTTGTTGCCACTCATCGCCGGGCATTTTGTTGTGGATCGAACCCTTGCCGTACACCACTTCATCGTGTGATAGCGACAACACATAGTTTTCACTGTGTGCATAGACTAACGGGAAGGTGATGACGTTGTGATGGTATTTACGATGGACGGGATCTTCTTTTATATAGGCCAAACTGTCGTGCATCCAGCCCATATTCCATTTGAAACCAAAACCTAAGCCGCCCATAAAGGTTGGCGCTGAAACGCCGGGAAAAGCTGTTGATTCTTCAGCAATGGTCATAGCATTCGGGAAGTGTTTGTACACTTCTTCGTTCATCCACTTTAAGGTGGCAATCGCATCGTAATTTTCTCTGCCGCCATCCACATTTGGGATCCACTGATCATGGCTGCGTGAGTAGTCGAGGTAGAGCATCGAAGCAACGGCGTCGACCCGAATGCCATCGATATGGAACTGTTCAAACCAATATAACGCATTCGAGACTAAGAAACGGCGCACATGTTCACGGCCAAGGTCGTAAATATACGAACTCCAATCTTGATGCCAACCACGGCGCGGATCAGGATCATGGAATAAAGGAGTGCCATCAAAATTGGCTAAACCATGACTATCGGCAGGAAAATGTGCGGGAACCCAATCGAGCACCACACCAAGGCCGGCTTGGTGACATTGATCAACGAAATATTTAAAATCATCGGGCGTACCAAAACGGCTCGTTGGCGCAAATAAGCCAACAGGTTGATAGCCCCAAGAACCATAAAATGGATGTTCAGAAACGGGCATAAGCTCTACATGGGTATAGCCTAAATCCACCAAATAAGGCACCAGTTGATCGGCCAACTCACGATAATTTAAAAATTCACCCGCCGAATTACGACGCCAAGAGCCCACGTGCAACTCATAGAAAGAGAGCGCTTGCTTGCGCTTTTCGGTGATGGGGCGAGCTTGCCACGAACGGTCTTGCCATTCATAGCGACGATGATCGTATGTTACCGAGGCAAATGAAGGGTACTGCTCGGCGTAGTAACCCCAAGGATCGGCTTTGTGCGGTAACCCTTCACCATGAGGCCCTTTCAATTCAAATTTGTATTGCGTACCTTCGGGTAAGTTGGGCATGAAAATCCCCCAAATACCGTAATCAAGGCGCTGCATTGGATTACGACGTCCATCCCATTGGTTAAATGCACCAATCAAACTGCACGCTTTGGCATGCGGTGCGTAGACTAAAAAACGGATACCTGAGATTTGTTTACCACCACGTTCCATGGTCACGAACTGCGAACCCATGTGGTGATACATCGATTTCGGCGTATGTAAATCATCATATTCAGCGTATAAACCATGGTACTGATATGGATCATCGATGAGCTGTTCGACACCTGCCCAATCGACCGCCAATTGGTAGTGGGTAAAACGTAAATCAATATTTGATTTTAGGATGAAACCCGACTCATCTTCACGCTCAAGCAGAATGCGGGGTTGATTTTCCACCACCAGCTCAACTTTTTCGGCACCCGGCATCCAAACGCGTAGCGCACCTTGATCGGGTGCGAGGTAAGGGCCTAAAAATGAGAATGGATCTGTAAATGATGCATGGGAAAGTTGGCTATATGCCTGCTTTAGCTTTGAAAGCTTTTTTGTTTTCATATCCCTACTCCTAACCTAACTTTCTTTAAACGTATAAAAATGCCCGCTAAAATGGCGGGCATACTAGCGAGGTTCAGTGTACCGAACTCTGCTGTTACATTGAGTGACCTAGACTAAAATTCTTCATGCCATGATTAAGAAAGATAACACTAAGTCAAATCAAGGTTTATTCAGTAAGTGATTATTTACTTACACTCGCTCGCACTTCCGTTAAACGTGCAGCAATGCGATTGACATTATCACGCGCAAATACTTCATCCAAATTCATTGAAAGTTTACGACGCCAGTTAGGGTACTCATTAACGGTACCCGGAATATTAACGGGTTTATCCATTTCCAACCAATCTTCTAACTGAATACTGAGCAAGGTCGATGCACCAGATGCAACGTGCAGTTGCAGCGCCTCACTTAAATATGAATCCATTGGAACAAGGCTTGCGTCGCGCCCCACCCCCTCAGGCAAATAACCATGCCATGCCACCGAATCCAAAATGCCTTGTTTACATTTCAAACGGTCCTCAAACAAGGCTTCGAGCTGGGCTTGATCGGGGTACAAACCAATTTCGCTCCCCATTTTGAGATCATCGCAATGCCAGAAACCACGCAACGTTGGCATATCATGTGTGCACAGTGCCGACATCGACTGAGCGGCGTAATGTTTCGGTGAGATAAAGCCGCCATCTTCTGCGGTTTCAAAGAAGAACACTTTATAAGAGTGAACACCCGCGTCGGCTAAAATATCGACGATCTCATCAGGTACTGTACCCAAATCTTCGCCAATCACGCTGCATTGATGGCGGTGAGATTCCAACGCTAAAATCGCGAGCATATCTTGTACTGGGTAGTAGATGTAAGCACCCTTAGTGGCATTTTCACCTTTTGGTACCCACCACAAGCGCAGTAAACCAAGTACATGGTCAATGCGCAGCGCACCACAATGTTTCATATTGGCGCGCAGCAGCTTGATATAAGCATCGTAAGCGGTTGCTTGTAATACTTGTGGATTAAGCGGTGGTAAGCCCCAATTTTGACCCAATGGTCCAAGAATATCGGGCGGTGCGCCAATGCTAGCATCTAAAATCAAGTTACCGACATCAGCCCAAGTTTCAGAGCCAGAATCAGCCACACCCACCGCAAGGTCGCGGTATAAGCCGACCGCCATGCCTTTTTCTTCCGCGAGTGCTTGGGCTTCATTAATTTGGCCATCAGCAATCCACTGCAAATACATGTATAGGTGAACTTTATCTTGATTGTCTTCAATAAATTTCTGTACTGCGCTGTTTTCAAACCGACGATATTTTTCAGGGAAAACTGGCCAGCCCCATACATTCGGATCTAGGGCATGTAAATCGACATGCAGCGCATCGAATGCCGCTTGGTGCACTAAGCTCTCACCACCTTCTTCAACGAAATTCAAAAAGGCTTGTGCGCGATCGCTATTTTTATCTAAATGGCGTTTTTTAAATTCGGTGAACAGGAGTGGCAAGACACTCATTTTTAATGTTGCAACTTCGGTGTAGTTTACCCAATGCGCTTCACGTACTTTCTGAAGACGTTGCTGAAACTCCGCACTGCCTACTTTTTGCTGCGCATCCGCACTCAAAGCAAATTCAGGCACTGAACTCACGTCAATGTATAAAATATTGAGCCAACGGCGTGACGATGGGCTGTAAGGACTCGCTCCTTCAGGGTTTGCAGGAAAGAGAGAATGAATCGGGTTAAGGCCGACAAAATCGCCGCCACGAGAGGCAATATCCGCCACTAACTGTTTTAAGTCGCCAAAATCACCAATACCCCAGTTGTGCTGAGTACGCAGCGTGTAAAGCTGCACACTCGGGCCCCACAATTTTTTACCTTCAGTAATAGGTGCTTGTTTGTAACAGGCTTTTGGCGTAACTATCAGCGTGAGCTCATACGGTGCTTTACGGCGTTTCCGTGTCACCAACAGTTTGTGATATCCCCATGCCAAATCGCTTGGCAATGCAAACACTAAAGGGCCACCCTCAGCGCGTTCATCACGAACGACTTGCGATTGAAGATAGCCTTCAAGTACCTCTCCTTGCTCGGTTTCTAAGCGCCAGTTAAATTCGCTTTCACGTGCGCTGGCACCTAGATAAAGTGGCACTTCCACCGCTTCACCTTCACGAATAACGAGAACAGGATCTAATACATCTTTCTTGTGTTTCTTTTCTGCTGATTTCAGCAGCGTTTCATCATTGGTTGTGTCATAGCCCAAAGACGCCAATAAGCGGATAATGGTTTCATCTTCCACTTTCGCTTCGTCGCCCCACGCGCTTATGTAGCTGTCGGCAATGTTCGCCATCGCCGCTACTTGTTTTAATGCGTTTAGTTGTTTCATCGCTTTCTCCGAAGGGACTTCTTTCCCCTTCAAATGGGTAGGGTTTTATTATAATGAGTCATCATAGAGCCAAGGCTCTAAGGCCTTGGCTTACTTGAAAATTAACGTTTAACGGTTTCTAATTTCCAGATGTTGTTAACGTAGTCACGGATACTGCGGTCAGAGCTGAACTTACCCACCAACGCGGTGTTAAGAATCGCTTTCTTCGCCCAGCCAGCCTGGTCACGGTACTGCTTGTCCATCGCCTGATGCGCTTGTACATACGAAGCGAAGTCAGCCAGCACTAGGTATGGATCACCACCATCAAGCAAGCTATCGAACGTGGCTTTCAATTTACCCGGAGCGCCTGGGGTAAATTCTTCACCCACCAACAAATCCAGTGAAGCCTTAAGCAGCGGATCCGCATTGTAGTACTCATATGGGTTATAACCACTGGCTTTTAACGCTTCGACTCCGTCCACTTCCAAACCGAAGATGTAGATGTTGTCATCGCCCACTTCCTCACGAATTTCCACGTTTGCACCATCCATCGTACCTATGGTTAAAGCACCATTTAGCGCCATTTTCATGTTACCGGTACCGGATGCTTCTTTACCTGCGGTAGAAATTTGCTCGGATACATCGGCAGCAGGAATGATGATTTCAGCTATGCTCACGCGGTAATCAGGAATGAAAACTACTTTTAGCTTGTTACCAATGCGCGGATCGTTATTCACTTTTTCCGCAATTTTATTGATGGCGTAGATGATCTCTTTAGCTAGGTGGTAACCCGGTGCCGCTTTAGCCGCGAAGAACACCACGCGCGGCGTCATATCGAACGTTGGGTCATTCACTAAACGATGATACAAAGAGAGAATATGTAACATATTCAAATGCTGACGTTTGTATTCATGCAAGCGTTTGATCTGCACATCAAAGATGGCATTGGTATCAAGCTCAATACCCATGTTCTCTGATACCCAATCAGCCAGACGCTGCTTGTTGTGTTTCTTAACCGCCATAAACTCTTTTTGGAATTTCGCATCGTCAGCGTATTGCGCAATCGCTTCTAGCTGGTCAAGGTGCGCTGGCCACTCAGTGCCAATTTTTTCCGAAATAAGCGCCGACAAACCTGGGTTACAAAATTTCAACCAGCGACGCGGCGTAATGCCGTTTGTTACGTTGTGCAAACGTGTTGGGTAAAGCTCGTGGAATTCTGGGAAAAGATCGCGTTTTACCAACTCCGAGTGCAGCGCTGCCACACCGTTCACAGCGTAAGAGCCAACCACACAAAGGTTTGCCATACGCACTACACGGTGGAAACCATCTTGAATGATGGAGAGTTTTTGCTGTTTCGACACATCACCCGGCCACTTGGCTCGTACTTCTTGCAGGAAGCGGTGGTTGATTTCGTAAATGATTTCCATATGGCGAGGAAGCAAACGCTGGATCAACGACTCGCTCCACGTTTCGAGTGCTTCAGGCAGTAGCGTATGGTTGGTATAGGCGAACGTTTTTGAGCTGATCGCCCATGCTTCATCCCAGCCCATGCCTTTCTCATCAATCAAGATACGCATCAATTCAGGAATGGAAATCGTTGGGTGAGTATCGTTTAGCTGAACGGTTTGATATTTAGGAAGATCAGCAATGTCATGACCCGCCGCCGCATGACGACGCAAAATGTCACGCATTGACGCCGCGCTATGGAAATATTGCTGCATCAAACGCAGTGTCTTGCCTTTTTCGTGGTTATCGTTTGGATAAAGTACTTTGGTAATGTTGCCTGCATCAATCAAGGCATGCTGTGCTTCAAAGTAGTTACCGTTGTTGAAATCAGCCAGTGAGAAAGGCGCAATTGCGCGACATTCCCATAAACGAAGCGGGTAAACCGTGTCGCTTTCATAGCCGACGATCGGTAAATCCCAAGGCATTGCTTGGACAAACATACTCGGAATCCAACGGCGTTTTTCCACACCATTGTCATTGATAACGTCAACATGGCCGTAAAAACCAATCTCTTGTGCTAGGTGTGGTCGTGCCACTTCCCACGGGTAGCCTTCAACACAACGCCACTCATCAGGAGCTTCTTGTTGGTGGCCCTCACTAAAAGATTGCTTAAACAAACCGTATTCATAATGTAAACCATAACCTACGGTTGGGTACTCTTGCGCAGCGCACGAATCCATGAAACATGCCGCAAGTCGCCCTAAACCACCATTACCTAAGGATGGATCACGTTCTTCTTCTAATAAATCCGTTAGGTTCTGACCTAAATCAGCCATCGCTTCCGTGATTTGCTCATACAGGCCCATGCTGATGAGGTTGTTGCCCGTTAAACGGCCAATCAAGAACTCAAGTGATAAGTAGTTCAGACCCTTAGCGTTAACAATGCGCTCGTCTTGCTCAGTTTCGAGTAGATCAAACATCGTTAATTCAGCCAGTGCGCGCCCCATTGCGAGATACCATGAACGGCTATCTGCATTTTCAATGGTGGTAGCGTAGGTGGCAGTCAGGTGTTTCTTTACGTTGTCTTGGAACGAAGCTTTATCAAACTTCTTCTGTTGCGTAGGTTTCATTAGCGAAATCTCACTTAGTCGTTTTAATTCATCTTCGGCATATCGTGCATCAGCTACGCAAGGTCGGCATCCTCCTAAAAATGACCTCGTTTAGGAGGAGGGCTCAGGGCGTAGAGGGCGAGCACCAGAGTCGCAGTGATCTATCTCTCATTCGTTGCACATAGCGGTTCATAAGCAGTGATTGTGATCACATCACCTTGCTCACTAGCCTAAATACCGCTCATGACGCTAAGGTTTCGATCGGGAATATCAATCTCTCAATATGAGAATTGGCTCTCAAAAAAATGAGCTTCATTTACAAATTACATGAGATTTTGTACATGCTCAGTTTTTATATAGCGCATAACAAAGAAGTTTTAGTGATTAAAGTCACAATTACAGGGCGTAGATGATGAGTAAATGTGAATCCTGCAAGAATCTCGGGATGGATCAATAAACGTGCGTCACGACATCAAGTAACATCCACACAAAATGAGTGATAGTTCACTTGTGTACTCCTAAATAATGATGCTCTTCTTACTAAGCACCTCCAAAGCTGCGATCAGCTTTTAAGTCAGTAACAAGAACAATAAATGGAATCTGGAAGATGTGGATACCTTCTAAGCTTACTCGTCCCGGCCGCCTACACAACGCCATCGTTCGCCCGCGTGTGTTAGAGCTGCTTGCCCAAGCACCTTGCTACAAACTCGTGCTATTCCGTTCGCCTGCTGGTTATGGAAAAACCACAATGGCAGCGCAATGGTTATCAGACAAGACCAATGTGGGTTGGTATAGCATCGATGAAAGCGACAATGATGCGTTCCGATTTATCAACTACTTACTGCAAGCGATTAATAAAGCGACTCAGCAAAGTTGTCCAAATGCCCAAAAACTGGCCGAGCGACGCCAGTTCTCTTCTTTACACTCGTTATTTAGTGAAGTGTTTTCGGAAATGTCTGGCTTTAACAAAGAGTGCTATGTGGTTCTCGATGATTACCATTTGATCGCCGATGACGATATCCACGAAGCGATGCGCTTTTTCCTCAAACACATGCCAGACAACCTAACGCTGGTCGTCACTAGCCGTGCCACACCACCATTAGGCACGGCCAACTTGCGCGTACGCGATTTGATGATAGAAATTGGTAATGAGCTACTCGCCTTTGATACAGAAGAAACAACACGCTTCTTTAATCAACGGGTCTCTGATGGCGTGGATGATGATACTGCCAACAACTTGTGCACCTATGTCGAAGGCTGGCCCTCTGCACTGCAATTGATTGCCTTACAAGCACAGCACCAAAAGCGCACGTTGGCGCAGACAGCGGAGTCGGTATCGCAGTTTAATCATGCACATTTATGGGATTACTTAGTTGAGGAAGTGTTTGATCTACTCGATAAAGAAACGCGCCAGTTTTTGATGCAATGCTCGGTGCTCGATCACTTTAATGACGTGTTAGTCTCTGCACTCACCAAACGTGACGACGCGCTGAGCATGATTGAGTCGCTCAACCGCTATGGTTTATTCATTTATCCACTGGAAGGTGAGCACAACTGGTACCGGTTCCACAACTTATTTGCGGAATTCCTCTCTCATGAACGCTTGGCGCGCATCCCGCAGCAGGAACAGGATCTACACCGTGCCGCCGCGCACGCTTGGTTGCAAGAAGCCACACCTCATCAAGCGTTGCGTCACGCCACGCTCGCCAACGATACTGACTTACTCGCTACTATCTTGACGCAATTTGGCTGGAAGATGTTCAACCAAGGCGAGCTTTTGGCTCTCGAAGAGGCCATTAACCAACTCTCTCCGGCCCAACTCTATCGCGAGCCTAAACTGTGTATGCTACAAGCTTGGCTGGCTCAAAGTCAGCACCGCTACTTTGACGTTGGGGATCTGCTAACCAAATCGACCAACGAGATGAAAGCGCTCAATGTTCAGCTAAGCACCAAAGAACAAGGCGAATTCAATGCCCTACGTGCTCAAGTCGCGATCAACCAAAATGAGCCAGAAAAAGCCTTAGAACTTGCGGAGTTAGCACTGAGCCAACTGGATCACACCGTTTACCGCAGTCGTATTGTCGCCACTTCAGTCGTCGGCGAAGTGAACCACGTGCTCGGTCAATTAAGCCGTGCACTCTCGATGATGCAACAAACCGAAAAGCTGGCACGCCAGTATCAGGTTTACCATCAAGCGCTATGGGCATTACTACAGCAAAGCGAGATCTTGATTGCCCAAGGTTATGTGCAAGCCGCTTTTGAAGTGCAGGATATTGCCTTCAAATTAATTGAAGAGCAGCAATTGCAGCAAGTGCCATTGCATGAGTTCTTACTACGGATACGTGCCCAAATCCTGTGGTGCTGGAACCGCTTGGATGAAGCGGAAGAATGCGCTTATAAAGGACTACGCGTATTGGGCAACCACTCTCCAAGCAAACATCTGCACAGTTATTCTATGCTGGCACGTATTGCTATTGGCCGCGGTGAACTCGATAAAGCGGGTAAGTTCATCGAACAAATACAGCACTTACTAAAACAATCGACTTATCACGTAGACTGGACGGCGAATGCTTCGCTCTCACTGATTCTATTTTGGCAAGCTCGTGGCAATGATGAAGCAATGTTGCAGTGGCTCAAGACCACCATTCGACCAGAAAAAGCATGCAATCACTTTTCACAGCTTCAATGGCGCAATATTGCTCGAGTTCAGATTCACTTAGGTCATTTGGAAGATGCGACTCAAACTTTGACGTTTATGCAGCACGAAGCGCAAACTTATCAGTTGATTACTGACCTAAACCGTAATTTGATCCTCGAAGCCGTTCTAGCCACCACAGTGCACAATGAAGAAGTGGCGAAAGAAAAACTCAAAGAGGCGCTACAGCTAACCAATCAGACGGGTATGGTGGGTAACTTTTTAATCGATGGTTCGCAGATCGGCCACTTGTTGGAAAAACTCTCTAGCCGATCCGAATTGGGAGATCTGGAACGCCACCGCGCACAACAGTTAATGAAAGAGATCTCTACCACTCAGCGCAGCCGATCAGTCCATTTCGACGAAGAGTTTGTTGAGAAGCTGGTTAATCACCCAAATATTCCTGAACTGGTTCGTACCAGCCCACTCACTCAACGTGAATGGCAAGTCTTGGGGCTTATCTACTCTGGGTTTAGCAATGAGCAAATTGCACAAGAGCTGGATGTCGCAGGAACCACCATCAAAACCCACATCCGCAACCTATACCAAAAACTGAATATTGCTAACCGCAAAGAGGCAATCCACACCGCCGAGAATTTATTGCAACTTATGGGCTATTGAGTCGCAGGTACGATCAAAAAGAGCCAGATAATCTGGCTCTTTTCTGTCGTAAAAAATGACGGTTAGAAGGTTTTTGGAGCGAAACCAGTCATCACTTCTAAACGCAGTTCTTTGCCCATTGTTGTCATCGGGTGTACCACGATTAAACCTTTAACTGACTTTTTCAATTGACCTAAATCCGCCTGTTCGGCTTTGGTCAACTCACGAGAAAATGGCATATCGAGCAAACTCTTACGCTCTTTGCTCACCGTATAATTTTGCTTGTGTTTTGCTTGAGCGAGCTTTTTCGTCAGTTGTTCTACTTCATCGGTAAATTTGCTGATCATTACTTGATCGCCACGACCTTTAGCCGCATCGAGCTTATGGCGACACGTATCTAAACGGTTATTGAGTTGTTGAATTTCATTTTTCAGGCTCATGGTCACTGGCTCTTCGAAAGTAAAGTGGGCGCGGAGTATATCACAGCCTATCTATACTCTATATAGAAATAAGCTTAAACCGGTGAAATGAAAGCCACTGGCAAGTCATAGAGGGCATAACAACTCTACTTAGCATTCCAATTTGACATAACACCCATTTTTCATATGAAAATATGCTCTTTGTAAGACGCGGTGCCGCAAACTTAGCTAAGCTATATTTATAACAACAACGAGCATGTCAACCGTCAGTTAAAGTACCAAGGCCAATAACATAACAACAGGAAATAACCATGAGCCTGACTATTCGCCAAAGACTCTACGTGCTATCCATTGTTCCGCTACTGATTATTTCGTTAAGTATGATGTATCTCAGTTTTTCAGAAACACAAAAACTGAATCACGAACAAATGGCTGCTACCCGCGCTAGCATGATGGAGATGAAACAAAATGAGCTGCGTTCATATCTGCAAATTGTCGATACAGCGCTCAAATCACTCAAACAAAAGAACGCTCCCCTCAGCGAAGCCATCACCATACTGCGTGACATCGCGTTTGAAAATAGTGGCTATATCTTTGGCTACAATAGCAAAGGGGATCGACTACTACTGGGCCAAAGTAATGCTGGTTTAGGCGATAACTTTTGGAACATGCAAGATACGCATGGCAACTATTTAATCCAAGATTTAATCAAAAATGCCAAAGTAGATAAGTTCACTACCTACTATTTCCCCAAGCCGGGAGAGACGACACCACTACCTAAATTGGCCTATTCTACCTATTTGCCACAATGGGATCTAACGATAGGCACTGGCTTTTACACCGATGACATTGATGCCGTAATCGCCAACATGGAAACACTCGCTGCGGAAAATATGCAAAGCAGTTTAGTCAATATCGGTTTGATGAGCTTGATCATTATCCTCATCGTCGGTTTTTTCGCCATCATTTTAAATCGCAGTATCATGCGTCCTCTCGAGCTATTTGATTTATCGATTCGTTCATTTGCAAGCGGTGACGCTGATTTAACTGCAAGAATGGAAAAATTCAACGCCCCTGAATTTGCAAGACTAAGTGATAACTTCAATGCCTTTGTCTCCAGCTTGCAAAGTATCATTGCGCGCGTACACCAAGTTGGGCAACAGGTTGTGGATGAAACCAATGACATGACACAACGAGCACAACAAGTTGACGCCATTGCATCAGGGCAACGTGAAGAGACCGATCAAGTAGCGACAGCGATGACAGAAATGACCACGACTGCAACAGAGATCTCGAACAACGCCCATCATGCCGCTCAATCAGCAAAAGATGCTGACGACAACGCCAAAGATGCCCATGAGATTGTTGATTCGGCCGCACAATCGGTACAGGATCTCGCCAAAGAGGTCGCTGAAGCGAGCCTTGTGATTTCAAAACTGGAAGGCGATGTGAAAAACATTTCGTCTCTACTTGCGGTTATCCAAGATATTGCGGAACAAACCAATCTACTGGCGTTAAACGCAGCGATTGAAGCGGCTCGCGCGGGCGAGCAAGGACGAGGATTTGCCGTAGTAGCAGATGAAGTCCGAAAATTAGCCAGCCGTACCCAAGACAGTACAGGACAAATTCATGCCATGATCGGGCAACTGAAAAATGCCTCTGATGCCGCAGTTAAAGCGATGGATTCAAGCCAAAGCCGTAGCTTAAGCACCGTAGAAAAAGCCAATGCCGCATCGACAGCATTACAAAAAATTCAAGACTCTATTGCCACGATTATGGATATGAACGCGCTGATCGCAACTGCAACAGAAGAGCAAAGTATTGTTGGGCAAGAGATATCAGAGCGCATTGTGGTGATATCTGATCAAAGTAGTCAATCGGCTGAACTGGCTAATCAGAACCAAGCGGGTAGCCAGCAGTTGAATAGCCGAGCCAACGAACTCTATGAGTTGGTGGACCGCTTTAAAGTTTAGCAAGAAGAGGTAAAACTGATATTCGTAAGCGTCAGAATGAAAATCGTTGATCACTAAGTAAAAAAGCCATGTCGACATGGCTTTTTTCAATGAAGAGATCCCTAATGACTTACAGGAGATTTCTTTGGTTTAATCGATTTTTTCTTGATATTCGCGTTTATCTTCTGGACGCAGTTGACGCTGAACACCCATTAAAAAGTTACGCAGGATCTGATCTTTACATTCACGGTAGTGTTTATTGTCAGGCTTGCGGAAAAATGCATTGAGCTCGTGCTTACTTAAACGAAAATCGATGAAAGCTAATGTGTCTAAAATATCTTCTGCTTTCATATCCAGCGCAATACGCAATTTCATGAAAATCATATTATTGGTTAAGCGTGTTTCAGGCTGAGGTTGTTCACCATCGCGTTTACCACGCTTTGTATTGATTAAACCATTGAGAAATATCGCTAGATCCACATCACTCAACACAGATTCCGTCTCTTTGTTTAGCCAAGTAGTCACTTGCTCTTGAGTAACGCAGCCGTCCGCCGCAGCAAAAATCTCAACCATAGCTGAGTCTTTAAAGTCAAAAGTGTAGCGAATACGGCGTAAAATATCGTTATTGGTCAAAATTGATCCTAGGGTTAGATTTCCAGTGCCATCAAGATGACAGACTGTGAAGAAATAGCGCGCCACTGTAGCAGAAGAGCGATCGGACACCTATCTATTTTACGTAATACCGGTCTGAGTTTAATGTGTGTTTACTACCTCTTTTAGTAATCGGTCTATCGAATCAACCACCGATTTACTGGCCAATTCCATAGTATCAACTTGCTTAATCAGTTGTGTCCAATCACCATTCTGACCAAACTTCAGTGCACTCTTTCCTGAATCATGCACCAATTTATGAGGAGCATTCAAACCAGCAAAGCTGGGAAGCTGGCTGTATTCACGCGCACCATCACCCTCAAAATACCATTTACCTAGACGGCACTCTTGATGAGTATTCATCCCATGTTCAAACCGACGATTGAGGATGTGATCGTACACTTCATTTTTCCAAACTGCGTGATCCAATTTCACCGTATCAAGGAAAGAACACGCCGTCGCAATACGAATAACTTCTTGCATTTGTTTTGATTTGTCTAAAACGATTGTTACCGTCTGTTTTAATTCATTTGAAGCATTTTCTACTTCGATTGCACATTCTTGACTCTGATTCACTGAACCTTTAATACTTTCCGTTTGGTTCTGAACTTGCCCAACTAAAGATTCAATCTTAGTGCTGGCATCATTGGCTTTGGAAGCTAATGCCCGTACTTCATCGGCCACGACCGCGAAACCTCGACCCGCTTCACCTGCGCGTGCCGCTTCAATAGCTGCATTCAGTGCCAATAAATTGGTCTGTTGCGAAATCTCTTGGATCGTGCCGACTAACTGGCCAATCGAAATGGTTGTTTTATCTAGAACAGTCACCGACTCCATACTGGCGTGAGCGTATTCTGCAATTTTTTCTGCTCGAGAAGATAAGTGATTAATTGCTGTGCTTGTCTGACCAAAAATACTATTCAGTTGCTTCAGTGATTCGTTCTCACGCAATAAATTCTCAGCATTGTGAGCCAGACCAGAACGGATGGCTTCTAGCATGTGGCTACCACTCAAATGGCTGGCCATCAAATCAGACTCTAATTGAGTTGATGTACGCAATAAGGCCAGCTGTTCTTTTAGCTGCTGAATTTCATCTTGCCACTTTTGTTGCTCAAGTCTTTGCTGTGCTTGTAATGCAGCTATCTGAGCCTTCAAATCATCATTTTCTTTTTGCATTTTCTTATTAAATAGCATGCTCAACCTCGGCAAAAATAACATCGTCAATCTACATAAGTTTAATCGAACGTTAATAATTTTATGCACTTCTCATTTCAAAATGAGAAGATTAAATCGGAGTAATGTGAAGGGACGCACCTAGCCTCCCTTCGACATTCATTAAACCTGTTTGAGTTCAAGTCTTGTTCGATACAGCACCATATCTTCAATCGTCAATACAGGCATATTGTGCTTTTGCCCGAACGCAACGATCTCGGGTGTTTTGGCCATGGAACCGTCAGGATTGGTGAGTTCACACAATACGCCCGCAGGCATTAAACCCGCCATTTGCATAAGATCAACCGTCCCTTCTGTATGCCCACGACGAGCCAAAACGCCCCCCGCCCGAGCGCGAAGTGGGAAGACATGGCCGGGGCGTGCAAGATCATCGGCTTTAGCATCAAAGCGGGCCGCGGTTTTTATTGTGGTCACTCGGTCTTGCGCTGAAACGCCCGTAGTTACACCTGTTTTTGCTTCAATCGAGACAGTAAAAGCGGTTTGGTTTGCGCTATTGTTATGCATTACCATCGGGGGCAGTTGTAGTTGATTAGCCTGTTCATCGGTCAAACATAGGCAGACGATGCCACTGCATTCACGGATCATCAGTGCCATTTGTTGTGTGGTCAGTGACTCAACCGCATAAATGATATCGCCTTCATTTTCACGATCTTCATCATCAAGCAACAACACGCCTCGCCCTTCTTTAAGCGCAGACAGTGCGTTTTCAACACGAGTAATAGGGTCGCCAAATTTGGCAAGTAGAGATAGCTGATTCATGGTTGTACTCCTAAAAAATCACCAGAATCAGGGCTGCTATGAGGGATCAAATCCAAAACAAATTGCACCAGCTAGCGAACTAACTGGCGTCTCTTCATTCTCTCTCATCCGGACTATAACCGTCGGCTCTGGTTTTTCACCAGATCTGCTGACCTCGATACATCGAGCGCTCGCGGGCTCATCTGCCTTCTCAACTGAAAAAACAAACACACCGCCGGTGGGGAATTTCACCCCGCCCTGAGAATTTAAAATATAAATTGGCTTTAAAAAAGCGATGTCATGGTAGTCGTTTACGATAAAGATGAAAAGTAGGACGAAGAAAAAGTGATGTGCATCGAAAAGGAAAGGCATCCTGCAATTATGCAGTTGGGGGTAACAGGAGCATAGCTAACTCAAGAGTTTAGGGTATGCAAGATGCCTTTATTCATGGTCACCAGTGACATAAATGAATCAGAGCTAAAATCGCCATTACCTCTATAGGGTTACGTGATTTTTCTAAACGCTGGCGGTAATAGATCGCCAGCGGTGTTGGCTGTTTGGTGTCAGTCGTTATGGGGTCGTTCATCATTCACCTCCTCAGCTATCGATGCGTTGATTGTGAATCAAAACAAGGAATACAAAAACTGAGAATTTTTTATTTTTTAATTCCTCATATCATCGAAATTAGCCTTAAAACGATATTTAAAAACTAAAAATCAATAAATGAGGAACAAATGATCATTAATATTTCTTATTTAGTTCTTCATAAATTCGCTACTATACCCAAACAACTTGACCATCAAGGAGGGCAAAGCGCAAGGCCGTGCGAAGAACTGAACTGCCTATCTCTTCCCTTTCATCCAGAGGATTTGCGAGTGTCTGATCTTACTTTATTACGTTATTACACACGCCTGACCGTGCTTGGTGTGGGTCAAGAGATTAAAGTGTCGTTAACACAGGTTGCAGAATGTTTATTCACCTCACCGCGTCATGCACGAAATCTGGTGGCTAAAATGCAGCAACAAGGTTGGCTCAAGTGGCAACCCAAAGTCGGACGTAACCAACGCTCGATACTGCGCCTGAACCTCGATTTAGACACAATCAAACAAATGCTCGCGAAAGAGCAAATTTTGGCTGGGAAATATGAAAAAGCCTTAACCATACTGGATAATGATGAGGTAGTGTTTGGGCGTTTGTTGCAAAGTACTTCCGGCGCATCTATTCGCGAAGGTCGCTTACACATTCAACTGACGTATAAACGACCATTTGAACGGCTAGTGCCCCATCAAATACAGCGTAGTAGTGAGCGATTTCTGCTCAGGCAAATCTATTGCTGCCTCATCCAGTGTGATGAACAAGGACGCTTTCATCCAGAATTAGCCCATCACTGGGAGTATGATGCACAACATTTTCAGTGGGTATTTTATCTTCGCCCCGGATTAGCGTTTCACGATGGCTCACCGATTGATGCTAATACGATCGTGAGTTTATTTGCCAAACTCTCTAGTTTGGAAGAGTACAAAAAAGAGCTCGCGCATTTGGTTGATGTAAGCGCACCACAACCACAAAAAGTAGTATTTTCTCTTAATCAATCTGATTTAGGATTTGCAGGGTTGCTCTCTGGCGTCAAATATTCCATTCAACCAGCCAGCCAAGTGAACAATGCATACTCCCCAATGGTGACAGGTTGTGGCCCATTTCAAGTTCAAGATCACTCACCTCACAAACTCATTTTAAGCGCATTTGACCAATTCTATGGCTGCCGAGCTTTAACGGATCACGTCACAATTTGGATTTTAAATGAAGACGAGCTGTACCCTCAAGGCATGCATATCAAACAAAAAAATCAGCAACAAAACATCTCTTGCCACCACGATGTAGAGCTGAGTAACGTTGAAGAACTGGCGACCATCACCTCTAATCAATCATCAAGAGTGGAAGATGGTTGCATGTTTATTTTGTTCAATCAAGGTGCTCATTCACCTCTTAATGAAAATCAGAAACGCTACCTAGCTACCGAGATATCTGGAGAAAAACTAGAGCACTATTTAGCACAACAACCAACTAAGTTTGACGCAGTCGTTGCCAGTAACCTACTGCCAGTATGGCAACCTGTGGTGCGACCACCAGCGCCCAAAGCAAGCCTGCCAAATCAAATCTCGATTGCCGTCTATGACTACACGGTACTGATTCATTGCGCCTTCGGTGTGAAACATATTTTAGAGGAGATGGGGCTGGCTGCTGCCGTCAACATTTACTCCTACCGAGAATTGAATTTTCTGGCCCAGCAAGGCAAATTGTACGAGACCATAGTTATCACCAATATTAATTTAGATGACAACCGGCATTTCAGTGCATTTAGTCACTTATTTGGCAACCCAATGTTGCACCATTGCATTGGCCCTGCAGAGAGCCAATGGCTGCTCAAAGCGTTAATCGACATTCGGTCAACGACACCATTGACACACTACCTTATCGCGTTGGAACCGCTAGCATCGAGTTTGATCAACGAATACTGCCTCGTCCCTTTGTTCCATCATAAGCAAACATTACGCTTTCAGGGGGTGCTCAAAGATGTTGCACTGACCAACTGGGGATGGCCTGATATTAAAAATGTGTGGTCCATTGATTAGCGAATAAATAGCCTGCGTAATATTGCCAGCATCACTAAACGATAACGCAGCATCCACTGGCTACGTGGCAACCAACGCTTAGAAAACAATACGGTTTTGGCGTGTGAAAAGGTCTTAAAACCTTCAATCCCGTGATAGTGCCCAACCCCAGAATCGCCAATACCGCCAAAGGGGGCATCATCGGCGGCCACATGCAACAGAGTATCGTTCACAGCTAGGCCACCACTATGCGTTTGTGTACTAACCTGTTTGATCAGCTCGTGATCATCACTCATTAAATATAAAGCTAACGGACGTGGGCGAGCGTTGATATAAGCTATCGCTTCATCCAAACTGTGATAGCTCAATATCGGCAATATGGGGCCAAATATCTCATGTTGGGATAACAACATATCAACCTTCACATTCGTCACTAAGCAAGGCAAAAATTGATACGTGCCCGCTTTTGCATCGCCTTCTACGGGATGCAATGTGGCCCCTTTTTGTTTAGCATCGTCTAAGTATTGCTGCAGCCTATCAAACTGGGTTTGATTAATAATATGTGACGTATCATAGCCATCTTTAGTGGAAAAATAGCGCTTAAAGCGTTGCAGATAGAGCTCCACAAAGGCTTGTTGTTTGCCTTCCGGCAGTAAAACATAATCAGGAGCAACACAGATCTGCCCTGCATTGATGGCTTTGCCAAGCATGATGTTATCAACGCTGCGCGCAAGGTCAGCATCAGGTGCAATGATCACGGGGGATTTTCCACCAAGCTCTAACGTTACTGGTGTTAGGTTTTTCGCAGCCGCTTGGGCAACCAATTTACCTACCGGTGTTGACCCCGTAAATAACAGATGATCAAAGGGTAACGCACTGAACTGTGCGGCAACGTCAGCCCCACCTTCTACAGTATCAACCGCTTCATCGACCGTCGCAAAAATACGCATCAACACTTGGTTGGTGCAAGGCGTATATTCGCTCAATTTGACCATAGCGCGATTACCTGCTGCCAATGCTGTGACTAATGGAGCCATACTGAGCACGATAGGAAAATTCCAAGGTACAATCACCCCCACAACGCCCAAGGGTTGATAGTGAACGCTCACTGTCGACGGCAATAATAGCCAACCTGCATGACGCGATTGCGATTTTGTCCACGATTTGAGGTGTTTTAGCGTGTAATTAATGTGTGAAACGGCCGGTAGCAGATCGCAAACCGTACTATCAAAGCGACTTCGATAACCATAATCCTGATTTAAGGCCTCAACGAGCGCGGCCTGTTCACTGAGTAACGCGGTTTTTAAACGCTGCAACCAAATACGTCTTTGCTCAAGGCTAGGATACGGCTCTGCTATTGTCTGCTGTTTTAACCTAGTAAAAAGTGTCGTAACGTCTTTAGTTAAGGGCTGTTGCTGTTCTGTTTCTTGCACCGTATTTCACCTCATTCGCAGCTAAGGCAGCGTCTTGGAAATGAGCTCAGGATTAATGCCAAAGCTGGCTTTATGTTCTTCAATCACAAATTCACTGCGCGTTTGAATCACTCCCGGCAATGTCCCCAACTTGCCAGACATAAAACTTTGGTAGGCTTTCATATCTTTCACTCTCACTTTGATCATGGTGTCAAAATCACCGGACAATGAATAACATGCTTCAATTTCTGGGATGTCCGCCACTGCTTGTGAAAAACGCTCAAAAATAGAGAAACTGGTTTGATCCAATCGAATATGAATGAACACTTGTACATCCAGACCTAACTTTTCTGGGCACAGTTCTGCATGGTAGCCTTTGATATACCCTTCCTTTTCTAAGCGTTTGACACGATCAGAACAAGGAGATGTGGTTAAATTCACCAACTTTGCTAGCTCAACAACGGGAAGCCGTCCTTTACTGTGCAAAATACGTAAGATCTTTTGGTCGATGCGGTCTAGGCTCATGGTTTTGCACGGCGCTCTAAAAAAAGTGATATGGCATACAATAATGGCTTACAGCGTTAAACCAACCTATCATCACAAGGCATTGTGATATAAATCACATAGAATAGGGGAACGTTATAATAAAAAGACTGAGGAGAAAAAAGGAAAAGAAAGTGAGCAAGCACCCACTTTCTGGGTTGTAATCTATTTATCGCCTCTTTACTTTGAGTATGTTGAGATGATTACAGTTTGAAGCGAGAAATTTCTTTATCTAACTCATTCGCTAAACGGTGCATTTCATGAGCTTGTTGCACTGCATTTTGCGCATCACTGGCGAGTTGGTCGCTGACTTCACGTACCGATTCGGTGTTACCATTAATATCCGCTGTCACCAAAGATTGCTCTTCTGCTGCTGATGCAATTTGTGTCGCCATATCACTGATCATCTGAATGGCTTCGCTGATTGCGTGTAAGCTTTCTCCTGTATGGTTCACATCTTGCACACTTGTTTCGACCAGTTTATGGCTTTCCGTCATGACAGAAACAGCATTGGTCGTTACCTTTTGCAAACCGGAAATTTTAGACTGGATCTCCTCGGTAGAGGCATGAGTACGCTGAGAAAGCACTCGGACTTCATCAGCTACAACGGCAAAGCCACGACCTTGCTCTCCGGCGCGCGCCGCTTCAATCGCCGCATTCAAGGCCAACAAATTTGTCTGCTCTGCAATCGAGCGAATGGTCGACAGAATGGTTGAAATCTCATTAGCGTGCACTTCTAATTCACCAATGATGCCCACAGCACTGCTAAGCTCTTGTGCTAACTGATTGATTGACTGTTTGCTTTGCTGCATCTGGCGATAGCCTTGTGCACCAAGCTCAACCGATTCATTGGCATTTTTAGCGGTATTATCAGCATTGCCCGCAATTTCAGCGGTCGCAGACGCCATTTCAGTTACCGCTGTTGCAACCATAGTAATTTCATCTTGTTGAGTACGAATCCGTTCACTACGTTGACTGGCTGAGCTCGCGGCCTGTGTCGCTCCTTGGTTAAGGGAGACGGAAACATCACGCACGCTTTGCACCATGACATGGATGCGATCGACAAATTTATTGAACTTATCCGCTAAGATACCGACTTCATCATCACTGCGAACGGCTAAACGACGGGTTAAATCGCCATCACCTTCGGCGATATCTGACAAAGCTTGAGCAATATTACTCAACTCATTCAACTGACGAGCGACGAACCATGAGGTCGCTAATGCCAAGATCACTAAAATCATCAAGCCAATCAAGCTCTGTTTCAATAGCATGTCATTGAGTGGCTGTTCAAGAACAGTTTTGTCCATCACCATAACCAACAGCCAGTCGGTATGTTCAATACTTTGCGCCATCAATACTTTGGCCTGACCATCAATATCAACAAAGAGTGGTAATTGAGAATTTGCCGCCTCTGATATGCTTTGAATGGTCAGTTGTGAGGCCATTTCTTGGGTAGGTTTTAAAATAAGCTCTTGATTGGGATGGGCAACAATTAGCCCCTTGGTATTCACCAAAATAGCATTGCCCTTCCCGGGAACCTCAATAGCTAAGACGTCCTTGATCAATTTACCCAAAGCTAAATTGGAAGCGGCGACGCCAATCAGTTGGCCATTTTGACGGACAGGTTCTGCCAATGTCACCACTAAGGTTTGCATGGTAACGCTGACGTAGGGGGCGGTTGTGATCGGTTTACCCGCGACTTTGGCTTCTTTATACCAACCACGCTCACGAGGATCATAACCATTTTGGTTACGCGATCCGTCATTGCGGATCATATCGCCCTGTTCATTACCGTAATAACTCAGCCCAAACTCACCAGACTCCAAGGTTTGGCGTAGGTGAGGAACAATGTCTAATTGTGGATTACGCTCGATTTCGTTTTTTAATCCTAGCAGCGTTTTTTGTTTGCCATTAAACCAGTCACCAATCCCTTTTGCATGAGCCTGTAATGTATTACGCGCTTCACTCTCAATCGCTCTCCAGCTGTCGGTTTTAAAGGTTTGATAGCCAACCATAACCAATGCAGCGGCTGTCAATGTAATAGCAGCAACCACAGAGAACACCATTTTTCTCTTTAAACTCAATTGCATTGCAATGCTCCTTGAAGCTTGTTCACCAAAGTAATGGGCTTGAGAGTATTACAACTATGGATTATTACTTTGCCTAAGTTCCCAATACTTGACACTCGTGCAATAGAACGGCACGTGAATGTGCGCTAAATCAAACTTAGTCAGCCGAATAAAAGCAAAATTATCTTTTGAGCGAGAGGCGCACTACGCCAAAAAACTTAGCGCAGTGCTGGAAGTATTTAGAGAACGCGGACGCGTGAGAAGTCGGTGTGGCTTAATGTTGATGGGTGATTACATACTCGGCAAAAACCTTGCTTTTCCATTTTGTAATGAGGTTCACCTTGTATAATGAGCGCAAAAAACTTTTGAACACCTTGCCACGTTGAACAAGGTTCTGACTGACAGCGCTTCATCACGACTTTATGTGGTGTCTCTTTACGACAACAGGTGCAATAAGCTTTTGACATGGTCCAATAATCCCTACAATTTGCATCATTATTGATAATTGACACATTTTGCGCCTACAGGTTCATTTTTCTCAAACTTTAGTGTGTGTTTCGTGAGCTATCTTCAAAAAACGTCCATCCCAATCTCCTTATTTTCTGCTAGGCACACTACACAATCTAACCTGTACAAAAAAGCCCCTCAGAAAGGGGCTAGTTATTGAACAACGGTATGAATGTCAATCTAGTTCAACCAGCTGCTTTTTAAAGGTCACGTGCTGTGCTCTCACGCTCTCTTCGGGTTCAGCTGTCGCTAAGCTCACCACAAGGATCGCAAGTACAGAGAAAATGATCCCAGGAACAATTTCATACACATCAAACCAACCGCCAGACAGTTGTTTCCAAACCACAATTGTCACGCCACCAACAATAATGCCGGCTAGTGCACCATTGCGGTTCATTCGAGACCAATAAAGGCTCAATACCACTGCTGGGCCAAATGCGGCGCCAAAGCCCGCCCATGCATACGAGACTAAGCCGAGTACGGAACTATCTGGTGTCATGGCCAGCACTAACGCAACGATAGAAATTAGAATCACAGCAAAGCGGCCAACACGAACGATCTCCTCCGACGTTGCATCTTGCTTGATGACTTGCTTGTAAAAATCTTCCGCTAGCGCCGAGGAAGAAACTAATAATTGCGAGTCAGCGGTACTCATAATTGCCGCAAGAATAGCCGCAAGCAAAATACCTGCAATAACTGGATGGAAAATCGCATTCACTAGCAGCATGAAGATTTTTTCACCATCTGCCAGCTCCAGCGAACTGGTGTTCGTCACATAAACAAGCCCAACTAAGCCAACCAACAAGGCTCCCGCCATGGATAAACCGGTCCAAATGACCGCAATACGACGTGCTGTGGTGAGATCTTTATTTGAGCGAGACGCTTTAAAGCGCGCCAAAATATGGGGTTGACCAAAATAACCAAGCCCCCATGCCATTAATGAGATAATGGCAACGCCCGTTAACGGCTCACCTTTCACATCATGCCACAGCGTCAGTAGCTCTGGGTTTATTGCGGATAGATCTTGACTCAGTTGACCCAAACCACCGTTGATTGCCGCGATGGGCACAATCATTAATGCCGCTGCCATCAATAGGCCTTGCACTAAGTCAGTCCAAGAAACGGCTAAAAATCCACCAAACAGTGTGTAGGAGACCACACAAATGGTGCCAATAATAACTGCGGTTGAATAATCTAAACCAAATACCGTTTCAAATAGTTTACCGCCAGCCACAAGGCCAGAACTGGTATAAAAGAGGAAGAACAGCAAAATAAAGAAGGCTGAAATGGTTTGAATCAGTTTAGATTTATCATTAAAACGGCGTGATAAAAATTCAGGTAATGTTAATGAATCTGTCGTGATGCTATAAGTGCGCAAGCGCTTAGCATTCACTAACCAGTTAGCCCATGTGCCCAATAATAAGCCACCCGCTAGCCAGAAAGCCTCAATACCAGCGGCGTACGCGTAACCAGGTAAACCGAGCAATAACCAACCGCTCATATCAGATGCACCCGCCGATAAAGCCGCAGGCCAAGGGCCCAATGATCGCCCTCCTAAGAAATAATCTGCGGAGTTCTTCGTTCGAAGGTATGCGACCACACCAATAGCCAGCATCAAAATAAGATACAGGATAAAGGTGGTTGTAATAGCAAAGCTATTTTCCATTGTGTTTGTCCTCTTTAAAAGATCGCCTTCCATGTCCTCTTCCGAAGAAGAGGATAAAACAGAAAGGATTAATGGGTTTCGCTACCAAGCTCAAGCAAGGTCGCATTACCACCCACTGCTGTTATATTTATTGTGCGAGTACGCTCGGTAATAAAGCGCAACGATAAGTGAGGATCATGAGCCACGGGGATCGCGCTCAAGTCCGTTTCAGAAACTAGGCTGACAATCGCACCATTACGATCAGCTAGCTGACGGTTGAGGCTACGCTCAACCGAAGTGTTCCCAACGTAACCTACACTTCGAACGTCCGACGCCATCAACGGATGATAAGCATCAAAAGACGTAAACTGAATGAGATTAGTAGGGAGTGTTGACTGCTCAAATGCCGCTTGCAGTGTTCGAATCAACATCGCATCGTCACTACATAAGACGACGCTATTGCCTGCCACAAGAGCGGCACAAAGCTGAGCTGCCACCGCCTGTTGCGCTTTATCACTGTGCTCACCTTGGATGATCACAGCCACGCCCCGACCTGCGGTGTATAGCTCATTGGTTTCTCCAGTAGGACCGATCAATTGATGCGAATGCGCCAACAGCGCCGATGCCTGATGAAGATGATAAGAAATCACTGTTGCCAGTTGTGGCATAGCGCTTTCTAGTAGATTTTTAAATGAAAGTAAGCACTCACATTTAGAATCAAAATCGGTGATATTCCAATTTTCCCATGCTGAAAAAGCGTCAGAAAAACGTGTTACTTGATGAACCATGCTAATTCTCCTGAGCCTTTATTACTGAGAAAATTCAGTTTGAGTAAAACGGTATAAGTAATGTGGGCCACCTGCCTTTGGTCCGGTACCAGAAAGCCCCTGCCCACCAAATGGTTGCACGCCCACCACCGCACCCACTTGATCACGGTTGATGTAACAGTTACCTACTCGGGCGTGTTTTTCTATCCAACGATACGTCGTTTCATTGCGGCTATGGATTCCCATGGTTAAACCAAAACCAGTTTGATTAATTTGCTGCACTACATCGGCCAGCTCACGCGCTTTAAAGCGCACGATATGCAAGATCGGCCCAAATTGTTCTTCGGTTAAGCAGTGAATATCTGAAATTTCAAAAGCCGCTGGCGGTACAAAATCGCCGTGTTGGCACTCCGAACCGAGTTCTAATTGCGCAACTTTGGTCTGTGTCTTGGTCATCTGTTCAATGTGAGAGAGCAACTTTTGTTTGGCTTTTTCATCAATAACAGGGCCGACATCTGTACTGTGGAGGTAAGGAAGACCAATCTTGAGCTCATTCATCGCACCATGAATCAAGCTGATGATGCGATCGGCAATATCCTGTTGAACAAATAGCACTCGTAATGCAGAGCAGCGCTGCCCGGCAGAAGCAAAGGCAGAACGAATCACATCTCTCACCACTTGCTCGGGTAAAGCCGTACTATCAACGATCATCGCGTTTTGCCCACCCGTCTCTGCAATCAACGGCACTGGCGCGGCGTCACGTTGAGCGAGAGCTTGATTGATACGTTGCGCGGTCGCCGTTGATCCAGTGAACGCGACACCTGCAATGGCAGGGTGAGAAGTCAGCGCACTACCAATTTCTGCACCACGTCCAGGTAACAATTGGATAACGCCAGCAGGAAAGCCAGCTTCCAACATCAGTTCCACGGCACGCGAAGCAATCAAACTGGTTTGTTCTGCGGGTTTGGCAACGACCGCATTACCCGCCACTAACGCTGCCGTGATTTGCCCAAGAAAAATCGCAAGAGGGAAGTTCCATGGGCTAATGCACACGAAAACACCGCGACCTTCACGGCTCACTTTACGCTTTTCATTATCAAAACTCGTCACTTCAAAGGGTGTTAACGCGGAAACTTGTTTGGCGTAATAGCGACAAAAATCTACCGCTTCGCGGACTTCATCAATGCTATCGTGAATGGTTTTCCCTGCTTCGTGATGACAAATGGCGACCAGTTCAGCCAAGTTCTCTTCGAGTAAATCAGCAAGTTTATCAAGTTTGCCCGCGCGAACGCTGTGCTCTTCTTGCTTCCAAGCAACAAAGGATTGCTCCGCTATTGAGATAGCTTCGGAAACATGATCAAGGTTGGCAAATACCACTTGTCCAACATGCTTCCTACGGTCATACGGTGCAGTCACAACTTCCGGCGATGCCCCTGCCTTGATCATGCTTTCGAACTGAGCAACACCATTGATGATAGGAGAAGCATGCCACTGTTTACTGAGCCAACATTCTACTTTCGCTTCAAAAGGCGTTGCCTCACTTTCAATATCAATATTGACACCATAGGAATTAACGCGCTCGGCAAAGATATGCGGTGGCAAAGGGATTTTGTTATTTGGTAAAGAATCAAACGAGAGCAACATATCGACGGGATGTTGCGTTAACGTATCAATAGGACAACGGGCATCGACTAAACGATGCACAAACGAACTGTTCGCACCATTTTCAAGCAATCTACGAACTAAATAAGGCAGTAAGTCTTTATGACTACCTACTGGAGCATAAATTCGCACCGATTGTTGATAGGCTTTCATTGCATGATGATAAAGAGCATCACCCATGCCATGCAGACGCTGGAACTCAAAATCTTTGTGTTGTGACATCACCGCAATCGCGGTCACGGTTTGTGCATTATGACTGGCAAATTGAGGGAAAATATGACCACGAACACCCTCGCTTAAAAGAAAACGAGCGCAAGCCAAATAGGCTACATCAGTAGCTTCTTTACGTGTGTATACCGGATAGTTGCTGTAGCCACTTTGCTGAGACCACTTCACTTCGCTATCCCAATACGCCCCTTTGACTAAACGCAGTGGGATCACATCACCTTGCTGTTTCGCCAACCCATTAAGCCAAACTAAAACGGGTAAAGCGCGCTTAGAGTAAGCTTGTACAACTAAACCAAATTTCCCCCACCCTTTCACGGGCTCACTGCGATATATCTTTTCAAATAGCTTTAATGACAGCTCTAAACGGTCTGCTTCTTCTGCATCAATAGTGATCGCCACATCCAGCTCAATTGCACGGGCTAAAAGCTGTAGCAGTGTGCTATAAAGCTCGCTCAGCACGCGCTCTTGATTAGCCACTTCATAACGCGGATGCAATGCAGAAAGCTTGATTGATACGGACGGTGCCGGGCTGGTTGATAAGCCATATTTCTCGCGGCCAACCGCCTCAATCGCCATCAAATAATCTTTGAAATATTTATTGGCATCGGCCGTGGTTAACGCCGCTTCGCCGAGCATATCAAATGAATATGTATAGCCTTTATCACGCATAGGACGGCCATTTTTTTGTGCTTCTTCAATGGTTCGGCCTAGCACAAATTGGTGGCCCATCACCTTCATCGCTTGGTGCATCGCCTTACGAATCACTGGCTCAGAAAGCTTATTCACTAGACGATTAACCGCCTGCGTTGGACTAGTCGTATCCACATCAGCAAGGCCAATCACTTTACCAGTCAGCATCAACCCCCACGTGGACGCATTGACAAAGACAGAGTCAGAATTTTTCAGATGAGATTTCCAATCCGCAACGCTGAGGCGATCTTTAATAAAAGCATCCGCGGTTTCCGCATCGGGAATGCGCATCAGAGCTTCAGCCAAACACATCAACAAAATACCTTCTTGCGTATCTAAACTGTACTCAAGTAATAAGGCATCGATCATTTGCACCGCTTTTTTGTCGGCTCGGATCGCTTCGATTAACTGGGTTGTTTTATTTAATATCGCCGATTTTTCTGATTCTGTAGCTGTTGCCAGCGGTAATAACTGCTTCAGCCATTGAGATTCGTCCACCATATAAAGTGGAGAGATCAGCGACCACAGCTTATCAAGCGGTTGCTCGATAAACTCTGCATTCAACACATCTGTTGCTGTAAACATGCGTTTTCCTCAATCTCACTCCCGAAAAAGGTCGGGTTTCCTGCAATGGCTGGCAGTGTATTTTGAGCGCGAGAAGAATACTTGTCAAAAACTCCGAGTTTTTTGCCAAAAACTCTGGCTATTAACAAAATAAAAACACAATCACATCAATTGACATCATGCACAAAGCATAAAATAGCAACATTGTTTCCAAAATTTAACCAAAGGTGCACGTGTTGCCGATAGGTCAAGGCAAGCAATATAAAAATGATGTGGGAATTACAAACAAAAAAGAGGCAGGGATATAAAGAATTAGCGACGACACAATTTTCGGTATTGCGATGGAGAAATACCTTGCAAGCGAGTAAATGAATGAGTGAAGGTACTTTGTCCAGAAAAGCCTGTTAATTCCGCAATTTGACCAAAACTCAAACAACCTTGCTCAATCAAATCTTTTGCCATATCAATTCGTTTACCTAACAAATATTGATGAGGCGTGATCCCCATTTGCTCTTTGAACAACATATGAAATTGGCTTTCACCTAAATAAACGCGGCCCGCTAATTGAGCGACTGAAATTTTACGACCAAGGTGCAGATCGATATAACGATCAATCGCTTCAAGATCAAAACGAGATTCTTTGCGATGCGTTTCAAATACAGAAATATGGCGTTGCAGTAATGCCATCACGGTGTCATTGCAGGCACGGCTCAACAGTAAATCATCAGGACTCGATTGCATCTCTTTAACTAGCAATTGGATCAGCTTTTGGATTTGCCCATCCAGCTGAAAGTAAATATCCGCATTCGACAACTCATTCATTTTTTGTAGAAGCAAAGGGTCATCTCCACAGGAGATTGGAAGGTTAAGCACTAAGATATCCGACTGCCCAACGACACCACCAAACGCATGACCAGTTCCAGAGGTAACGACACAACCCTGCCCCGGCCCCACCAAATTGCCTACACCTTGTACTTCAAACTCAGCTTGGCCTTTTAATCCGATAACGACTTGGGTATAACTATGATCATGACACTCCATGTACGAGGGTAATGTCACTAACTCTGCAGGCCTAGGCGACAAAACTTTGTCATTTTGTTGATAGTTAGATAGCTTAGCCGAAGAAAAGTCACTCATATTGCTGCATCATGGTTGAGGTTAGAAGCTGATGTTATAACAAAACTATCAGGAGCGAAAACAAAGCTGTATTTTTTTAAAAATTAAACATCAAAGTGCATATGAAGCTTAAGCTTAGGGGTGAAATGAGATCGATTTTTCAAAACGGAACAATGATCAAGTGCACATAAATTACGGTCAATGTGTGTTCAATCCCAAAACCCCTAAATAGATCGAAAATAGAGACTTGCATATTTCGCTATTAGGCTCAAAATGAAGATGCACAATTATAAAATTTACAAAATCAGTCACCTAGTAATAGATTTAAGTGAATTTTGCTATTGTTCGGAATAAATTTTGCATTATGAATACAGCTTATCCATTAAAGCTGTCAAAAGTTTGTCTTTCCCACTTTTGTGGTTAAACGTTAATTTGTTGCAGGGACCTATGATCACACGTCGCATCCCAGCGCTATTGCTTGCGCTAAGCCCTTTTTGGGTATCTGCATCGGTGTACGCGGAAGAAGTTATTCAGGTAGATCCTGTCACCGCTATCGATGAAAAAATGACTACTAAACAGACGGAAATCGACGCGATTTCTGCAGAATACGAAGCAGAGGGAGCCAAGCTTCAACAACTTAAAAATGAACATGTTCGTATTAAACGAGAAAGTGAAGAACTTGATGCTAAACGCAATCGAGCCAAGTCTGCTTTGGACAAACAATATAGCCGTCTTTTAGATGATCCAGACACAGATTTAGCCTCGTTTCAAAAGAAGTACCAAGAAACATGGGCATCAGTGAAGCAGAACCAAGCTGAAGGCCTTGAGAATAATCAAGCGATGACCGAAGTTGAAATGCGCTTGTCTCAAATCAAACAGAAGCAAGCTCGTCTCAGTAATGAGTATGCGAACCTCGAAGAGTCGCGCATTGAAGCTAGGGTCAAACGTCTCGAAGCCGAACTGCGTGAAAGTAGTGTTCTTGAAACTGGCTATAAAACCACCTGTTCAACGACAATGACACTCGGTGAGTGTTCAAATCAGGGACAGCACCTTACCAAACAAAAAGCGGTAAAAACGTTTCGGGCCAAGTTGCTTGATGACCTAACCGAATCGGTCATTGCCAAGCAAAACCTGAAAGGCGTGGAACTTAATATCCATGTACAAGATAGCCAAATTATTCGCAGTGGTTTTGAAGGCAACAACGAATACTTCACCCAAATGCAAGCTCAGCTTCAAGCGAAACCAGAAGCGGTGGCTGCGTGTAAACTGCTTAACGTGTCAACTCGATACTGTTTGAAAGGCGGCGTGTCTGAAGGTACGCAAAAAAATGACAAACAGTGGGCAAATGTGACCGTAAGGTCGGATCAATACAACGATGCCGTAACCATCAACGGTATTAACTACGGCAGTACACCTGTTGAGATTGTTTTGCCTAATGGCCGCCACCAAGTTACCGTCTCTAAAGATGGCTACGAAACCTACAACCGGGTATTAACAATTAACGGCAATGATACGGTTTGGATAAAGCTAAGACCGAATAAAGAGGGTTAATTACCTCAAAAAAACTCTGTTTTTCTGTCGTAATTCACAAAGATGCGGTTAAAACGCCATTTTGTCATTAAGTTATTGAAAGATGACTTCAGACAAAATGGTGTTTTCGTTTAGAATAGACACAATGAACTAATAACTTAACTGAAGTAGATAATAATGCGACAAGGTTTACCCGCTCTCTTATTAGCACTTTCGCCTTGCTTAGTGGCAACATCGACGATGGCAGAAGGAACGCCTTCCTCAGTAATTGCCATTGATGATGCGTTGTTTACTAAACAGTCCGAATTACAGGCAGCCCAGAAGGCCACCCATGAACAACAAGTGGTTGTGAACAACCACAACAGTGAGTTAGACAGGCTAACAAAGCAAGCCCAACTCTTTGATAAGGCACTTGCAAAAGCAAAAACTGACTTAGAACGCGATTACATGAAAATGATTGATGATCCTGAACTGGACATCATGCCTTCACAAAATGCCTACCAAGCAGCTTGGGCTAATGTAAAGCAGAATCAAAAAAACCGTTTAGAAGCTGAGCAAAAACGCCAAGAATCAGAAGCACTGCTGGCACAAAAAAGGGCCGAGCAGAACACGGTCAGCAAAAATATCAATGAGCTAGAACAGCATAAATTACGCGCGCGAGTTGAGCGCTTAAGAGATGAACTCAAACAGAGTAGCACCGAGAAAGTTAGCTTTACTAACGCTTGTAGTGCCGATATGACATTGGCTCAATGCTCGAAACAGACCACTGACTTAGCGCTCCAGAAAGCGGTAAACCAGTATCAAACCAAGTTAATAGAGGCCACAAGTGAGGCCAAGCTCGTCCAACAACATCTGGCCAATGTCTCTTTTAATATTCATGTACTGCGCCATAAAACCGTAGATTCAGGTTTCTACAATGGCAATAAGTACAAAGCCGTACTAGATGTTCAGCTTGATGCAAGACCGGATGAAAACACACCATGTCGGTTGCTGAATGTCGAATCACAATACTGTTTCGCCCCAGGCGAATACTCAGCCAATACAGAAAAACAGAAAGAAATTGCTTGGGTTACCCTATCGATTCGCTCGAACCAATACAGTGATAAAGTCTCTATCGACAATGTAAACTATGGTAGTACTCCCGTCGAAGTGATGCTTCCAGTGGGACCGCACATGATTACGATTGAGAAAGAAGGGTATTACTCATTTAATCAAGAGCTGAAAATCACCTCAGATCATACATTAAGAGCGAACCTACGAGAAAAAGACAACCTACTTAAACCTGGACATAAATTTGCTGATTCCCTCAAAGGGGATATTAAAGCTCCTGAGTTAGTCACTTTGATCTCAGGCGAATATTTGATTGGCGAGCACGCATCGAAACAAGTTTTCCTTGATCATGCTTTCGCAATTGGTTCAACCCCCGTAACTGTGGGTCAATTTGAAACCTTTGTGAATCAAACCACCTATCAAACTGATGCTGAGCTACAAAAACTGTGCACAGCAGTCGCCGAATCTGAAATTACCCCGATTGCAGGTAGCTATTGGCGCGACCCTGGTTTTAAGCAGTTGAGCAACTCACCAGTGGTGTGTATTAGCCAAAATGATGCGAAGGCCTATACTCGCTGGCTAAGTAAGGAAACTGGCTATAAATACCGTTTGCCGACTGAAGAAGAGTGGGAAATTGCCGCTCGCGCTGGTACACAAACAGACTATTGGTGGGGAGATGATTTCGGAACTGGGAAAGCGAATACTGGCTGGAGTGGTACACCTTGGTCAAATAAAAGCACCTCTCCTGTGAAGTCTTTCGCTCCCAATGGCCTAGGCCTTTATGATGTTGTCGGTAACGTGTGGGAATGGACAAATGACTCAAGAGGTCAAGCAAAAGGTGGAGCATGGAGCTTCTCCCCTGCAACGGCGGCGGCTTATGGTAATTTGTTTATTGCTCCTGCTACTTCTGCAAATTATGTTGGCTTCAGGGTCATTAGGGAACTTTAGGTAAGCTGAACTAGCTCAGCCATTTATATAACAAAGGGGGGAATTCCCCCCTTTGTTATTGCACTCTCGTCGTCTAAAGTGGTGTTAAATATCAAACACGTTTGATATTTTATATCCATGTGGTATCCCTATGAATTTGCAACACCCTCGCAGCATTCATAGAACCTCTTCTGCACGTCGACAAGAAGCAATTCTTGTATTTATGCCAGCCCTTCTTCAGGCTGGCTTTTTTATGTTCAAATGCCGCTATGGATTACAACCCGCCATGCCATTGGTATTATATCAATATCATTGTTAGGAGAACCCGCTATGGTCAACTTCCTCAGCGCAGAACAAATTTCATTGTTTCAACAGCTTCCGGGATATTGGGGTTGCAAAGATCTTAATTCGGTTTTTGTTTACGCAAACAATGCTTATGGCAAATTAATTGGTGTTAGTGATGCAAAACAGTGCATTGGATTAACTGACTTTGAAATGCCAAGCCCGACAACCGCTTGCGCCGCAGAATTCCAGCAACAAGATCGATGTGTAATCTCCACAAAAAAACCGTTAAAAGTGCTGGATATCCACCCCTATGCTGACGGTTCTTGGCGCGCTCATATTTTCACCAAAACCCCATGGTTCAACGCACAAGGTGAGGTTCAAGGTACAATTTTTTTCGGGCAAGAGCTAACTGATACCGCTATTTTGGAAGTAGGCCATTGGATATGCCGAGCAACAGGTTTAACGACCACACAGCATTCCTCGGGTGTTCTAGAGCCCATTTCCGGGCCCCTAACCACAAGAGAATCTGAAGTTCTTTTTCTTCTGCTTTACGGAAAAAAGCCCAAACACATTGCTCGGGTGATGAAGATTTCGATAAAAACAGTGGAAGGCTATGAAGCAAAATTGCGACATAAATTTGCAGCCCACAGTAAAGAGCAACTTATCGATATGGCTCTAGACCAAGGTTATGGCTCAAACATCCCCAAGACCTTGCTCAAAACGCAATTATCCGTGGTACTCAATAGTGAATGCCCCATATAAATGAGGCATTCATTGCGACTGACTTTTAACAAGTAGGCCTTATGGTGCTAAACGTTCAGCGTCCCACTGTTGATCATGTTGCGTAAACAAGAAGCGATCATGCAAACGATGCTCACCACCTTGCCAAAATTCTATCGATTCAACTTTAACGCGATATCCTCCCCAAAAACTCGGAACTGGGATCTCACCTTGTTCAAATTTCTTTTTTAACTCCAAGTATTTACCTTCCAAAATACCACGTGCTGAGATACGGCTGCTCTGGCGACTCGCTATCGCGGCAATTTGGCTATCTTTAGGACGAGAAGTAAAATATTTCATGTTTTCAAAAGCCGACAATTTTTCAGCCGTTCCTGTGATGTGCACTTGTCTCTCTAATGGGTGCCAAGGAAAGTGCAAGCTGACTTTATTGTTGTGTTCAATATGCTGCGCTTTGCGACTGCCTAAATTGGTGTAGAAAACAAAACTGTCTTTTTCGACATTTTTTAATAGCACTATACGTTGGAAAGGTTGTCCATTTTCATCAACCGTTGCCACTGTCATCGCCGTGGGATCGGTAAGACCGGCATCAATGGCCTGTTGCAGCCAAAGGTTAAACTGCTCAATGGGATTTGAAAGCAAATCTTTGCGTCTTAAACCGCCTTTTATGTATTCGCGGCGGATGTCTGAAAGTTCCATCTCTGCTCCTTATGAAATTTTTGACGATTGTGCGCCTATCATCGTCATAACTCAAGAGTGCTAAGGTTCAACAAAATCAGTAATTCACAGCTAAACTCTGTAGAACGTACGCAATAGGAAGTACAATCAATTCAAATGGTGAATAGTAATCTCATGATGAGTGGCAAATCCTTAACATTTTGCTAGACAAGTAATAAAATCAAGCAACTATACCCAAACAACTTACAGTTGTAGCCTCCCTCTACAGCTTTAAGTAGAAAAGGGAAATACACTACGATTAGGCGCAAAGGATAAGCAATGAGCAACAAGAGTTATAACAAACTCTCTTCGACAGAATTGGAGTACGTAGACGACAAAACGGCGGCTCTGCTACTGAACACGCCCAACAGTGCACGTGTGATGCTCTGGGTTATGGTCTGTTTTTTTCTCTTAGCCATCGTCTGGGCCTCATGGGCACAGGTCGACAAAGTGACAGTTGGACAAGGCAAAGTCGTTCCGTCATCGCAAGTTCAAGTGGTTCAAAACTTGGAAGGAGGCTTAGTCAAACAGATATTGGTTCGCGAAGGTGAACGAGTGCAAAAAGGCCAACAACTGTTATTGATTGATGACACTCGTTTCCGCTCAGACTACCGCGAACGTGAACAACAAGTCGCTAACCTTACCGCCAGTGTTCTACAGCTATCCGCTTCCATTACTAGCGTGATGATCAACGAAGAGATTGATGATGACAACTGGCAAAATAGCGTCAAAATTGACTATAACAAACTCGCCTTTCCACCGCTGTTAACAGACAACCAACCCGATTTAGTTAATAGACAAAGGGCCGCCTACCGGCAAGATCTTAATAACTTACGCAACCAACTTTCTCTTTTAGATCAACAAGTCAAACAGAAGCTACAAGAGTTGGTTGAAATACAAGCGCGCGTGAAAAATTTGCGCCAAAGTTATGATTTTGCGAATAAAGAGCTTGAGATAACCAAGCCTTTAGCAGACGAAGGTGTCGTGCCACGAATTGAGCTGCTGAAACTACAGCGCCAAGTAAACGATACTCGCCGTGAAATGACCACCAGCGAGCTTAACATCCCAGTATTAAAATCAGCGATTCGCGAAGCGGTGCTCAACCGTATTGATGCGGCTCAAAAGTTTCGCTCACAGCAGCAAGACAAACTGAACGAAGCCCAAGATAGACTTTCAGCAATCACAGAATCAGCCGTTGGGCTTGAAGATAAGGTAAATCGCACTGTTGTGCTATCGCCTGTGACAGGAACGATTAAGACGCTTTATGTCAACACCGTTGGCGGTGTTATCCAGCCCGGTATGGATATTGTTGAAGTAGTCCCAACAGAGGATACCTTGCTTGTTGAAGCGCAAATTGCCCCACAAGACATCGCCTTCTTAAGACCAGAGTTGCCTGCCATAGTAAAATTCAGCGCCTATGATTTCACCAAATATGGTGGCTTGGAAGGGACACTTGAGCATATCAGTGCCGACACAACTCAAGATGAAGAAGGCAAAAGCTATTATTTAGTCCGAGTAAGGACCAATCAAACCAGCTTAGGGCATGATGCTAACCTGCCTATCATCTCAGGAATGACGGCCTCTGTTGATATTATTACGGGTAAACGAACCGTGATGGATTATCTACTAAAGCCCATACTCAGTGCACAAAAAAATGCGCTAAGGGAGTAAGGTTCACTTATGCTTTTTAATATATTCATGATTGACGGTTTTTGATGAAGTTTTGGCTGCCACTGGTTTTATTGCTATTTATGCCCTCATCCCCCCAAGCGCTCAACACCAAAGAGCAGCAGTGGGTCGATGCGGTCGCGCTTACCTATGGCACAAGAGCGGGAAAACGCGTCGAAACATGGCGCAAAGAAATTGCCAAACACCAAAATGCTCCCGAACGTGACAAATTGACCGAAATAAATCGATTTTTCAATCAGCTGTACTTTGTTAATGATATCGATTTATGGGGAAAAAATGACTACTGGGCGACACCACTTGAGTTTCTAGGAAGCAACGCAGGGGATTGCGAAGATTTCACAATTGCGAAGTACTTCTCCCTGCTTGAACTGGGTATCGATGATAAAAAGTTGCGCCTCGTGTATGTTAAAGCTATTGAATTAAATCAGTTTCATATGGTTCTTGCGTACTATTCAACACCCAATGCCGAGCCCTTAATTTTAGACAATATAAACCCTGAGATTAAGCCAGCATCAACACGCCGTGATCTGTTACCGATCTACAGCTTTAACGGTAAAAATTTATGGCTAATGAAATCCAAAAATGGCCAGCTTGCAGGAGACTCTTCACGATTAAGTCTTTGGAATGACTTACGTGAACGAGAACGCTCGCTAAAATTGAATAAACCAATTGTAAGTTACGATGAGTAAGTAATATGACGCTATATAAACAACTTGTCGCGGGAATGATTGCCGTCTTCATTATGCTGATGACTTCAGTCTTTATTATTGAATTCAATACGACCCGCAACAACTTAGAGCAGCAGCAGCGCTCTGAAGTCAACAACACCATCAACACCGTCGGTTTGGCGCTGGCACCTTATTTGGAGAAGAAAGATAAGATTGCGGTTGAGTCGGTTATCAATGCCTTGTTTGATGGCAGCTCTTACTCAGTCGTACGATTGATTTTTCTAGACGATGACGAAGAGATTCTGCGATCTTACCCTGTAAAACCTAATAACGTTCCGCAATGGTTTACCAATTTACACCTGTTTGCACCGATCCATGATCAACGCGTTGTAACCAGTGGTTGGATGCAGCTTGCTGAAGTCGAAATTGTCAGCCACCCTGGCGAGGCCTATGCGCAATTATGGAAGGCGCTGATTCGGCTACTTATCGCGTTTAGCGCTATTTTTGTGATTGGCCTTGCCGCCATCGCTTTCATTCTGAAGCGCGCTTTACGCCCGCTGCAGATGATTGTCGAAAAAATGGAGCAAGTCGCACGCAACCATTTTGGTGAACCGCTACCGCGGCCAGCGACCAAAGATCTGATTTATGTAGTTGATGGTATCAATAGCATGTCAGCGCAGGTTGAAAAAGCGTTCAAAGCTCAGGCGCAAGAAGCGCAGCAACTGCGTGAGCGTGCTTATATTGACCCAGTTTCTCAACTTGGCAACCGCGCCTATTACATGAGTCAACTCAGTAGTTGGCTATCAGAAAGTGCCATAGGTGGCGCTGCTATTTTGCAAGCAGAGTTTATCAAAGAGCTTTACGAAGAAAAGGGTTATGAAGCAGGCGATGGTATGGTGCGCCATTTGGCTGAGCATCTAAAAGTGTCGATTACTTCACCTGATGTGACTCTGGCACGCATTTCTACCGAAGAGTTTGGCTTTATTTTGCCCAACATGGAAGAGAGTGAACTTAAAATCATCGCCGATAGTATTATGAATTTTGTGCAAGACACTCTAGCCGACCCGACTGGCATGGCATCAGCCAAAGTCTCTTTAGGTGTTGTTCATAATAAAGAACCAAAATCTTCAACGCAGTTACTTTCCTTGCTCGACAACGCGTTAGCCACTGCAACTGCAAATCCAGAGCTGATTTACGGCTTTGTCAGCAGTGAAACCAAACAAACTGTGATGGGTAAACAGCAATGGAAAGCATTGGTTGAAGAAGCTATCCATAACGATTGGTTCAGTTTCCGTTTGCAGTCAGCCAATAATAGCTGGGGACAAACTTTCCACCGCGAAGTTTTTTCAGCGATTGAGCACGATGGCAAACGCTACAGCGCTAACCAATACTTATTTGCACTCGACCAACTCAATGCCAGCCATATTTTTGATGAATATGTTATTGAAACGATGATTCGCAAGCTCGAAACGGGAGAGATAGCCGAACCATTAGCCATTAATATCGCTCAAAGCAGCCTTTCTCAACCCAGTTTTATTCGTTGGGTCACTCAGACTCTGGCGAAGCATCGCTCTATCTGTGAGAACCTACACTTTGAAATACCGGAAAACGCATTCCTCAACGCCCCTCACCAGACGGCGCTGTTTTGTAATGCTATAAGAGCAGCTGGCGCAGACTTTGGTGTCGATAACTATGGCCGGAATTTCCAATCATTAGACTACATCAACGAGTACCGTCCAAAATATGTGAAACTCGATTATCTATTTACTCACCATCTCGACGATGAAAAGCAAAAGTTCACCTTAACGTCGATTTCTCGCACAGCACACAATTTAGGAATCACCACAATTGCGTCAAGGGTAGAAACGCAAACTCAACTTGATTTCCTTTCCGAGCATTTTATAGAAGTCTTCCAAGGCTTTATTGTGGATAAATAAAAAAGGTCAGATGTAATGCAAGACACGCTACTCAATTCGCTTATCTATGTGAGTCGTTATTATGGATTGGCGAATTCCCCAGAAGCACTGATCAACGGCCTACCTTTATCAGATGGGAAACTGACGCCTTTTCTCTTTCCTCGAGCAGCCGAAAGAGCGGGATTAATCGCCAAGGAAAATCGCTCAGCATTGGATCAAATCCCAAAATTGGTTTTCCCCGTTATCTTAATTTTAAAAGGCGGTGAAGCCTGTGTGCTCAGCAGCATCAACGAAGCGAATCAAGAAGCTGAGGTCGTCACTGCGGAGTCTGGTCTAATCCCCGTAGCTATTCCCTTAGAGGAACTGACTGAACGCTATATTGGCCGCTACTTCATGGTGAAAAAACAGTTTCGCTATGACGAGCGATCACCAGAAATATTAAAGACCCGTGATGGCCACTGGTTTTGGGGTACGTTATGGCAGTCAAAACACATTTATCGCGATGTGTTGATCGCTTCCATTTTAATCAATTTGTTTGCCATTGCGGCACCAATGTTCAGCCGTTTAGTGTATGACAAAGTCGTGCCTAACCTTGCGTTTGAAACCTTGTGGGTATTAGCGAGCGGGATTTTTGTGATCTTCTTATTCGATCTGCTCCTCAAACTACTTCGCAGTTATTTTATTGATGTAGCGGGCAAAAAATCTGACATTCTGATCTCTTCCAAGCTCTTTAGTAAAGTGATGGGGATCAGAATGGAGTCTCGTCCTCCTTCTGTCGGTGCGTTTGCACGACATTTACAAGAGTTCGAATCCATACGCGAATTCTTTACCTCAGCAACCATCTCATCATTGATTGACCTGCCATTTGCATTGCTCTTTTTAGTGCTGATCTGGCTAATGGCGGGCAGCTTAGTGCTGGTACCTATCGCCGGTGTACTGATCATTGCTATCTATTCTCTGCTCATCCAAGCACCTCTACGACGGGCGATTGAAGAGGGCTCTCGACTGGCATCACAAAAATACGCCAACCTGATTGAAAGTTTAGCTGGGCTTGAAACAGTGAAACTCTTTGGCGCTCAAAGTCAGTTTCAATATCGCTGGGAAGAAGCGGTCGCGCACATGGCGAACTGGAACATTAAAAGCCGTCGAATTACTGATGGTATTCAAAATACTGCCGGCTTTGTTCAGCAAGCCGCGAACGTTGGCATGATCATCTTAGGCGTCTATCTGATATCCAACGGCGATTTAACCATGGGTGGGCTCATCGCCGCAACCATGCTCAGCGGCCGTGCGATTGGCCCAATGGTGCAACTATCATTACTTTCAACACGCTACAACCAAGCCAAATCGTCCTTAAAAATCATTGAGCAAGTGATGCAAATGCCCGATGAGCAAGAAGAAGGTAAACGCTATATTCATCGTCCGATTGTGCAAGGTAAAATTGAGCTAGACAAAATCACTTTTCACTACCCTAATGCGCCTGTTGCATCAATACGTGACTTAAGTATAACGATTCATCCGGGTGAAAAAGTAGCGATCATAGGCCGCATCGGCTCAGGGAAGACCACCTTAGAGCGCCTTATTATGGGGTTATATCAACCGACCGAGGGGAATGTTCGTATTGATGACACCGATATCGCGCAACTGCATCACATTGATGTGAGACGTAATATTGGTTGCGTACCTCAAGACAGCAACCTATTTTACGGTTCAATTCGCGATAACATCACGCTCGGGCGTCCCTTAGTTGATGATAGAGATGTGATGGATGCCGCCAACCGAGCGGGAGTTACCGCGTTCACACAGCAAGACCCTGCGGGGTTAGAACGACAAGTGGGTGAAGGCGGCTTGTTGTTGTCTGGTGGTCAGAGGCAAGCGGTAGCCATTGCTCGTGCACTGCTCGGACGCCCACCCGTTTTGCTACTTGATGAGCCTACTAGCGCCATGGACAATCGCTCTGAAATGCACATCAAACATCAACTGTCTCAATTGACACCAAGTGAGACGTTAATATTAATTACTCATAAAACGTCAATGCTCGATGTGGTTGATCGCGTCATTGTGATGGAGAAAGGCTGTGTCATTGCCGATGGTCCTAAATCGATGGTGTTAAACGATCTCAAACAGGGCAAAGTGAGATCAGTGCAATAGCTACCTTACTAGAAATAGCATAATCAGCAAAAAACGAGGCAAAATGCCTCGTTTTTTGCTTAGCACTCTGAGATAAGAATGTTAGATCCCTCCGACATCTTCATCTTCAAGCATCGAGGCACATTTAATCTCATACTGGTTAAATGAGAAAATACTAGCGCCATGAGCCCGCTTGGTGATGATACGCTCATCATCAAATTGCACCGAAACATGGGTATAAACTTTATTTTTGACTTCGATCGTATTCATTTCGAGCAATTGCTCAAACTCCTCTCCCAGCATATCCAACGCCAATTTTGCTTTTTCTAAACGATCATTAGTCTGTTTCTTAAATTCATCAATTTTTAGCAGTTCCTCTTCCAAGCGTTCCGCTTTAGGCTTTTTCTTAAATTCAATCTCACGGCGGATCACTTCCATCGTCGCTTCTTGCGCTTGTTTATAATGTTCTTTGTGTTTCGCGACCCGTTCTTTATACACAGCATAACGAGCAAAAGCCTGCACAGCCGTGGCGGTATCGCCTTCAACGCCTAGATTGAAGCAAACGATCTTACCACCAACTTTCGCGTGACCACCGCTGAGTGTGCCTTGCTTCTCTTTACTATCTAATACTTTTAGATCATTGCCACAGCGCAATTCATTGCTCATGCTGTGAACCGCTAAATTGATGTCATCTGCCGCTTGCAGTTCGCTAAATTGAGCATAGTTAGCCGTGATAGAGCCTCCTGATTTGATAATGCATGTTCTTGCTTCATCATCAAACACCGTATGGCCAATAATGCCTTTACCAACATCAATATTACCTTGGGCTTGAACATCAGCAGACTCAACAAACCCACCGATGGTGATTGAGCCAGTCGCTCTCACGATCATCCCAGGCTCGACATCGCCCGTAATGACAACACATCCTTTAAATTTCACGTGGCCAGTGGCTACACTGACGTTGTTTAAACATAAAGCGTTATCGACATCAACCGTTTTACTTTTCAGGATAGGCATGCCCGCTTGACTGGCCAGTAGCACATTCGGGTCATTGGGTGAGATGTAAGACCCCTTTCCTGCAACTAAGGCTGAGTCTTTACCTGGTTTAGGATCCAGCACTTTTCCCTGCACGGTATAGCCTGGCGTTCCTTTGGTTGCAGGAATTCGACGCATCACTTCATCATCTTGACCAACAGTGATGGTTTCACCTAAGTTGCGCATATCAATTTTGTTCTGTCCTTGCTTTTTGGTCGGTGCTAACACGCGCTTACTGACATCCTCAACCAAAGGAACAAATTGTGCGTCTTTACCTTGAATGGGTTCGCGCCCCTGCGCAACAGGCTGAGTGTATACTTCCCCTGGCTTCAAGGTATTACTTACCATTAACACTTTCTTTAAAGCCAGTTTGTTGATGCCTTTTGTCACGTGGGAATGAGCCAATGCATACACCAACTCACTACCGCGCAATGCTCTGCCACCATATGCACCCGTCACGACCATGCTGGCTAACATATCTCGATCACTAAATTCAATCTCAACCGAAGCGTTCTTTTTCTCTGCAATGGTGATTCCAGAGAATGCTTCACCCTTACCCTCTTTTGCACAGTTGATAAAGCGGGTAACTTCAGTTTCATTTAAGAAAAATGTCGATGCAGATAACTCAAACAATGCTTCTTTCAAGCCTGCTTGGTCAAAATTTTTGTCGATGGACTCCGTCCCAGGCAGCTGGGCAATGACTTGTTTTTTGTCCTCTGAAAGCGAAATTAAGCGTTTCCACATACTACTTAACCCATATGGTTAGATTCCGTTCGTATGGCAGTGTATACAATTTACAGTATGGACTAAATCTTTAGGCAACTAAATTAAGGGCTACATCACTTAGTCACGACGAAACGAACCGTACAACCTAAAAATAAACGAAAGAATGAGTTACGCAGAATTTTACAGTGTAAATAATCAGTTCAGTATTAAGACAATATCGGAAAATCATGTTTACTGTTAAAGGCGTAAGTCACCTTAACAGTGCAACCATTTTTTGAATATTCCAATGACTCACACAATTTAGAGACCAAAATAATCCCTCGACCATGTGTACAGTTGCCGTCTGCAACCGTATGTTGGTATTCAAAGCCTTCACCATTATGCTCGAGTGAAAAGCTCAATTGTCCCACCGTTGGGTCATAATCAATGTCTAGTTTAATCCATAACGATTCATCTAACTCATCCATACACTCTTCACGTCGTTGGTAAAAAGTGAGAAATCCATCTGGGTCATCTTTTAGTGAAGAGTTAAGTTTTAATAACCCATGCTCAATGGCATTAGCAAACAGTTCTGACAATACAGAGCAAACGAGATCAAGATGCTCACCACCACTGATAAAACCGCGAACAATGTTACGCATCTCGACCATAACTGAAATCTTTTTAAGAATTGAAGCAGGAAAAAAGAGATGGCTTTGCATTGGTATATGGCTAAGAAATCGGTTTTTTTGCGACGCTAATATTTCATTATTATTGGTAATTGGAAATGCCATTGAAAGAATTGAGAGGTCATCACCATGACCACGATTGGAAAACTGGCATACTTCATCATACAAATCTGAAATCTGAGTCTTAACGTTCCGTTGCAAAACTTGTTCGAGTCGCAACTGGCCAAATTGTTCCCCGTTTTCATTCATCGCTTCGGTAATACCGTCGGTATAACAGAGGATAGTTTGGTTAGGTTTTAATTTGAGATGAACTAAATTTACTTCAAATTCATCAGCATCCAGAACTCCCAGCGGCATATGTGTGGAAACGAGACGACGAACGATGTTGCTTTCTTCATCCAGTAGATAACCATCAGGCAAACCACCTCCCCACCACGAAACCTCGAAGCCATTGGCTCGTATCTCAAATACACTGGCCGCAAGCATCATGCCAACAGGCAAAAACTTTACTAGCGCACTATTAAGTTCAGCGACCATTTCGCCAAGCGACATCCCTTTTTCAGCCATTGAAAAAAACGTACGCGTGGCAGGGATCGTTGAAATCGCGGCGGGTAATCCATGCCCAGTGGCATCAGCGATCATGACGTACACACCACCATAGGGCCGGTTCGCCACAATGATGAGATCACCATTAAAAATGGTCGAAGGTGTGGATATATAACTGATGCCATAGATATTGTTGACTTTTGCACTCATCTCCTCCATTAAGTTGGTGAAAATGGATTCGGCAATGGCGTAGTCATATTGTACTTGTTCGTTGAAATAATTGAGTTTATCTCGCTGCTGAGTCACTTCATTATGCATTTTCACAATACGGTAATGAGCCTGCACTTTGGCCAGCAGTACGCTTCGCTCTACTGGTTTAAGAATAAAATCATCGCCCAGCGATAAACAGCGTTCAAATGAATCATGATCATCAAGCACAGTCAAAAATATAATTGGGATATGGTGATTTGGAAAAGAGTCTCGGATCTCTTTTGCGGTGGTGAAACCATCTTTAACTGGCATCATCACATCCAACAAAATAACGTCGGGTAAGACGTCCATGACGAGCATCGCCTCAACAGCATCAGCGCCATTTTCGAAGGTATCGATATGCTCGGCAATAGGCAATAAGATAAACCGACAGAGCTCTCTATTTGATTTATGGTCATCAACAATCGTTACGCGCATCGGCTTATTCCTTAAGCATTATTCGATACTAAATTTCTTATCAAATCGAGAAATCAGTAAGACTTTCCTTATTTGAGGTAAGGTGTTAGTAATTCGGATCATGCCATCACTTTGCTCAAGATATTTCTGCATATTGAGCAACATGCCAAGACCAGCACTGTCAATATAGTCCACCTTGCGTAAATCAATGGTGAATCTAAAGCCTCGGTAAGGTGAATAGCTATTACGAAATTCTTTAACTAGGTTAAAGCCAAAGGCCCCCTCAATTACGATCGTAATGTGCTTAGTAGTGCTATCTATTACCGTTTCTATACTCATCATATTCTCCTAAAACAGCTCGACTTCGCCTTCATCCATATTGGTTTGATTTGCAGCAGGAGCACTTCTATTGTGCAAGCGCTCTGTCAATTGGTGAAGTTGTTCTGCCCATGCTGCTTTAGTCATGCTTTGTGTTAGTAAAGCGTTCAATAGCTCATTTGCTTCCTGCAAATAATCAATAGACGCATGCGCATAATCACTTTGTTGAACCACAATGTCAGCAAATTGAAGGGCACGGATGCCATTACTCACTTGCTGGGTTAATTCTTGTCCTAATTCTTGAATTTTTTGCACTTCTTGCTCTATTTCTATATTCACTTGCTGAACGCCATGCAGCATGTGATCCACATTTCCTTTAGACTCAATTATGAGTGTCATGTCTATAGAGGCCATATCGCCAACGGTTTTGTTTGCTTGCAGCACCGTTTGTTGGGCAACATTAATTTCAGATTCAATTTGGGTATTCAGCGTTCTTGCTTTAACCGACAAATCGCGCACCTCTTGAGCCACGACCGCGAAGCCTCGCCCCGCCTCGCCTGCTCGAGCCGCTTCAATCGCCGCATTCAATGCCAATAAGTTGGTCTGTTCCGATAAGTTTCGGACTTGATTAAGTAATTTAAAGACCGCATCTAGCTGTTCTGACATATCGTGAATACTGTGTACCGCTGAAATACTTTTCTCCGAAATGTCTACTAGAATCTGAACAAAACCGTCAATAATTGCCTCAGTTCTTGGCAACACGGTGGTAAGATCATATTCACTACCTTGGTTAGCCAATAAGTTATTGACCAAGGTACTCGAAACTTGACTCTGCTTTTCACTGATGTCTTGCAAGCTAAAAAATGCGTTGTTTAATGTCTCTACTGAGCCTTCAATCACGGTGTGCTGCATGGTTAAAGGGCTACTCACTTTAGGTAGCGTCTCTTTGAACAGTTTTTCAATACTCTGTAGATGTTGCTGCGTTTCAAGAGTGGACTCTTCTTCAACCTTATTTTGGTTGGCTTTAGCTTTGTTTTGTTCACTAAAATTCATGGACAATACTAGCCAAGGTATTGCTGCCGCAAAAATCACCAGTCCTATGCTCCATAAATTAGGGGAGTGAAGCATGACGGCAAAAAGGGCCATTAGCTGCAAAACTAAAGCTAAAATATATTTTGCTTTTGGTGTCACTGTTTTATTTATCATCACCCATTCCTTGCTTATCTATGTTGAGCTTATTTAATGAGACAACACTAGCGATAGAGTTCATCACAAATCCATTGTGGTATGGCATTTAACGCTTTGATATTCTGTGTTGCGCCAATCTCTACTGCCGCTTTGGGCATTCCCCACACCACTGATGTTTTTTCGTCTTGAGCTAAAGTCAATGCGCCACACAACTTCATTTTGAGCATGCCTTGCGCTCCATCTTTACCCATCCCGGTTAAGAGGATACCGATGGCTTTGTCTCCCACATTTTCGGCGACCGCATCAAACATCACATCTACTGAGGGTTTATGACGATTGACCGCAGGTCTATCGTCAACTTGACAGTAAAGGTGAGTGCCTTTTTTTATCACCATCAGATGCTTATCTCCGGGAGCAACATAAGCACATCCATTCACTAAAGGCGCTTGATTAGCGGACAACTCTCTTACCTCTACGGCGCTACAAAGATTCAAACGCTCTGCAAAGGGGCGAGTAAACATCGCACTGATATGTTGAGTGATCACGATCGGTGGCAACCCTGCTGGTAAAACAGAGAATATGCTTTTTAATGCTTCTGTTCCGCCCGTTGAGGCTCCAATCGCGATCAACTGATAACGCGCCCCTTGGTGGCTAGCCGCTATCAGTTCGACCTGATTAACCGCAGCAGAATGATGCGCTTGAACGACATTGGCCCCTGCCGCCATTTTTATTTTGTCGTTCACCAGTTCCCTATAACTTGCCATTTCAGCCGTATTTTCGACCGACGGTTTAGGGAAGTAATCCACCGCACCAAGCTCCAATGCTTCTAACGTGGCTTGCGCGCCATGCTGGGTCAAGGTTGAAATCATCACCACCGGCATAGGGCGTAACCGCATGATATTTTTTAAAAATTGCACGCCATTCATCTTTGGCATTTCAATATCTAGCGTTAGCACATCAGGATTGTGCTGCTTGATAAGCTCTCGGGCTTGGTAAGGGTCTTGTGCCATTGCGACAACGTCTAACATGGGGTCAGAATTAATCAGCTCGCAGAGCAGTGCTCTAAAAACGGGAGAATCATCGACAATCAACACTTTGATTTTTTTCATTTAAATAACTCCACATCATCACTCTCTTTATGCGCTTTACGATCTAACTGCGTGGCATAAATCTTTTCTTGAAAACTTAACTGGTTCACTTCAGTTAATGGAATTCTTTTTAACCACACTTTACCTGTCAGAGGTTCGAAAATGACTTTTCTCGGTTCGTCACCCCCCAAGTCACTGGCTTCAACAATAAGCCTTTCTTGCTCAACATAGTTTTTGATAAAATCTATATTTTTCTGGCCAATCATGGCCTTAAAACCCAGCATTTGTGCGCCACCAAACAGCTTGACGCGTAAGCACCTACGCTCGGCACCCATTTTGATCAATTGGTTAATCAGTAACTCCATTGCGTAACAACCATAACGAGAAGCCGTGGACTCAATTTCATCTGGATGCCAGTGATCAATTTGCGAATGCTGATCAAAAGGTAATAAAAAATGGTTCATCCCCCCGACTTTGGCCTCTCGGTCCCACATACAAGCCGCTACGCAAGAACCGAGCCCAGTGTAAATTACCTCTTGTTGCATAGTGCTATACAACCCACCGGGTAGCACCTTAACCCAATCCACTTTCTGCTTGGGATGATGAAATCGACTGAAATTCCGATTATCTGTTGCCAAATACATCGCTAACGAGGCCATTAATTGTTCCTCATTTTTTCACGTAAATGGTGTGGCCGAGATGATGAAAAACATCAGCACAGCGCCCCACACTTTCTGAATGACCCAGAAATAAAATCCCATTCGGTTTCAACCATTCATAGAACCTTTCGAGCAAAGCCTCCTGAGTGGGTTTATCAAAGTAGATCATCACATTTCGGCACGAAATGAGGTCTAAATTCTTAGGTAACGTCCAAGGAGATAATAAATTCAGTTGCTGAAAATGGACAAAACGTTGCAATTGACTGGCGATTTTTATTTTTCCCTGTTTGATACCGCGCCCTTTTACAAAGCACTTTTTGAGATAGTGCTGTGGAATAGTAGCCACAGCCTCATCGGTATAAATGCCCGCTTGCGCATGTGCCAAAACCTGTGTGTCTAAATCTGTTGCGTAGATATCAATATTATCCGCGAAATCAAATAAACCGCTGCTGTATAGCGACGCAATAAAACTGTATGGCTCTTCACCGCTAGAGCATCCAGCAGACCAAATTTTAGGATGACGCACGCCCTGTAATCGCCACTCATCGAGCAGTACTTTTTCCAAAAACTCAAAGTGATGATACTCGCGAAAAAACTGGGTTTTGTTAGTCGTTAACGCATTGATGAAGTTGATCCGCTCTCGCTCATTATGCTCAATAAGCTCCTTGTAATCACAGAAACGCAGAATCCCCAGTCGACGCATCTGACGGCTCAAACGGCCGTAAACCATCGCGCGCTTCGCATCTGATAAGTAAATGCCGGCCGTTTTGTGCATAAACCACTGGATGAATTTGAAATCCTTTGCAGTAAGTTCAAACTCTTGATCATGGTTCACCGTGATTGGATGGCTATCCATTAAAACTCTTCCCATTCATCTCCATCCTCATTGAGATTGAGCCCAGAATTGGCAACGTTATTGGTGGCTCTAATGCCTGCCACTTTCTTGACCTTGGGTTTGGGTTGATGGGCGGAGATGGCTGTTCTTTTGGGCTCGAACGTTTTGATGTTGTCATCGGTGGTGAAATAGCTCATCAAGCTAATCAGCTCTTTCCCTTCATCTTTCAACGATTGGCTGGCCGCAGAGGTTTGTTCAACAAGAGAGGCATTTTGCTGCGTCATCTCATCCATGGCTGTAATTGCACGATTGATTTCGTCAATGCCCGTCGATTGTTCAATACTTGATGATGCAATTTGGGCGATGAGATCAGATACTTTTGCTACAGCGTCCACAATCTCATTCAATGTTGCTCCTGACTCATCAACTAAACGCGATCCCTCTTCTACTTTCTCAACACTATCTTTAATCAGCCCTTTAATCTCTTTCGCCGCTGCTGCGCTGCGCTGCGCAAGGTTCCGAACCTCTCCAGCAACAACAGCAAATCCACGCCCTTGTTCTCCGGCTCTTGCAGCTTCTACCGCTGCGTTCAAAGCCAATAAATTGGTTTGAAAGGCTATCTCGTCTATCACTCCAATAATATCGGCAATCTTCTTACTCGAACGATTAATTTCCGACATGGCCGAGATCGCTTGCCCCACCACTTCACCACCTTTACTGGCTTTTTTGGCAGCATCACTCGCTAGATCGTTCGCACCTTTGGCGTTATCTGCATTTTGGCGCACGGTCGCTGTCATCTCTTCCATACTCGCGGCCGTTTCTTCTAAATTGGATGCTTGAGCTTCCACCCGTTGGCTCAAATCATTATTGCCTTGCGCGATTTCTGTTGACGCCGTAGCCACTCTGGCAGAAGAAATGGTGATTTTTTCAACCATATCGCGCAGGTTAGCAATCGAGGTATTGACCGCATTTTGCAGTTGACCAAACTCACCTTGGCTGCCCTCTTCCATCTTGGTATTCAAATCACCATCCGCCACTTTGCTCATGACGTCAATACACTGAGCCAGCGGTGAAACTAAGGTATCAAGCAAGTTATTAATCCCCTCGCCCAACTCCCGCATAAATCCGCTGTACACGGTGGTATCAATTCGTTCATTCAACTGCCCTGCGATCGCTTTTTGAATGAGGCTCTCTACCTGGTATTGACCATCTTGTTGTTCGGTAATATCGATCCATTGCAATGCAGGGCCAATGTATTCCCCTTTGTGATTGTGCATCGCAATACAAGTTAAATTAAATTGCAGCGCCCCCACTTTGATGTTGGATGAAAATGGTAAACGATCAGGGTTGGCAATAATGCTACGTTGATGGCCCGGGTTTTTATGAAAGATATCGATATTTTGTCCGACCAGATTATTGACGTCAAAGCTTGTTAATACTGTCCTCAACTCACTTTCTCTTGTACGCATCAACTTGGTCAATGAAGGGTTTAAGTATTGAATAATACCCTCTTTATCGGCCATCATTAGGTTGGTTGTCATCCCCTCGACTGCCGAAGCTAAGCGGCCAATTTCTTGCTCTTTTGCAATCTCTTGAGTGACATCACGCCACTCTAATGTGTTCCCGATATAAATACCGTCTTCATCAATAATGGCGCCAACATTAAGCTCGATCTTCACTCCTTTAATCGTAATCATGGTAGTGAAAGGCAAGTTGGCTGGATTCGACAACATTTGGCGTTGATGCTGTGGATTGACGTGAAAACCATCGATGCAGTAGCCAATCAATGACGACTCTTCAGCTTTAAAATCAGGCCAGACACTTTGAAAAAGTACTTCATGCTGCTTGAGTAGAATCAATGACTGCTTATTGAGATAGGTGATTTGAAAATCTCGGTTAATCATCATCAATGCGGTTTTTGCTGCATTAAGAGCAGAAAGAAGCTGCTGATTGGAGAGCCCTTCATTCTCATCGACCAATGGATCTTCTATCTGCTCAACAAATTTTTTTGGTTCTGGTTTGCGGTTCCAAAATGCCATGAGTATTCCCTCACAAAATAGCGTCTTCTACGAATGTCTGATTTAACCCAGGTACATCAAAAAGGGTCTCGATATTAATTAGGATCAAATGACCGTTAGCCACACTAGCAATTCCCTTCATAAATTGTGGTTCAACCGTGGTGGATAAGGCTGGTACAGGTTTTATCTCTTCAGCGGCTAAGTCATACACTTCTGAAACACCATCGACAATAATGCCGAGCGGATTGCGTTGCGCGTCATTCAAAACGATAACAACTGTCGTGGCCCCAATCTGTGCAGGTGGCAGATGAAAACGAATTCGAAGATCAACAATCGGTACGTACTCACCACGAATATTGAGTAAGCCAACTAAGTAATCCGGTGCATTGGGTACAGAGCGCACATCACTCCAGCCGCGAACTTCTCGGACCTCAAGGATTGGCACAGCGTACTCATCGTTATCCAGCACGAAACTAAGAAACTCTTGTTTAGACATCAGGGTTCCTCACTCAGTATTCGGTGCATATCAAGGAGCCCTTGGGTATCGAGCAGTGACATGACCTCTTCGCCAACATTGAGCAAACCGAGCGAATACGCAGCGGCAGGTGTTTCCCCCACGGCTGGAAACAGCACATTATCTCCCTGGCCAATCACATCACTCACTGCATCAACGACTAAGCCCATAATACGAGGCCGCTCTTGTTGAAGGCTACGAAGTACCAACACCACAGTCGTGGGAAAGTAGCCACAAGCCTCCATACCAAATCGAAGGCGCAGATCGATAATAGGCACAATCATACCGCGTAAATTAATCACACCTTTCACAAAGCTAGGCGCGCGAGGAATAGGCGTAGGTGGCTCCCACACTCGAATCTCTTCAACATCTTGAATTGCCACCCCGTACAACTCGTTCGCTAACCGGAAACTCAGAAAATCGGCCTCACAGCTTCTTTCTTCATACACAGCATTCAAAACACTCTGTGTTTGATTCTCTTGTTGATGATTTGGTGAATAATCATATTCCATGGCTCTTCTCTGTCACCTTCACTAAGCGGCAATAATCTTGGGAGATAAACTTGAACGTCGATTCGAGTACGTGGAGATTAACCCTTGAATATCTAAAATGAGCGAAACGGAACCATCTCCCAAAATCGTAGCTCCTGATATGCCTGCCACTTTGCAATAATTTGACTCTAAGCTCTTTATAACCACTTGCTGCTGGTCTAGCAGCTCGTCAATCAATAAGCCAACGCGGCACCCTGCGGCTTCAACAAAGCAGAGTATTCTATCGGGCAAAGCACCACTTGGTCCCATTTCCAGTTCATCTTGCAGACGTAAGATAGGAATGTTTTCGTCACGAAGTCGGTACAGCTCAACCCCACCAGCGGCATACTTCACATTAGCTAAGTTGATTTGAATAGATTCGATAATGGTGAGCAGTGGGATGATATAAACCTCCCCTCCTACTTTGATCAATTGCCCATCGAGAATGGCTAAAGTGAGTGGTAAACAGATAGTGAAATGGCTGCCTTTACCTAATGTGGATTCGACATCAATATGCCCACCCAACTCTTCGATATTACGTTTTACAACATCCATACCGACGCCACGACCTGAAATATCAGACACTTGTTCTGCTGTTGAAAACCCTGCGGCAAAAATAAGGTTAAGGATCTGTTTGTCGGTGATCTCTTCACGCTGTGTATCTTTAGGTAATACACCTTTTTCTAGCGCCTTTTGAAATATTCTTTCACAGTTGATTCCCGCGCCATCATCTTTCACTTCGATCACTATCGAGCCACCTTGATGATAAGCATGTAGTTCAATGGTGCCGATTTCTGGTTTGCCTTGTTCAAGGCGAATGTGTGGCTGCTCAATTCCGTGGTCAATACCATTTCTGACTAAATGAACCAATGGATCAACAATACGTTCAAGGACGGTTTTATCGAGCTCGGTATGCTCGCCAATGATGTTCAGTTCTACTTTTTTTTCAAGTCGGCCGCACAAGTCTCGCACAAGGCGAGGAAAGCGGCTAAAAGCAAAGCTCATCGGCAGCATGCGAATATTGAGCACATTTTCTTGTAAATCTTTACTGTTTTGCAAAAGCTGAACTAGGCCTGCTTGCAACTTTTCTAATTTATCCATGGTGAAATCGTTGCCGATTTCGGTCAGCATTGATTGGGTGATAACAAGTTCCCCAACCAAATTAATCAGGCTGTCGACTTTCTCAATATCGACGCGAATAGAGCTTACGCTGGATTCTGCTTTAGCCACTTTGGGCGCAACAGCGGGCGTAGACTCTATTGATTTTATGAGATCGATGGGTTTTATGAGATCAACTTGCTCTGCCGATTCGGTAGGGGGAACAGCGTTCGCATGAAACGTAGGTGGCACCTCGGCCGAAGATTCCTCACTCTCGCTGATCATACCTTGGGTCGTCGATTCTTGTACTAAAGGTTCAACAATTAAGTCACATTCATCTTCAACCCATTCAAAAATTTCGCGAATATCACTCTCTTGCACTTGGCTACTGAGAAAAATAGTCCAGCTTAAATAACAAAGCTCAGCCTCTATTTCCACCAATTCGGGAAGGTGCTCAAGCTGAGCTTCCGCCCTGCACTGATCATCCAGTTCATAAAGCTCTCGCAGCAACCGAAGTGGATCATTACCACTGAAATAAAGTTCTCTATGCGGAGTAAAAACGACTTTCCAACCTAAGTTGTTCTCGTTGTCAGAAGCCTTTAAGAGCGATGACGTCTGTTCATCTTCGGCGTCAAGCGGGTGATGGTCTGCTAGCTCATGATCAACCGTTGAATTGTCAGCAAGTAAAGCATGCAGTGACTGGCTGACTCTCTGCTGAAGCTCACTATCAACCTCACCGTGGCTCTCATGCCCCGCGAGCATATTGCGAATGCAATCACCGCTTTTCAGTAAAATGTCCACACTTTGAGCGGTGAGAGTTGATTTTTCGTTACGGACGAGGTCAAGATACGCTTCGACAGAGTGGGTAAATTCACTGATATCCAGTAAACTAAAGGTCGCAGCGCCACCTTTAATCGAGTGGGCGGCCCGAAAAATGGTATTAATAGTCTCTTTCTCAACCTGATTAGGGTCAAGATTAAGCAGTACATTTTCAAGCACTTCAAGATTTTCACGACACTCTTCGTAAAACATCTTGCGCAACAGTTCCATGTCTAAAGCCATAGCTCTTCCTGCCAGTTAACGTCGTTTAACGAATGAAGCTTTTAATAAAATACGGTGTTCTATATGACCCGTTTTAGTGTTTTCAATAGCGTCTCAGGGTTGAACGGTTTAACCAACCATCCTGTAGCTCCCGCGAGTTTTCCTTCTTGTTTCTTTTCCATACTCGTTTCAGTGGTTAACATCAAAATAGGTATAAACTTATATTGAGCATGACCACGTATTGCTTTAACTAACTCAAAACCACCCATCACTGGCATGTTTACGTCCGAAATAACAACATCAAATTTGGTTTGTTGTGCCTTACGTAATGCATCACTTCCATCAGTAGCGGTTTCAACGTCATAGCCTGCATCTTTCAATGTATGGCTTAGCATTTGACGAATTGAAACCGAATCATCAACCGCGAGGATCTTTGTCATAGCCCCTTCCTTGCAAAATCTCATTACTCTGCGAACAAGCTTTCTAAAGCCAGTAGCGCAATACCTTCATTGAGCGTGTTTGTTGCGTTAACTAAAGTGATCTCAATTCCAGCTCGCTCTGCTGTCATAAACAAAGAAGCAAGCAGTTGCAGACCGGCAGCATCCACGCTATTAACTCGTGATGCATCTATCGTTAAAGGAGGAGTTAGGCTTAGCCATTGAAGATAATTTGCTTTGGAATCTAGTACCGTTGAAATTTCCAAAGACTCCGCCAACAAAAAATCCATATCTCATCCTTACGTACTATTTATATTCTATTTTTTAGGAGAACACCTGACTTTGAGTGTAGGAGGGAATACTCATTAAGCAAATGATTGAACACGTTAGGAACAAAAATAAAAACCTCACAATAAGGGGGACCGTATGGTTAACTCATTAATATAGTTTGGATTTTTTTATTCTGTGACTAGAACAAAAAATCCTACTCTTAAGACGTAAGTAGTAGGACTTTTTTGTCATATGACAAGCACAGTACACCTGGAGAAAGTGTCTGCTCTTACATTATTCACGCTTTACACTGTAAATTGGCTGCAGTTCATTGCGTTGAATGATCAACTTTACACTGTAAATCATCTAATAGTCGATTAAGGTCATGACGGAGGGTAGCCTCAATCATTTTCCGTCCAGTGAGGTTTAATTGACTGGCACACTCTTGCCAGCTTTTCCTTTGCAATACTTTGACAATAAGTACATCAGATAACAGTGATAGAGCAGCTTTATCCAATGAAGTAATTAGCCGATGAATCCATACACTCACACTCTCATAATCCGCACCGCCTTGTGCGTAACAACGTAGCAATGAATAAGGTAGGAAATTAACTTCATTTGAATCCGCGCATGCGACACGATCTCGGACTAATGACAAGATGGTCCGAACCAAAGCCGGCTCTAAACTTTGCAAAGAATCAGATAGCGAGAAAATGAAATGCTGCTCGAAAATTTGTTCAGCCCGAGTTAACCAATCCAATTTTTTCTCTTGGAGCATGATTAAGGAAAAACAGCCACTTGCGCTGTCTCTGTGGCTCCCTAGTTTTATCGGAACAAATTGGTTCTTAGCCCAAAAAGCCATTAAATCGCTCGTTACGCCAAAACTCGTCGCTAAATAGTCGGCATCATTTTCCAACATGCACGCTTCAATCAAGCGGCTGCCTAACCCTTGATTTTGTAATTCGGGATGAACTGCAATACGCATGATGCGCTGACAAACACTCTGCGCTGCCTGCGTAATACCTACTTGATTAGCTAAGCAAACAGGAACTAGATGACCTTTAGGACGTCGCTTTCCTCGTTGGATCTCTTCCACTAAAGCGTTACAAAGCCCACCTTCACGTACTGTCAGCAAACAACCGACACAAACCTCGTCTACCATTGCAGCAACTAGCTGAACTTTATCGTCCGCTAAAAAATGAAATAGATCGTTCGGTGATGTCTGGTAATGAGCATTCACTAATAACGAAAAAATAGCGGCTAAGCGTGTCGGGTTGGCAATGAGTTGAGCCTTATCCAGATGCTCAATGTTAAGTGTCGCTAACTGTTCTGATGTCATCGTCGGCAATGTAGCTAAATCATAACGAAGGAGGAAAGTATCGTAATGCCACGCTTCTAACGGATCACCCTGACGCCAACGGATCGGCTGATCTAAATGGAGAGTTCGAGTCCCAGCTCGATGGTGTGCTAACCAAGTTTGAAACTTAAGCGTGAACCCTCTCCCACACCCTTCGTAGCCATGAATGGTGGTAGAGAAGACCGCACGATGATAGTGTTCAACCCAGTTTTTTAACATTGATAAAGGCAGCGCGGCCGCTTCATCTACCAATAGGAGATCACATTGTGGCCGATGCAAAATCAGCTCATCCGGTGCCACAAACGTCAATGACGAGTTTTGCCAAGTAAGGGATTGTCTGGTGACGCGAGCGCCTGCTAAACCTTTAGCCGCATGTTCAAATATCGGCGCTACGGCATGGATTGAGGGTGCCGTGACCACAATATCTAATGAACGAGACGCCATCAATTTAGCCGCAGCAATACCAAGCGCACTACTTTTCCCTCGTCCCCGATCGGCAGTGAGAACCAATGGTCGCTTGCGATGCCCATCCATCACACGAAGAATTGCTGAAACCGCATCAACTTGCTGTTTATAAATCGGTGATTGAGAGCTGACTCGTGGATAAACGGGTAAAGGAGGGCAAGGTTGATTCTGTTCTATAACAACAAGCTGTTCGAACGCTCGCGTTAACCAGCGCTCAGCAAAAGAGTCGTTACGCTGAGGGGCTTCAATGATCAACAGTAACCCACCACCGACCAGTGAACCCAGCGCAGCACTGAAACTGTTCGCATCAAAACCATGGTGATTGTCACAAATAAGTAAATGGCATTCTTGACCAAGAAACTGCTGCCCTTTGTTGAAGGGGGCATAACGAACGCATGGTAACGGTTCTCCACCTAACTGAAATATGGCTTGCCCCTCATTTTTTGCGAGAAAATGCATAAGCACGTGTTGTTGCCATTGAGGCTCACCACGGATTAAGAGCCCCATACGCCATAGGCTATTCTCAGCCTGCACCATCAAATCATCTAAATAAGCCGCTATCATGTTCATATTTACGCCACCTCGCTGAAACGCAATGGTAGCACAGCCGCTATAATCACTGTGCGTCGTTAAAAATATTTTTCTTTACGACAAATTATATTTGCTTTAATCGTGACCATTTTTAACTAATTATTCACCTACACCCCAGTACACTTCTGGGCTATTTAAGGAATTCAAATGCAATGAAAACTTTCATCAAAGGATTGGTTTTGGCAGCAGCTCTAACTTCTTCACACGTAAGCGCAGACAACAAAACACTCAACGTTTATGCATGGGGAGGATATCTTCCAGAAAAATCCCTCAAGCAGTTTGAGCAGCAGGAAGGGGTAACGATTAACTATTCGACCTTTGAAAATAACGAGTCAATGTATACCAAGCTCAAGTTGCTCAAAGGTGGCGGTTATGATGTGGTTTTTGCCTCAGCGTATTTCATTGAAAAAATGGGACGTGAAGGGTTATTAACCGAGCTGGATCATGCACAAATCCCGAACATGAAAGATGCCATGCCTTCACTACTCGGCCAAGCACACGATCCCAAAAATAGTTATTCCCTGCCCTATATTTGGGGGATCACTGGCCTCAGCTATAACGAAGCATTAGTACCAGAAGGTGTCTCTCGCTGGGCTGATTTGTGGGATAAGAAATATAGCCAACAAGTGATGTTGATTGACGATATTCGCGATGTCTTTGGTATGGCGCTGATCTTAAATGGCTTCAGTATTAATACAAAAAATGAAAAAGAGATTGAAAAAGCCTACCAATCATTGGTCACGTTAAAAGATAATGTACTGTTGTATAACTCTGATGCACCACATGTGCCTTATGTCTCAGGTGAAGCAGCGTTAGGGATGCAATGGAACGGGAATGCCTACCAAGGCCAAGTTGAGATGCCAGAGCTAAAATTTGTAATGCCGGAAGAAGGCGCAGTCTTGTGGATGGATAACTTTACTATTCCATCAGGCAGCAACAACAAAGCGTTGGCGCATAAATTCATCAACTTCATGTATCAAGCAGAGAACCAAGCTGAGATTGTGAATAGCTTAGGTTATGCATCGGCAACAAAAAGCGGCCGAGCGTTGCTTCCAGCAGAACTTCGCGACAATCCAACGATTTTTCCAGCCGATGAAGATATGGCTAAAGGGGAATTCATTAATGATGTTGGGCCTGAAGCGCTCGCTATCTACGAAAAATACTGGCAGCGTTTAAGAAATCAATAGATTCGAACTGAATAGACTTAGTTACTAAAAAACCCGCCGTGGCGGGTTTTTATTCTTTACATGATGGATGCTTAATCAAGCTTAGATTGGATAAAATCTAATATTTCTTGCACCGTAGCATCATCCACCTTTTTCAAATTAAGCGCTAAATTACTGCCTTTACGACTGTAACTTACGCGGCCTTTGATCAGATCAATTTTTACATGCTCAGTGCGCTTAGGTGGCAACAACTCTTGTATCCAAGACTCTATTGTCTCTGTGACTTCTTTCGTCAATCGGGCAACACCTTGTACGCTACTACGCTGCCAAACAAATCCATCTTCAGATTGACACTTTTCCAACAAATTTGCTTGTTGCTTTGCATCGAGTTCATTAAATTGTTTATGCAATTTAACTATGGTTGGACGACCTAATTCAACCACATTTGGATAAGCTTGCAATAGCTCAAGTGGCAAAGCCGCTGCTTTTAGAGCACCACTTACTAGGGCCTCACTGCATTGAAATATCTTGGCTAAAGCTTTTTGGTCTTCCGCTTCACCGTTATCCAGCTTCGCTTGCATCTCTTTACCCTTCTCATAAAGAGAAAGCGGCTTGTGCGCGTTTGCCACATCCGAAAGAAACTTCGCATGTTCCGAGTTTATGTCTTCAGCAACATAAACCAAAAATTCTTTACCCGCCAAGATACAAGACATTCGACGACGGCTGCCATCAAGGACTTCAATTTTGCCCCCAGCGGTTTTACGACCAATCGCAGGATATTGCTGACCACGCTCGCGTAATGTACTCAATACATCAGATAGAGCATGCTCATTCAGAAAAGCTTGTTCACGCGCATTCTGCGTAAAAACAATCGTCTTTTCCGCTACTTGATCTGCGGGAATCCTGACCAGTTCGAAAGTGACTAACTCTTCTCCCGCAACCGCCAATTCGATGATTTGCGCTTGTTCTTTCGCTGCCGTTTGGGCTTCTTGCGGGGTGGTTGCACGTCGCTTATTCGCTTTACCAAACAGTTTCGCATTTAGTTCAGACGTTTTAATTGCCATGTTTTACTTACCCCTGATTTAGTGATGACCAATGACTGTGAAGCACTCGCTCAAGCTCCAGTGCACTTTTTTGCACAGCGTCTTGCGCAGTCGCTAGCGTCTTTTTACCACCTTCAAAATCGCTGGTGGTGAGATCAAAAACGGTGCTGTAAGTGTCAGCACAGGTTTCAAATGCTCGGCTACGCGGAATCGTCGCCATCATGACTTGATCACCCAACAGGTAATTCATTTCCGTTAATACCGAGACTTGCTTTTTATTATCATCTTCAAACATCGTCGGCATCAAACGTACAAATTCTAACCCTTTCCAATCTTCTGGAAACATTTCATAAACCGTAGGAAGGTGTTGAAAGAAATTGACGGTTGACGCCCAATCTAATCGCTTAGCCGCGCACGGGATCAGTAATGCATTGGAAGCATACATTGCATTCCATACCAATGGATCAACGTGTGGGCCAGTATCAATCATAATGATGTCAAAATCATCGCCAATCTTATCGATAAGTTTCTCTTTCAGCAGTCGAACAATATCAAGCGATTGGTTTTGCGAAAGATACTGCCACGCTTCTGCGTTAAACATTGCATCTTCAGGAAATGCAGAGATGGTTTTTAAATTGGGATATTGGGTTGGCAACATCACGTTCTTATGTAAGAACGCCTTGTCCACTTCAGTGTCTTCAGGCACGTTGTCTAACATAATATCAACGGCAGAATAGATATTACTGTGCTCTGATAAACTTATTTGCGGGTTGAGAAATAACCGTAATGAACCTTGCGGATCTAAGTCAATCAAGCAGATACGGTAACGCTGATCCAAATTCAGGGCGAGGCACGCGGCTAGATGGACAGCAGTCATTGATTTACCTGTCCCCCCCTTTTGGTTCTGAACATTGATGACCCAAGGCTTATGATCACCATGCTTTTTCCTTTGGTGGAACTTAGGCACACCAGCGGCATCCATGAGCATGTGGGCTTCCGCTAAAGAAATTGAATAGTGATTAGCATTGTTTTTAGTAAATTGATGGCCAGCTTGTTCCATTTTGGAAATGGCATCATCTAGCTTACGGCGTGTTAAGCCTGAACGAGTTTCCATTAGCGCTTTTGACATCGCTGGAAAATGGTCATCACTACGTTCTTCTAAAACAATTTCAATTCGGTCAGCTTGCACCTGTTGAGTTTGCTCGGCGAGCTGGTAGAGATTCGCTATGGTTTGTTCTCTTTTCATTGCCAAATTCCATAATAAGTACCTAACGCAGATTGTACAGCAAACAATTTAATACTCAACAAAAAGGTGAACATTCACTTTTAGATTAATATCACAATAAATAGAAAAATATATCGGAATTTAATGAATTGACCTCATTATGGTCATCATTTTTCCTTAAATAATGGGTAACTTAGTCCATTATTTATTTGAACATTAAAAATATTACAACGTAACTTATTTACATTGTAAATGAGCTTAAAATACCCGGAACGATTAGAGAAGCAGCATAATTTACGGTATGTGTCATTTGGAATGATGTACCCCCGGCAGATCAATTAAATAATCGTAGAACATGAATAATAATAACTAGAGCGATAGGGCAGGGGAAACTTATCCTTTTCGTCAGGGTACCAGGACGCATGATCAAGGCTAACATGATGATCATGCGTCCGAAGAGATCCCTCGCCACAGGAACAATGATCAAGAGGAATTAGCGCCTTCCTTATCAGCAAATAATCAGAAAACAAATGGATCTTCATCGGATCAATGATCAAGTGTGATTTAAGCTCGGAAGCATGTAAAAATAGCGCATAATTACGGGGGATTGCAGATGGAATAGGGGCTGAGCAAGATACCTAGTACATAACAAGTAAAATTTAAAACACACCAAATAACAAAACCTTCTTCAATACGCTCTTGATCATGCTTTCGACACACTCTCACTCCTTATAATAGAAGCCGTTAAAAGAGTTATTTGTCATTTCAATTCGTGTTTATGCCAAAATCGACTTTGAAAGAACATTTAATGCACTTCCTTGATCATCTTTCCAAAGAAAAACCAAGCCCATATTCTTCATCTAGCTCAAATAAAATAATCACTTCAACTCATCATGTGGATAAGTTGTGCATGAGCCATGATCATGCTTTAAGAAAGTGTTTGATCATTGATTCATTCGTCTGATGATCATCGTTCGGAATGTGATTGATCATGCTTTCTTCTCTACAATGATCATGTTTTCAGTTTTCTATGATCATGCTTCTGAAGGGGATTTTTTTTTATCCCTATAAAACAATCAATTAGGCTGCTCATTAAGGCCTGATCATTAGATCATATAAGCAATATAGATCAGAATAATCAAAAAGATCAGTTATTTAAAAGCAATAAGTTTTTCTTTATTTATGATCTCTTTTTCTTTATTCTATTGGAACTATAGCGATATTACGGCTAGTGTGATACGGATCTAATAATGAACGCAGACGAAAAAATATTGATCAAAGCACCAAGGAGCCACAAAGATGGGCATCTTTTTGAAGTTTCAGAAACTGCTGTTGATTGGGTTGATCAATACCAACATTTTAAAGGTGTTACCAAAAGTATCGTTGAACTTCTTAACCTGATCTCATTAAGAGGTTTCCGCAGCCAAGATGGGTTAGTCTCAACAACAGAGTTAATTGAAGCAACCGATGGCCAATTGACCAGAGCGGCTATTCAGCAACGGCTGCGTGCTGCAGTAAGTATTGGTTTATTTAAACAGATCCCGGTGAGATTTGAAGAAGGTTTAGCTGGCAAGACAATGCTGCATAAATTTGTTAACCCAAATAAGCTCATCTCTGTGCTTGGTTCAACCAGTCTGGTAACTGAATCAGTAAAACAGACAGAAAAACGCAAGCGTTCAAAAGCGCTGGCTCAAACTCAGGTCAATAAGCGTTTGTTGACAGAACATGGGCTAAATATTCCACCAGCGATGAAAGACGAAGCGGATCAGTTTGTGGTTTCACCCACCAATTGGGCTGGGATCATTGATCAAGCATTAGCTCCACCGAGAACTCGTAAAAGCTACCAGAAATCAATGGTGTCGATTTCTGGTACCCGTGCGATCATTGAAACTCGTTCTTCTAAAAATATCATGACAGTGGATGATCTAATGACACTGTTTGCACTGTTCACCTTAACGGTGCAATACCACGATCACCACCAAGAAGATTACCAACTTAATACCAAACACACACCGAATAAAACCCCATTGTACATTACTGATATTTTGTCGCTTCGCGGTAAAAAAGATAGTGGCCCAGCAAGAGATTCTATTCGCGATAGTATTGATCGGATTGAATTTACAGACTTCCAACTGCATGAGTTAACCGGCCGTTGGCTGAGTGAAAACATGCCAGAAGGATTTAAGAGTGATCGTTTTCGGTTCCTAGCAAGAACGATCACCGCTTCTGAAGAAGCGCCAACGGAAGGCGCTGATGGTGAAATTAGGATCAAACCTAATTTGTACATTTTGGTGTGGGAGCCTTCATTCTACGAAGAGTTACTCACTCGCGATTACTTTTTCTTGTTTCCACCAGAGATCCTAAAGCAACATACGTTGGTCTTCCAACTCTACTCCTATTTTCGCAGTCGCATGTCGCGTCGCCATACCGACAGCATGCTACTGAGTGAATTGAACCAAAAGTTGGCCCGTAATATCGAATGGCGTCGTTTTTCGATGGATCTTGTCCGTGAGCTAAAACGATTATCGGAAGGAAAGGGCAGCGATTCGTTATTTGTCGTGAATCTTTGGGGCTATCATTTGACGGTCACCACACTGGTGGATAAAGAAAAAGTGATGGATTACCAAGTCGACATTAAGTGCGATGTGGAAGAAGTCCTGCGCTACTCGCGCGCTCGTACCACCAATGCAGGCAAACGCAACATGGCTCCAACGTTGCCTAACCCACTGCGCAATGAGATGGTTTCTAAGCAAAAATTAGAAGAACTTTCTGAGATCATTGATGGTGAATTTGAACCGATTCAACGTAAAGCACCGTCTCCAAAGGGTAAGCTAGGACGAAGAGTCAAGCAGCGCAAACACCTAGTAGAGATCAATGCCGATGAAATTACGATTACCTTATCTAAATATACCTCTCCAGAGGCCCTAGAACGCAGTATAACGGCGTTATCAGCAATGACTGGACATCCACCATCCTCTATCAAGGAAGAGTGTACAGAGCTGATTGATAAGCTGGATTGGCTGAGGGTTGGAAATGAGGCGATCTCTTATGAGACGTTAAGTAAATTGATCGAGCTCTATAACACGAAAAACGAGAATAAACATTTATCGATCGAACGTTTGATCTCGGGTCTCGCAGTACGTCGCAAAGTGTGTAAGCAAGTGTACGAGGGGCATTTAGATGAATCCGTATTCCGGGCACTTGATGAAGTTGCTATTGGTATTTAAAACACAACCTTGACATGTAGCTGACATTTTGTTTTAGAAGGTTCGTTAATATAGAAAACGAATAGACAACCTTTTGTCCTATCTGATGAATTAATAGATTGGCTCATATATGTTTTTAGCGAGTTATATAACTCGCTATTTTTTTATCTGTTGATCCCTGCAATCAATTAATACCCTCGCTTTATACCTTGATCATCGTTCCACGCGTAATATGCAAGAAATCGAACATGAGCATCAATTAAACTTTGGGATAAGGCCTCATCAATGTGCTGTTGGTTGAGATGTTCCAAACTCAGTACCATCAACTGCTGCATCCGTTTTATACACCAAGATTTTAACTCAAGTTCACTATTCGGCTCCGAGACACAACGCTGAAAACGAGCGTAAGCAAGCTGCAGATATTGGAAGGCAAGCTCACCGTCAATAAGCTTGTAGTACTCATATTGGCGCAGGCAAGCATCAAGCCAACAAGCAATTGCTTTACTTTGATCATCACTCAGATCCGGCCCCCAGATCTCTTGTGGAGCATTAAGGATCAGAGGTTGTAATTGAGCCACCTGATCATAGCGCTTGTTCAGATGCCATTGATGGATCTCAGTTAACCAGTCGTGAAGCTTACACATCGCGTCTTACCTACAACTTTAAATGCATTAACTACAGTCTGGTGTATTTCAAGCTTATTTGCCAAACAGAAATGGGGAACCATGAGCTAAAAATCAGCACATTGAAAGAGCGTGGGGTAGGGGAGACTGCGACAATATGCAACAGAATAAAATGAGCGCTAAAACGCTTGAATTCATGTATGCAATATTTAAATCTAGCCTCGTCTAGCAAGGTTGGCAAAGTAATATTAATAGTTTTAAAAATAAGGTTTCTAAACCATCGCCAAAATCACAATATGGACGAAATATGCTTAACAAATCAAATGTCGTTTGCTACAGATTACATGTCCCTTACGTGGTTTGTTCGGAGGTAACAATGTCCATAAATTCTATTGACCATGACGAAATGACTGATATTGCAAATAAGTGGGACTTCACGGAAGAAGTAGAAACTCAAAAACCAGTTAAAAACCTTAAATCAGCCGAAGCTCGCCGTCGTATTGAAGCATTAAGAGAGATTCGAGAAAGTGGTTTAACCATTGAAGAAGCGAAGGAGCTAGGCATACTTCACTGACGAGTTCTCACCATTAATCCCCTAAGGGTGGCGCATAGCCACCCTTTATATTTTCCAATTTTCTTGATTTCATACCGATAAATTGCACATTTATGCTCTTAATTTTCCTATGTCCTATGCTATATTTCGTGCCACGTATTTACCGATCTAGGCTAACTCATGTCCTTCAACCTATCTTTACTTGCCGCTGAAGAGAAAAACAAAGTAGAGCTCGATAAACAAGCTTCCTTTCTTGTTTGGAAACTCAAGCAAGGAAAAGCAGGGCCTGAAGCGATCACTCAGCAGCAGTCTAAAATTGCCAGTGAGGCCGAAAGAGAGTGGTTTTTACAATCGGTGAACAAATACAAAAGAGTGATGGGTGTTGCGTAGCATTCATGTCTTTGCTAAGTGGAAAATTGAAATGATCCCACTTTTTGCTAAAATCCCTCGCGTTAAATTGAATTAGAGAGATCATCCCTATGGGAAGAAGTTTTGAAGTGCGCAAAGCCTCAATGGCGAAAACTCAAGGCGCAAAAATTAAAGTCTATTCCAAATACGGTAAAGAAATTTACATGTGTGCGAAAAATGGTGGTTCGGACCCAGACATGAACTTGTCTTTGCGCCACCTGATCACAAAAGCGAAGAAAGACCAAGTTCCAGGCCACGTTATTGATAAAGCGCTGGATAAAGCCAGTGGTGGTGGTGGTGAAGACTACCAACCTGCTCGTTACGAAGGTTTTGGCCCTGGCGGCGCAAGTGTTATCGTTGACTGCTTAACAGATAACGGCAACCGTACGTTCCAAGATGTGCGTCAATGCTTTGTTAAAACGGGTGCGAAAATTGGTACTCCAGGTACCGTATCACACATGTTTGATCACCAAGCGGTATTTCAGTTCAAAGGGGATGATGAAGATTCTATCCTTGAAGCACTGATGATGGATGATGTCGATGTGACGGATGTTGAACTGGAAGATGGTGTGATCACTGTATTTGCACCTAACACTGAATTCTTCAAAGTGAAAACATCGCTAAATAATCAGTTCCCTGATTTGACTATCGATGTGGAAGAAATCACGTTCGTTCCACAAACACACACACCGGTCACGGGCGAAGAGGCGGAGAAATTCCAGAAATTCCTCGACATGCTAGATGACTGTGATGATGTTCAGCAGGTTTACCATAACGCTGAGCTGTAATAGAGCGAATTAATGAGAAGCCGAGTGATTGACTCGGCTTTTTTTTATCTGTGCATTGCTAACCGTGGTCTTATTCATAGAGAATGACGCAAGGATACATACAGCCCACACTCAGTTACGTGTGTTCGTCCGTTTGGGCTGCTGGGTAATAATAAAAGGAGAAGTTAATGAAAGTCAGTTTTATTGGATTAGGGGTTATGGGATACCCTATGGCTGGGCATCTAAAAAACGCAGGATTTGATGTTAGCGTCTACAACCGCACTCAAGCTAAAGCGCAGCAGTGGGCACAGCAGCATCATGGGCATGCAGCGCAAACAGTCGCAGAGTGCGTGCAAGATGCCGATGTGGTTTTAACCTGCGTTGGCAATGATGATGATGTCCGTAGCATGACGACTAGTGACGGCGGCGCGATAAGGGCGATGAAACGCGGCGCAATTTTGGTTGATCACACTACCACATCGGCACTGTTAGCCGAAGAGCTGGCGTCTGTGGCTCATAAAGCGGGCATTCGCTTTATGGATGCTCCTGTTTCTGGTGGCCAAGCAGGGGCTGAAAATGGTGTGCTAACCATTATGTGTGGTGGAGATGCCGAACTGTTTGAGCAGCTGCAACCCGTATTTCATGCTTATGGCAAGTCATCGGTGCTGATGGGGAAAGCAGGGCAAGGACAACGCGCAAAAATGGTCAATCAAATTTGCATTGCTGGCGTATTAAATGGCCTGTCGGAAGGATTGATCTTAGCGGAAAAGTCAGGGTTAGATATTGGCGTTTTGGTTGATTGTTTGAAAAATGGAGCCGCAGGTTCATGGCAGATGGAAAACCGCGCTGTGAATATGTCAATAGGTAAATTTGATTACGGCTTTGCCATTGATTGGATGATCAAAGACTTGGGCTTTTGTTTGGATGAAGCGCAACGAAACGATCTAAAATTGCCGATGACAGAAAAAACTTATCATGCTTACCAAGCCTTGTCTGAGCAAGGTGAGGGAAGAATGGATACTTCTATCCTTATCAAAGCCGTTAATTCATAAATATCACAGCTCAGAGATAGACTCAATTGGCCCTATTTAGGGCCATTTACACTGTAAACCTATAAATCGATTCCTATTTATCTTCTGGCCCCGCATACCTACAGTGTCTATCTGTGTGCCTCTTTTCGAAAAACAATTGTATAAAACCATGATTGCCTACCGATTAGGGAGGACAAATGTCCTTCATTTTTGTTTGCTGTGCGTGACAGTGCTGGATGAATCGTCAACTAATTACATTTACTGAAAAATCTTAAAATTTGGTTTTTAGTTTCAATAAAATCACATAAAACCAGTTTAATATGCTGTTAATTCGGTGTTTTCATGGTTTTCAATCCAAGCCAAGTCCCTTGATTATAGTGATTATGACCAAGGTCTCAAAATGATCATAATGATTAATAGGAGTAGGATTCGCGACATTATTATTTTTATATAAGTGAAAAAGCAGTGAAAGACACTAAGGAAATGGCTCATTTTAGTCATGTTCAGATTTCCAATTGGACTAAACACGACACCTATTGGCTACTCAGTTTATTTGGTACGGCCGTTGGGGCTGGCATTCTATTTTTGCCAATCAACATTGGGTTAGGTGGTTTCTGGCCATTAGTGTTAATGGTCTTACTCGCTTTTCCGATGACTTATCTCTCTCATCGTGGTCTTGCTCGTTTTGTTCTCTCATCGCGCCGTCCTAATGCCGATTTTACCGACGTTGTTGAAGAACACTTTGGCCAAAGGGCTGGTCGCTTGATCTCTTTGCTGTATTTCCTCTCTATTTTCCCAATCTTACTGATTTACGGTGTCGGTCTAACTAACACGGTTGATAGCTTTTTGGTTAATCAAGCGCAGATGGTCGCTCCCCCTCGGGTGCTACTTTCTGGTGGCTTAGTCTTTGCGTTAATTGCCATTATGCTGAGTGGCGAGAAGATCATGTTGCGCGCTTTTGCTGTTATGGTTTATCCATTGGCGGCTATTTTATTATGTCTTTCGCTCTATTTGATCCCGTATTGGTCAGTGCCGTCATTAGCATTGCCGCAAACGAGTGATTTCTTACACACAGTGTGGCTAGCCATTCCTGTCGTGGTGTTTTCTTTTAGCCACGCAGCGGCGATCTCAAGTTTTGCCAATGTTCAACGTCGTCATTATGGCGCGCTAGCGGATAAAAAATCAGAGCAGATTCTGCGTTACACCAGTCTTGTATTAATTTTGTTTGTCTTGCTGTTCGTGTTTTCTTGCGTATTGGCTTTATCACCAGAGGCATTGCAAGAAGCAAAAGTGCAAAATATTTCAGTGCTGACTTACCTTGCCAATGTCACAGATAATCCCTTTATCGCCACTCTAGGCCCTTTAGTGGCGTTTATTGCCATTACCTCTTCCTTTTTAGGGCATTTCCTTGGTGCGCGAGAAAGCCTGACTGGGTTGCTGTGTAAAAACTTTGGCCTGTCAGTGCATCTTGCTGGGCGACTCACCATTGCGATTTTGTTTGTCACGATTTGGATTGTCGCGATACTCAACCCCAGCATTCTGGGAATGATGGAAGCGTTTTCAGGCCCCGTGATCGCTATGATTCTGTTTATTATGCCGATGATTGCTGTATTCAAAGTGCCATCGCTGGCGAAGTATCAACAGCAGATGAGTACACCCTTTGTCATGGCGATAGGGTTATTGGCGGTATCGGCATTGCTTTATAACTTGCTCAATTAAATCAGCCATTGGCTCCGTCACTGGAGCCAAATCAATTACTTGATTTGAGCTTTTGTTATTTGAGCTTTTGTTATTTGAGGTTGTGCATTATTGAGCGTTGATGCTACCTCCAGAATATCTTGCCACTCATTGTAAGCTGATTGGTACCAAACTTGCTCCAGAATGACCGCTTGTGAATCTTGTGCTTTGGTAAGGTTAGAAACGACGTTGTTGGTTTCATTGTATAAACTGAGCACTGTGGTTTGTAGTGTATCTAAGGATCGGCTGATCGCCGCACAATCGTTGTTAACTTGATCGACACTTAGCAATAGGGCATTGAGAGACGCGATTTGTTGTTGATCTTGAGAGAGCGTTTGTTGATCGTGGTTGATGGTATTTAAAGATGATTGGATATCGCTTTGCAGGCTAGATATTTCACTTTGTGCTTCTACAATAGAGCTAACACCAAACCCTGCCAATATCAAAGAACCTCCCAGTGTAAACGGAGCAAGCACCACGCCAAAAATCGTTTCAAATATCCCTTTCTTACGCTGCGATTGAGCGTTCGCAATGGCGGTTTTAAATGCTGCTATCTGCTGTTTCATTAGATCAATTTGGGCGTTGGTGGCGATAATTTCTGCTTGGATGGAAACTTCTTCTTGCTGGATCTGTGCAATAGTTTGTTGCAATGTGTTATGAGCATCTTCCACTTGGCGAGCCCAAGAATTCAATCCCTCATCATAACGTTTTATATTTGATGTAAGACTTTGAATCGGATTTTGTAATGTTAAGATTAATGAAGTGAGCTGCTGTAGTTGAGCGGTGTCAAAACGGGTTTCTAGTGCTTTGAATAACGTTAAAATTTGAACATTAGAATCTTTGAATGTATTCGCAATGGAAAGAACACTGTCCATAATGTCATTTGAAAAATATAAATTACCACTCAAACGCCATTGCCGTACCAGTTTTTGCACCGCATTTAAATTTTGTTCTACCTGAGCATACCAATGTTCTGCATTGCCTTGATCAATATAAGTTTCAACAACGCCTTGGCATGCAGAATTTAGTAACACCATAGCGCTAATAGATGCAGGAATGTCGGTTTGAAGTTGCTCGCTGGCTGATTGATTCATGATGGTCCTCGAAAAAGAATAAAAGGGGGCGTAACCCCCTTAAGTAATGTTTAAGCTGCTTGTTTTACTGCAGGTGCTAATTCTTTCGTTTCGATAGCTATTTTTGCGCTAGCTAGCTGTTTAGCAAGTTCAACCGCATCATCCCATTCGTTTTTCGCTGCGTCAGACATCACTTTTTCCATAATAATGCTCTGCATGGATGCACCATTATTAAGCTTGGTTACTACATCATCTAACTCGTTGCCAAAGACAGTCCACGTCGTTTCAAAATCAGATAATACTGATGTCGATGTTTCAATCGCTGAAACGACGGCGCTACTGGCATTGGAAAGCCCCTGTAAAGCGATAATCTGTTGTTGATCTTCAGCTTTTTGCTTTTGTTCTTGCGCGATGCTGTCGTAGTCATCATCAATTTGATTTTGTAATACGCCCCATGTAACGCCACCAGCAATAATCGATGCCGCGCCGACGGCTGCGATACCGCCGGAGACTACAGCTGCGGTGCCAGCGGTTGCGACGGTAAGCGCAACGCCTGCGACGAGCATAAAGATGCCAACACCAACCGCAACTTGTGCATAGACCAGATCTTTATTCAGTTTCTCAATGGCTGCACGATTGTTGTCTATTGCGTTATTCATGCTTTCAATATCTGTTTGTAAATCGATAATTGTTTTTTGAATATTGGTCGCACCATTGACTAAGTCATCATGTGCTGCTTGCATTTTCACCCCCCAATCAGAGAGCTCCTTATTCATCCCTTTGACTGTGGTTTCGATACCGCTGACTTGAGAAGATAGGGCGGTCATAATCTGTGAAGCTTGCTGAACCGTTGTATTGTCTTTGCCACTTGCTGTTGGATCCGCTTTATATAACTCATGAATGGCATCGATTGATGCTTGGAAAGTGGCGTCAAAATTAATTACGCTAGAGGGAATCGATGCTGATACTTGTGGTCCCAAATCGTCAATCCATTGCTTAGCAACCAATTTTGCTGAGTCTAACTTTTTACTCAGGTCATCAAACCAATCTGGTTTTACCGTAGGTGGCGTAAATTGTGTGTTTAAAATGGCATGGCACTGCGCTGTGATGACTGTGGTTGCCAAAAATGCAGATTGAGTGGTTTGCTGTGTTGGGTTCAACTGAGTAACTTGTTGTGACATTGTGTATCTCCTTTACTGTTCTTGAATGGTGTTATTTAGTGTGTTGACTAAAACGGGTTTTCCAACGTTTGGCGGTAAACTAATGAGTTGCACAAATTCTGAAATGGTTTTCCATGAGGCTGAAGCAATCTTGATGGTTTGCAAATCAGTCAATAGGGCAGGGTCTGAACCGCTTTGTAAGGCGTTGATCAGTTCGTTTACCTTGTCTAATTCGTCTTGCCATAACAATGAAAGTGCTGGCAAGCTATCATCAATCTTTAGGAATTCTTCGCTCATGTTGCTGAGGGTTTGAATAATGGCTTTAGTAATGGCAGCCGCTTGTGCTTCTTCACTGGCTAGTGTTTGTAATTGAGTGAGTTTGTCTAAATCTTGTTGTACCTCTTTCGCGCTCGATATTGTGCTGTATGCACTGTAACCAACCGTGAATAGCGCACCAGCAAAGGAAAGGAATGGCACAGACGTCGTTGCTCCCATTACGACACCGTAGGAAATAGTGACCATACTTTGTATGTAAGCTTTTCCTGCTCTTAATTGGGCCGCCGTGACATTGGCTCCTAAACTGGCAATGGATTGCGATAGAGAGCCTATCTCTGTTGCAATGCGCACCATTGCTTGTTCTTCGCTCGCAAGTTCATTCCAGCCATCTTGAATGCTGGATGCGAGCAGCTCCTCTGCATTTTTCGCTTGGCTGTAAGATTTCGTGAAAACTTGCTGAGCTTCATTTGTTAACGTGATATTTTGCTTTAACGTTTTTTGCAATAATTGTAAGCATTCAATCCATTGCTTCGTACTTGTTATCGCCTTACTGTTTTGTGCGCAGGCATCGAACGTGGTCTGATAATTAATAAACGATGTAATAATTTGCGCAAAAATTTTAGGCTTTTGCTGCATAAACTCATTCATTACCGCTCTTAAGATCTCAGTCCTGCTTCGAACTTCTACGAGCCAGTTTGGATCTTTTGCTACATGGCCAATAAAGAGAGAGTTGCACGTTGCATCGTAGTTACTAATACCTAAAAAATCAGTATATACGTCGGTCAGCATATTTAATGCGGTATCAACATTTGGGCTTAACATGAGTTCGCCCTCTACAGTGAAATAACGAGGAAAGGATCAAACGTTAATCTTGCACCATCAATAGACAAGGTCGCATTGTATTGTTGTGTGCTGGCTTGTCCTTGCGCTTCAACTCGGCCTTCCCAGAATTCATCACCGCTTAGTCCTTGTTTAGTGGGTATACAAACTCTGTCATTTATCATTTGCCCATTAAACTCGACAATATCAACTTCATTGTCTGGTGAAATAGCGACAACTCGCCAGCATAATAATTGGCCGTCTTTACAGGCTGTTTTTAACTCAGCTTGGCCTTCATTACCCGAGCCCATATATTTATTTGTATCAATGAGATAAATGTTACTTTGCAGATCTCGACTTGCAAGCGCTGCTGCTGCATCTACGACCATGAGTATTTCTACTTTTTTCATACAATGTTCCTTATTTAGATGGAGTTATTGAACTTCGAGATAAGGTGAAAAATTCATTGTTATTCCGTTTATTGAAAGAGAAATGGTATATAGATAACGCCCAGTATCCCCGCGAGTCTGAACTCTGCCTTCCCATGCGTCATTAACAGGGCTTGGTAAGCAAGCTTTTTGATCAATCATGTCACCAGAGAATCCCGTTATATTGACTTCGTCATCTGGCGAAATGGCGCAGCTACGCCAGCAAATAAACTGACCATCTTGAGATACCGTGTGGAGTTGGCACTTTCCTTCATCCCAAGAACCAAGCCATTGGTTACTATCAATTAAGTAAACGTTATCCATTAAGCTCGTGGTTGCTAATGCTCCGGCACAATCAACCACGATAAGTATTTCTATTTTTTTCATTCAATACCTACTGACGTTTATTTATGGATCCACAGAATATCACTGTACTGATTTAACCATTTCGAATGGTTTTTTTGGTTATATCTATTAAATCTTATTGATATTAGTGTTGATATTTACATGTTTATAATCTTTATGTGGCTAAATATAGTTAGTGATTTCAGTTAATCAAGGTTGCATAACTAATATGTACATATCAGTATGTACATAAAATAATTTTATAATGATATTCATGGATAGATCTTAAGTTTAATTTCATTTTTGTTATTTATTAAGCGCTTAATTTGCTAGCTTAATCATGTTTTTTCGTGAGATATTGAAAGGGATAATAAATGCTCATTTACTTGATGAAACTTTTATTTCAGGGTTAAATGATGATTTCAACAATGCTGGTTATTTTTACTAATAGTATTAAGTAACTTATCAACATTGATTGTTTTAGTGTAAGTAAAAATATATTTTTATTTTTACTTAACTTTTTAATAGGTAGGTAGTATGTCTGTGAGATAAATGAGGTCATCTACAATATTAATTATAGATAATTTCATTTTTGGCATTAACACTATGTTTAATCTAGCTAATAATATTGATTAAATTATTAGCTAGAATGACTTAACGCTAAGCGATGAGATCGTTTTTCCAGCTTTGAGCGATGAAATCAATGAATTGGCGAACCAATGGGGTTTGATAGCTACGAGAAAGATACACAGCCCATAGTGCGCTGCTTGGGCTGTGAAACTCTGGCAAAACGCGTACTAGTGTTCCTGAGGCGATAAAGACATTTGCAAGATCGCATGGTAGCCGTACGATGCCTTTGTGATGTAGGGCAGCACGGCATAAAATTTCCATATCATTAGCGCGGATGTTGCCATTCACGGTGACAGAGATCTGTTCATTGTCTTTAACCACATCCCACTTGTTATTACTCATGTGCACAAAGCAGTTGTGCTGGGTTAAGTCATTGGGTGTATTGATAGGAGGGTGTTGGTTGAGATAGCTAGGGGAAGCGCATATGACGGTGCCGACGCTCATTAAACGGCGAGCGATGAGCGTATCATCCGGCTGTTGGGTAAAACGCAGGGCAATATCCACGCGTTCATCGACCAGTTGTGAAAGGCGATCTGAAGCGACAATGTCAATTAACACATTGGGGTGTCGTTGCGTGAAGTCTTCAACAACGGCCAATAACATGTTTTGAGCAAGGCCTATCGGCGCGGCAATGCGAATGGTACCGTTTAAGAGTTGTGACTGTTCCAACGCCCGTGTTTCAAGTTCGGCAGTTTGGTGCAAAATTTGTTCGCAACGGATTAAAGCCTCTTCACCGGCGGTGGTTAGGCTGACTTTGCGTGTCGTGCGGTGCAGTAACCTCTGCTTTAACCAATCCTCAACTTCTTGGACATGACGTGACACTTGTAATCGACTTAAGCTCAAGTTGTCTGCGGCTTTGGTAAAACTGGCAGTATTTGCCACTTCGATAAAACTGCGCATGGCGGTTAGTCTGTCCATGGTAGGCCTTTATTAGATACGAATATTGATACAATCTACATCATTTTTGGGTGTTTTTCCTCCTTCGTTTAACTACTAGACTACAATTGTTGTCGAGAAACAGAAACCGAATGAGGAAATAAATTATGAAAATTGCAGTATTAGGCGCATCAGGTTGGATTGGTAGTCACATTGTCAATGAAGCAAAAGCACGGGGCCACGAGGTGATCGCGTTAGTGCGTGATTCAAGTAAAGTTGATGCTGAAGGTGTTAGCGTTCAACAATTTGATTTACAACAGCCTTTGTCAAAAATTAGCGCTGCGTTAGCAGGTGTTGATGTTGTGATCGCTTCTATCGGCGGACGTGCAGCGGGCAACCACGATATTGTTGCGGCTACAGCGCAGAAACTGCTGTCAGATCTACCGCAAGTGGGTGTGGATCGCCTACTGTGGGTTGGTGGTGCGGGTTCATTGGAAGTCGCTCCCGGTATCAAATTGGTGACCGTAGAAGGTTTCCCTGAAGAGTACAAAGGGGAAGCATTAGCGCAAGGCGAAGCGTTGGATCTCTTCCGTGCGAGTACAAGCAAGGTTAATTGGACATTTGTTAGCCCGGCCGCTGAGATTTTTCCGGGTGAGAAACAAGGTGCTTACCGTGTGGGCGGTGACGCTCTATTGTCTGATGCTGAAGGTAACAGCAAAATCTCAGTCAGTGATTATGCCCTCGCGATGATCGATGAGTTAGAAAGTGCCGCTCACCCTCGTCAACGTATTGGTGTCGCTTACTAATACCTGGCTGATAGATCCATTTGGCTATTCTCTTGATCGAAAATTGCTGATAACGTGAACGAAGTAATGCTCTCTATGGGCATTACTTTTCTTTGTTTCGCTTATAGGCATTTTAATGGAAATGTTCAGTAGTACGGCGCTTATCGCCATGTTTCTTATTTTCTTGGGTTCATTTGTGCAAACGGCGATTGGTTTTGGTTTAGCGATCGTCGCAGCGCCCTTGCTGTTCTTGATCTCCGCCGATTACGTTCCTGCCCCCATTTGTATCGTGGCGCTGTTTATTTCTATCTTGAACGCCTTAAAGCATCGCTCGAACATTGAGCTCGGCGGTTTAAAAATGGCGCTGATTGGTCGCGTTCCCGGTTCAATTGCGGGCGGTATTCTTCTGGTTTTAGTCTCGACGGATGTACTGGCGTTATGGCTTGGTTTATTGGTGTTATTTGCCGTGGCTGTTAGTTTATTGCCGTATCGCATCGAACCTACCCCGATAAAAATGGGTATTGCGGGTTTTTTCTCCGGCTTCTTTGGCACCAGTTCCGCGATTGGTGGGCCGCCGATGGCGTTGATCCTACAGCATCAAGAAGCGAATCAGTTGCGTGGCAATCTTTCGGCATTTTTTGTGTTTAGCTCGATCATCTCTTTGATTATTCAAATACCGGCAGGTTTTCTGACGTTACATCATTTATGGATAACGATTCCACTTATCCCCTCAGCTTGGTTGGGTTATAAGTTGGCGATGATGACCACGCAATCACTGCCCAAAGATAACATCCGTTTCGCTGCGTTGCTGCTTTGTACGATAAGCGGCGTTACGGCGGTATGGCATGGTTTAGCCTAGCGTTAATCTTCCGTTCAGGTCATGCAATGATACTGAAAGGGTTTATGGGTCTATTTTATACGGAGTAACAGTGATGAGAACAATCGGCAATATTATTTGGTTTTTACTGGGCGGAGTGTTTATGGGGCTCGCTTGGTGGTTTTTTGGTCTCCTTGCCTTTATCAGCATTATTGGCATTCCATGGGGGCGTGCTTGCTTTGTTATCGGTAACTTTTCGTTTTTTCCTTTTGGACAAGAGGTGATTTCCCGTGATGAATTGACTAATCAGCAAGATATTGGTACCAGCCCATTTGGCTTAATCGGCAATGTGATTTGGTTTGTTTTCGCTGGTTTTTGGTTAGCCGTTGGTCATATTTTATCGGCGGTGGCGTGTTTTATTACCATCATTGGCATCCCTTTCGCACTACAGCATTTGAAACTCGCGGTTATTTCTTTGGCTCCGATTGGTAAAACCATCGTCCCGAAAGAAGAGGCGGCTAGAGCTCGCTATTCTTCTTATCGTTAATATAGGTTTTGTTTTTTGCTCCTTTTCTCTCGTGTTGCTCTCTCAGTGACGAGGGGAAGGGGGCATCTTGCCAACGCGATTAATACGCTTTAATCCCAAACTCTCGCAGTTTTCTGGGCAGAATGTCATCTAACTGCGCAATGTCTTGCGGGTGAATATTAATCAGAGCAAAGCCGTGATCGTGGTAGATGGCTTGAGTTTGTAAGCGCTTTTTTTCGTCGGTTGCGCCATTATCTGAACCCCAATATTGTAAATAGACTTTCCCTGTTGGCAGATAAAAATCGCACATCACATCAGCTTCTATCGGCAACTGACGCTCATAAGCGTGGACGACGCCCGCCAAATAGAGCCAATTATCGATCAATAATTCGCCGGTTGAGCGAACATAGTGGCCGTCTAAGGTGCGATGTTTTGCCTCAAATTTTTGGCGAAAGTTGGACAATGATTTATCGGTCGATTGGCTGTGAGCCTCTTGCCCTAAAAATTCGACAATGGATTGTTTCAGACGTTTATGGCGAGTCACCGTATCATGCCAAACAACAAATAATTGCTCAGAAGCTTTGTCTTCACGTTGCTGGGCGCCAGCTCTGAGCCCAGCCTCCGTTACTTGCCAGCCTTTTTCTGTTTTAGATATCCAGCCTAACTCACTCAATAGTTGATTTATTTTTTTGGGGTTGAGCCTGAAATGATCGCCAAGCTGAGTGGCACTTAACGTCTTTCCGCTGGTGGCTTGTGTGTCGACGAGCAAGTTTTCCGGCCAGACAATAAATTGGCCATATTGCGTGTGCTGTGCGTATTCGCCGCCAAATTTTGCTCCCAGTTCTGTTAATAGCCACTTGTTGTCGAAGCGGTTAATGTACCCTGCTTTTTGGAGGTTACTGAATAGTTGTTTAGCATCTGTATTGCGCAATTTAGCCAGTGCCGAGGTTGACAGTTTTTCTGCCATCATTATCTCCTTATTTCACGAGATCCATTCAATTCAACAGTCTGATATCTCTACCTTACTTGAATTTTGGGTAAATGACAGAGCGAGTGTGTGCGATGGTTTTTAAAATAGATAAAAGCTTAATTTTTGAGCTTAGGCGCGGGTAAACATGAGTGAGTAGAACTGGTCATTGCGTTAACGCGAGTTATTGGCTCGCGTTTTCTACTCCAGACGGTTTGGCTTCAACATTGCCTGTTTTTACCCATACGTTACTCAATTTATACATGGCGCAGACACTGCATGTGAGCACTTCTCCTTTGCCATGGATCACAAGCACGATATCTTCTCGTTTTTCTTTCGAGTTATTGCGTAGCTGGATCGTCAGTTGATTACCATCTACGCTGTAAGCGCGAGACCAGTGCTGAGTTTCAGATTCAGCACGTACAACACCCTCTTCGAAAATCAATAAGTCATCATTGAACTGGTTGTCATAAGTCCCTTTGAACTCATAAGTTTCACGGTTTAACCAACGTTCAAGGTCATCTTGAAAACAGCCTTGCAAAGTGGCTATAAGGACGAGAATACTGATTGATTTTGCCGTAGATCTTATCATGTTGCTGCAACCTCTGTTGTTGTTCGCTCAAGTTCTAATAAGCTCGCTTTACGGTTTAAGCCCCCCGCATAGCCAGTGAGTTTACCACTTTTTCCGATCACTCTATGGCAAGGAACGATGATCGAAATTGGATTTCTACCATTGGCCAAGCCGACAGCCCTTACGGCTTTGGGGTTACCGATCGCCTCTGCAATCTGTTGGTAGTTCCAAGTTTCGCCATAAGGTATCTTGCATAATGCTTGCCACACAGATTGTTGGAACTCGGTGCCTTTTGCCGCTAAAGGTAAAGTAAATATAGTCCGTTTCCCGGAAAAGTACTCATCTAACTGTTTGATAGTATTGATGAGTATAGTGCAGTGTTCGGATTTTACCCCTAACTCTGTTGGCATGGAGGTTTCGGTTTCAAACCAAGCCCCCAATAAACCTTGCTCGCAGGCTTGCAATGTCATGATTCCTAAGGGGCTGTGATAGTGGGTGAAGCGATTCATATTAGTAATTCCAACAGTGAAAGGTGGCGTAACTTCCCCAAGGTGAAACCTTGTCTGCGTTCAGCTCAGGAAAATGGCTTAAGGCCTTCTTAACCACCAAATCAGTGTCTAGAAAGCAATCTGAATCGGACTGACCTCTTAACCTAGCGTAGTTTACGGTCCACGGCCCAATACCTTTTAGTGAAAGCCAAGCATCCACATCGGCTTCAGGGTGTTGGTACATGAATTGAGCAAAGCGTGTTAAGGTCTCTTTTCGGCTGTGTGGCATCTTTAAAAAGTGCAAATCAAGCTGTGCGATTTGTTCCGGGCTTGGAAAGTAACTGCTCGTATTTTGAGCTGGGTTCACCGCATCGACTAATCGGTTGAGCTGGCCAATGGCTGCTTTTATCGAAACTTGTTGACCTAAAATAGCTCTGACTCCCGCCTCCCAACAATTCCAAACGCCGGGAATGCGGATTCCTGAACGAGTGACTAAACCCGGAGCGCAGTCTTCCAAATAGGCCTCGATGTGGCTGATGTCGGCTTCGAGGTCAAATAGGCGGCGTAGTTTTGCCACCAAGTAACGCAGTTTGGTGATGTCTTGCAACTCGAATTCAACCTCTAAATGGGTCTCAGAGGTTAAGCTGGCACGAAACCAGCCAGTCGTATTGTGTATGTTGAAGGTGCGTTGATAATGATTGTTACTGACCTGTTCAATGGCGTTTACTGCACGTAATCGATAGAAATCTAGCATATGTTGCCAATCGAAAGGGCCGCGAAAAGAGAGTGTTAATAGGTTTTTTGTCATCAATGCAGTTTTAGATTGCCGCACTTGGCTGGGGGTCAGTTGCAACGTTTTGATAAACGCATCGTTAAAGCGGCGGGTACTGTTGAACCCACAAGCGAATCCTATATCGGTAATGGACAGAGCACTGGAATGCAATAACTGCTTAGCAAACATCAACTGATGGTACTGAGCATATTGTTTCGGTGACACTCCTAAATGAGTTTGAAACAGTTGTCGTAGGTAGCGGTCACTGATCCCCAAACGTTCGGCAAATTGAGCCAGATTGCTCGATTGTAATTCACCTTGCTCAATAAGCTTGATTGCACGCAAAAAGGTGGTTTCAACCCCTTTCCATGCCCAAGAATGAGGTGCACTGTCTGGGCGGCAACGTAGGCATGGCCGATAACCCGCTTGTAGAGCCAGTGCGGAGTTGGCGAAGTATTCAACATTCTTTTCTTTTGGCAGGGTTGCCGGACATATTGGACGACAAAATATGTTGGTTGTTTTGACGGCAACGAAAAATCGTCCATCAAATCGCGGATCACGGCTAGTGCGAGCTTGTTGGCATTGTTCTTTATCGAGTTCCATCCATGATGCCATTTGGTATAACGAGCCTTATGCAGTTTTTATAAGCTAAGTGTATGCATGAATTCTGTCGATACTAGCCATTTTCGGAACTGGATGGCTTTTCCTGCGGCTTCTCTTGAAAAAGGATATTCATAACGCTGTATTCAATACCCGCTACAGCGTTATGAATTTGTTGGGTCAGTCGAGAATGACCTCGCCCGCTTGTTGTAATGAGTAAGCACTACTAGGGTTGATGTTTTTGACTAACTTTTCCACTTGCATAATGGCTTCTATCGATGAGCTGTTTTTTCGGTAGCTGAGGAAGATGGGACGCTGCCAATCTTCCACATTGTCAATTCGATACAATTGGCCAGAGTGGATAAAAGGTTCAACAAGTGAGGTAGGAAGGTAAGCGCTTCCCCCTTTTTCTAAAATGAAATCAAGTGCGATACGAGCGGTCGAGGTGCGTAAATAGGGGGTTGGCGTCTTCGGATGTCGCTCAGCATGCTCGGAAGCGAAACGGCTTCCCCAATCGACGTACACGTATTTATTATCAAAGGCGGTTTCCAATGTGTCAGGACGCGTCGAAACCAACACCAGTACTAAATCTGCGACTTTTTTGCAGTTTAGCTCTTCGGCTTTAATTGGGTCAAAGGCAAACGCCATATCTAAGGTACGCTCCAGTAGGCTGCGGTTGAGCTGCTCGCGCCCCATGACTTCCGCCATAAAGCCATAACCGCTAAAAGCATCAGTCACAACGCTTAAACAGTTTTGTAGATGAGCATCCCAAACGTTGGGCGTTCCCCCTAATGTAAGCTGCAAAGCTCGGCCATTTTCCAAAGAGAGCTCAAACTTGGCTTGTTGCAAAGTAGCCACCATCACTTCGGCATAGCCAACGAGTCGTTCTCCTGCCGATGTGAGCTTTATGTTGTTGCGATCACGCGTAAACAGTTGAGCATCAAAATAATTTTCTAATTGCTTGATGCGTGCGCTGACGGCGGCTTGGGTCAAATAAAGGTTTTCAGCTGCTCGCCCAAAATGACGTACTTTGGCGAGTTCGAGAAAAGTGCGAAAAACTTTTACATCCATATTAAATCCTCTGAAATTACCCCGTCAGATTAACAAGGAAGTGCAATTATGACGATAAAAAATTTTTGTTTTTCTTTTCGGAGATTTACGCCTAATTTTCGCGTGATCTATCGCTACATGGTAGTAGCGCCATTCACATGAGGTTGATATGTCTGAGACTGAATTCCGTCACGGAAAAAAACGTTTTTACGACAATACAAAGTTTCCACGAGGCTTTGCTAAGTCTGGTGATTTTACTCTTGCAGAAGAAGAACTTCTCACCATTTATGGTGGTACTATGCTTGGTCTTGAATCTGGTGAACTCACGCCAGAGAATGCCGAAGAAGCTCATTTTGTTAAGGCGATTGAAAACCCAGGTAAAGCGAAATCTAAGTTAGAGCGTGTCTGGTTAAAATACACTCAACTTGCTCGCGGTCGTAAGCGTTTCCATACGTTGAACGGTCGCAATAAACCGGAAAGTGGTGACGACTATAATGATGAAGAAGTCAGCTTAACGGAAGAAGATTAATCTGTATCTCTAATGCAGGATCTTAAGCCGTAATTTGGTCAGCTTTCTCATTTATCTCTTCAGCCTTATTGTCTCAATAAGGCTGACAAACTCACTTGCATCGCCTTTCATATAAGAGATCTCTGTGTAAAAGAGTGTGACTCAATCAAGATGAGAAAAGTGCTTTCGCTCAAAGCCCTAGTATTGATGACTCACTCGGGCTTTGCATTATCGCCACTCTGCTCATTTGGTCGCGCTTAGCCAATCCATGAGCTGGGTCAACACTGCTACTTAGCCAAAATGGCTACTTTTTTCAAAAAGCTGTCGCGTAGATGCTCTTGGTCATAATCGAGATGGTAGGTATTGTGGAAGCCAACTTTTAGCTCCACACCATTTCCTCGCATGTAAATGTTATAGCCGTCATAGTCTGAAAAAGCTTCGATACCTTCATAGATTTTCCCGAATTCAGTCGGTGTACCATGCGCCATTACTGTTTCATAAGCATGGAGAATTTTCGCGGGTTCAAGTTCGTTTTTCATGGCATTTGCTCCTTTCTTGCTTGTTACTCCAAGTATGGGTAATGAATGCACGCTTCGCCAGATAGTGGAGTGATAGCGACTCAAACGTCACTTAATTTTATAGATGAATTTTTATCTCATTTGGTTATAGCATGTGCCGTATTAGTTAAGCTTACCTGTAGAAATTGCTACAAATTTAAGCGCATTTCTGGTTGAGATTTGAAGAAAGAGCGAAAATTTGACCTAAAACAATGGCAGTTACCCAACACTTATTTTATAATGCGAATTAATGTTCTATTACACCATAATATTCCAATAACTAGGGGCCAATCATGAGACTTATCCCGTTAAAACAGGCTGCACAAGTCGGCAAGTGGGCAGCAGCACACATCGTAAAACGTATCAACGCATTCAACCCAACGGCAGACCGTCCTTTTGTATTGGGTTTACCTACTGGTGGTACACCATTGACGACTTATAATGCACTGATTGAAATGCATAAAGCGGGCGAGGTGAGCTTTAAACATGTCGTGACATTTAATATGGATGAATACATTGGTATTCCTGAAAATCATCCGGAGTCATACCGCTCATTTATGTATAACAATTTCTTCAATCATGTTGATATTCAAGAAGAAAATATCAACTTACTGAATGGCAACGCACCAGATGTTGATGCAGAATGTAAGCGCTATGAAGACAAAATTAAATCATACGGCCGCATTAATCTATTTATGGGCGGTGTGGGTAATGATGGGCACATCGCGTTTAACGAGCCTGCTTCTTCACTTTCGTCGCGCACTCGCATTAAGACACTGACAGAAGATACGCGCATTGCAAACTCTCGTTTCTTTGATGGTGATATCAACCAAGTTCCTAAATACGCGCTAACGATTGGTGTAGGCACACTGCTAGATTCAGAAGAGATCATGATTTTGGTGACAGGCCACAATAAGGCGCTGGCTTTGCAAGCGGCCGTGGAAGGAAGCGTCAACCATTTGTGGACCGTCTCCGCACTACAACTTCACGCGAAATCAGTGATTGTATGTGATGAACCATCGACTCAAGAACTAAAAGTGAAAACCGTAAAATACTTTGCGGAATTAGAAGCAAAAAATATCGAAGGTTTCTAAGTCTCTCCCTGTTGGGAAAGGACATTCATAAACAAAAGGCCTGCTAACATCAGCAGGCCTTTTTACACTTTGTAGCAAATGGGACTTTCTATCAAATGGGGAAGTGCGAACGAAATCGGTAGTTGAATTAACCTTCAGCAGCGATTTTCGCTTCTTTTAATTCAACTACTTGTTTCTCCGGGGCAGGGTAGGTTACTCCATTAAAGCGCCCACCTTGTTCAATGCTCAAGTCGTCGCTATAAATAGACCCTGTGACGCTCCCTTTGCTTAAAATTTCAATTTTAGTCGCGTGACATGTGCCTTGGAACTCGCCATTAATGATGATGTGGCCTGCGTACAGCTCACCATTAACCGTGCCTGTTTCACTAATGACGATGGTTTTATCAACGTGCAATTGACCTTCTACCGACCCGTCAATTTGAATGTCGCTTTCTAACCTGAGTTCCCCACTAATGGAACAGCCTTTTGCGATGAGAGTTGTAGCTGAGTGCTGACTCTTAGCTCGACTTTGTTTACTAAAGATTCCCATCGGATACCTCTTACCTTACTAAATATCGTTTCAAAATCATTCACGCCCCAATCAACAAAAGGTCTTGGATCTAATGAACGGCCTACAAATCGAATTTCATAGTGCAAATGTGGGCCAGAAGATAACCCACTGTTTCCAGAATAAGCAATTAAGTCGCCCTTCTGTACAAAATCGCCCCCTTTCACGGCAAATTTTTGCAAATGAGAATAGGAGCTGGTAAATCCATAAGAGTGCTGTAAGCGTAAAAAATTGCCTGACCCTTTATCACTGGCGCGAGTGACTTCGGCAACGCCATCGGCTGGTGCATAAATTGGCGTGCCTATGTTAACCGCAAAATCTTGCCCGCGGTGAATTTTGACGTTACCAGTGACAGGATGAATACGCTCACCGTATCCTGACGAAATTCTCGCATTATGCACAGGTGCACCGCTGGGTATTTGGGTCAGCATCACCATTCTAACTGAAGAAGTGATAGCAGCGGTGTCTAAACGTGATTCTAATTCCGCTCCGCTTTCATCCATCCCCAATACTTTTTCAAGATCGCCGAGCCTGTCTGAAACAACCTGCATCTTTTCTTCTCGTTCGAGCAGGTCATTCTCTAAGCTGTTTTTTAGCTCCTTTAAAGAGGTGACTTCTTCGGTCAGTGACATCGACTGGCTCTCTAACTCTTGTTGCTTGAGTTTAGCAAAATCAACTTCATCAAGAAGGTAATAGATAACGCCGCCAGTGGCGAGAATGCTGGCAACCAGCACATAGCCAAAACCTTTTAAAAAATGTCGGAACCATTTACCGAGATGAAAGTGCTTCGTCCCATGGATGGATGAAACGGAAACAACCACTCTTTCTTTCATGAATTCGTTCACAGCGTCTATGGTTAACAGTACAGCCGATTCTAACAGGGAATGCTCAGGGTCAAAACATTTTGCGTTGTAAGGCTATACTCGTCCCACCTCTTATTGTTCGGTTTGTGAATTGGAGCGTATCCTTGGCCTGCTTTTAGAAGAAGATCCGATGTTGTTAGTAAAAAAAGCCATATTAACGTATGAGCTAATATTAATATGGGTTTGTGTATATAAGTTACAAAATAGACAATATGGAAGTGGTGGCTTTATTTTGATTAGTGAAATAAAGATGTAATTGTGATTTTTATCACCTTTGGTTCTTTAATTTTTAATAATTAAAGTGAAAGTGTGATTTTAATCTCTTTTTTATTAAAAGTTAAAATTCAAAAAGTATGATGTTGATCGTTTAAATCTTATTGACAAGTTGTATTTTTGTTTTTTGTTGTAAATTTACATGTCAATTTAATGACCATGATCACGAAGAAATGATTTGTAAGCTAGGATTTATGAGGTGCTGATCACGAAAAACCCGTCGTCAGTTCCAGAATGAAATTGTGTGGTAAATTGATTGTGTACTAAGCAATCAACGGTTTTTCGCAGAACCGCTACAACAACAATATTCATCAGAACATCGAACGGGGAATCCACATGATATCACCAGATGCAAAGATCAAGATACAAAATTTTGGTCGCTTCTTATCTAACATGGTTATGCCAAACATTGGCGCGTTTATCGCGTGGGGCTTTATAACCGCACTATTTATCCCAACGGGTTGGCTACCGAATGAAACGTTAGCATCTATGGTTGGGCCGATGATTACTTACTTATTACCACTGCTGATTGGTTACACGGGTGGTAAATTGGTTGGTGGAGAACGTGGTGCTGTTGTCGGTGCCATCACCACAATGGGTGTGATTGTCGGAACCGACATTCCCATGTTCATGGGGGCCATGATGGTTGGTCCTATGGGTGGTTGGGCGATCAAAACCTTTGATCAACGTGTTGAAGGTAAAGTAAAAAGCGGTTTTGAGATGTTGGTAAACAACTTCTCGGCAGGTATTATTGGTATGCTTGGCGCAATCTTGGCGTTTTACCTCATTGGGCCATTTGTCAAAGTGCTCTCTGGTGGTTTAGCGGCAGGCGTAAACTTCCTAGTTTCAGCACATCTTTTACCACTCACCTCTATTTTTGTTGAACCCGCGAAGATCTTGTTCCTTAACAACGCGATTAACCACGGTATTTTCTCACCGTTAGGTATTCAACAAGCCAGTGAAATGGGGCAGTCAATCTTCTTCTTAATTGAAGCAAACCCTGGCCCTGGTCTCGGTATTTTGTTGGCTTACATGGTGTTTGGTAAAGGTACAGCACGTCAAACAGCTGGTGGCGCTTCCATCATTCACTTCTTCGGCGGCATTCATGAGATTTATTTTCCATACATACTGATGAATCCACGTCTGATTCTTGCAGCGATTGCTGGTGGTATGACAGGGGTGTTCATTTTGACTCTCTTCAATGCAGGTATTGTTTCTCCAGCGTCTCCTGGCTCTATCTTTGCAGTGCTACTGATGACACAGAAAGGCTCGATTGTTGGCGTATTATGCTCAATATTTGGTGCGGCAGGTGTGTCCTTTACCGTTGCGTCATTATTGATGAAAGCACAGAGCAGCACCGAGGAAGAAGGTGATGAAGCGGCGTTAGAAAAAGCCACATCACAAATGAAAGAGATGAAATCGAGCGCAAAGGGCAATGTGACGACGGCTTCTCAAAAAAGCAATATTGATTTAGCCAACGTGAAAAGCATTATTGTTGCTTGCGATGCGGGTATGGGTTCAAGCGCAATGGGCGCAAGCATGCTGCGTAAAAAAATCAAAGATGCGGGTTTAGCGATTCACGTCACTAACCTTGCCATCAATAGTTTACCGGAGAACGCAGAAATCGTGATTACTCATAAAGACCTGACTGGCCGCGCACGCACACATGCACCCAGTGCACAGCATATTTCACTGAGCAACTTTTTAGACAGTGAAATGTACAACCAGCTTGTGACTAAGCTTTTGGCAGCTCAACGTCCTAAGGCGGCGAATGATAGCGATGTGGTTAAAGTATCCATCCTCGCTGCGAATGACGACAGCTTTGAAATTCAAAAAACGTCCGTTTTTCAAATCCAAAAAGAAAACATTCACTTAGGTTTGAATGCCGCTAATAAAGAAGAAGCCATTCGTTTCGCTGGCAATAAGTTAGTTGAGCTTGGCTATGCGGAGCCTGAGTATGTTGATGCCATGTTTGAACGTGAGAAAATGGTATCCACTTATCTTGGAGAATCGATTGCTGTTCCTCATGGCACCGTCGCCGCCAAAGACCGTGTGATTAAAACGGGTATTGTGATTTGCCAATATCCTGCTGGTGTGCAGTTTACGGACGACCAAGATGGCGTAGCGAAACTGGTTATCGGTATTGCCGCCAAAAATGATGAACATATTCAAGTTATTACCACCATTACCAACGCACTCGATGAGCCTGATGCTATCGAGAAGCTCACCTCAACCAGAGACGTGAGCGATATCTTGGCGATCCTATCGGGTAACCAAGCAGCGTAACGCTTTTGCTCCTGAGGCAAAACGAGGTCGGCTGTTCCCCTATACTGCTGACCTCACCTCAATTGAAGTATTAAGCGCTCTTTTCTCTTTTAGATAAGTTTTTGGTAGGTAAGATTATGAAAAATGCAGTACATTTTGGCGCGGGTAACATTGGTCGTGGTTTTATTGGTAAATTATTGGCCGATGCAGACATTGAAGTGACTTTTGCCGATGTCAATGAACCTTTGGTCGATCAATTGAGTCATCGTCAAGAATACAAAGTAAAGGTAGTGGGTTCTGAGTGCAAAATTGATACTGTCACTCATGTCACTGCGGTGAATTCAGCCAGTAATGATGTGATTGATCGCATTGTAAAAACGGATTTAGTCACTACAGCTGTCGGCCCTGCAGTGCTTGATATCATTGCGAAAACGATCGCCAAAGGCATCACCAAAAGATTTGAAGCGGGCAATGAACAGCCACTCAATGTGATCGCTTGTGAAAACATGGTTCGCGGTACAACACACCTGAAAGGCGAAGTGTATAAATATCTAGACCCATCGCTGCATGCTAAAACCGAGGAGTTAATTGGTTTTGTCGATTCCGCGGTGGATCGCATTGTGCCACCTGTCGAAGCCGCGAACGATGACCCGTTGGCCGTGACGGTTGAAAGTTTCAGCGAATGGATTGTTGATGAACAGCAATTTAAAGGTGAGATCCCCAACATTGAAGGGATGGAAAAAACCAATAATCTGATGGCTTTTGTTGAGCGTAAACTTTTCACTCTAAATACTGGGCACTGCATTACCGCCTATTTGGGTTGTTTGAGTGGTCATAAGACGATTCGTGAAGCAATTGAAGATCCTGCAATTCGTCAGCAAGTGAAGCAAGCCATGCATGAAAGCGGTGAAGTACTCATTCGTCGTTACGGTTTTGACCGTGAATTGCACGCCGCTTATATCGAAAAAATATTGAGCCGCTTTGCCAACCCATATTTGGTGGATGAAGTGGATCGCGTTGGTCGTCAGCCAATACGAAAATTAGGCCCCAATGATAGATTAATCAAGCCATTACTCGGTACAATCGAGTACGGTGTTGGAAACAAAATGCTATTGAAAGGGATTGCGGCGGCCCTTAAGTATACCAACGACAGCGATCCTCAAGCGGTCGAGCTTCAAACATCATTGAATCAATATGGCGTATGTAAAACACTGGCCCATTACACAGGGTTAGATGAGCAGAGCGAGCAGGTTAAGCAAATTGAAGCGATCTACAAACAGCTTTAATCACATAAATACTTTGGAGGGCGCTAATGCCCTCCCTTTATAACAACAATTAGTACAGCGTATGGCAGATAGAATTAACGAAAGCGATATAATTGAACGACTGAATAGTGCCCATTCGGTGCGCGGATTCTTTATTACGGCGGTTGAAGTGTTCAATGAGGCGATTGATGCATTAATGCAACGCATTTTTCGCAAAGATAACTTCGCTGTCCAATCAGTAGTTGGCCCTCTATTGCAAGATTCTGGACCACTCGGCAACTTGTCTGTCAGGCTAAAACTGCTGTTTGGTCTTGGGGTATTACCTGATGATGTTTACCACGATATTGAAGATATCATCAAACTGCGTAATCAACTCAACAGTGATGGTGCTGAATACGAGTTCACCGACCCGAAAATTTTGGTGCCGATAAAAAAGCTCCATTTGGTGGCCAAAATGGGCATGGTGCAGTTGGAAGTATTGGAACCGGATGGCGACATTGAACTGGATTTTTACCAGCTTCAACTTCAGCGTCAGCAACAAATCATCAAATCCGGGCTCTCATTGGCGATTGTCGAAATTTGCAATGAGCTGAACAAAGAGAGCCCATTTTAACCTCATCCCAGACAGGCAAGGATTGCCTTTCCACTGAGTTCTACACCTCCCTTTTTAATCTTCTTGTGTTAGCCTAACCTTCATCTAACGAAAAGAGATTTGATGATGAAAATTGGCATTATTGGTCTAGGTGATATCGCGCAAAAGGCGTATCTTCCGGTCATCACACAGCGCCCAGATTTAGAATTGGTATTTTGTACTCGTAATCCAGCTCTTGTTACGCAACTAGCGCAGCGTTACCGCATTTCAGAGAATTGCACGGATTATCGAGAGCTACTTGGCTATAACGTTGATGCGGTTATGATCCATGCGGCGACCTCGGCTCACCCTCAAATCGCCCAATTTTTCCTTGAACACGGAATTCCAACCTTTGTTGATAAGCCGCTAGCCGACAGCGCAAGCGCCTGTGAAATGTTGTATGAGCTTGCAGAAAAGCATCGTCAACCTTTGTATGTGGGGTTTAATCGCCGACATATTCCGCTCTATAACCAACACCTAAATGCAGTGCAAACTGGTAATAGAAACGACTTACGTTCGCTTCGTTGGGAAAAGCACCGCTATGATCTGCCCGGTGATGTGCGCACCTTTATCTTTGATGATTTTATCCATCCGCTAGACAGCGTAAACGTGAATGCTAAAACCACATTGGATGATGCTTATATTACCTACCAGCAGCATCAAGGTCAGTTATCCCGCTTGGATGTTCAATGGCAACACGGCGAAAGTTTGCTGCATGCCTCAATGAATCGCCAGTTCGGCATAACCGCTGAGCGAGTCAGCGCGAGCTTTGTGAATGAAGGTTTTGAGTTTGATTCGTTTACACAAGGAAAACGTTGGCATCAAGGGCAAGAGCAAGCCCTTAGTTTAAAAGATTGGACGCAAATGCTTGCCAGTAAAGGCTTTAGCGCCATGATTGACGATTGGATTGGCGTGATAAATAGTGGAAAGCTGGCTTCAGAAGTGGTGGCACGCAACTTAGCCTCGCACCAGCTGGCAGAGGCGCTGTGTCATTATATTGCGAAGCAAATTCGTTAAAACAAAGCGTGATTGAGTAGTAAGTGGACACCAATACTTGCGGCGTAGCCTGTTGCAATAATCGGTGTCCATTTTAGATGGCCTACAAAGGTGTATTTGCCGTGTGCAGCGCCCATCAGAGCCACTCCAGCGGCTGAGCCAATCGAGAGTAAACTGCCGCCGACGCCCGCTGTTAATGTGACGAGCAGCCAGTTTCCGGTGGACATATCGGGTTCCATCGTCAGTACTGCAAACATGACGGGAATGTTATCGACAATTGCCGAAAGAAAACCAATCATCACGTTTGCCCATATGGGGTTCCATTGGCTATACATCACTTCCGAGATCAAGCCTAAATAACCCAGTAAGCTTAGCCCTCCTACGCACATGACCACCCCGTAGAAAAACAGTAGCGTATCCCATTCGGCGTGTGAAACTCGCTTAAAGACATCGAATGGCACCACAGAGCCAATACGTTTTAGGGCGGCCTCGTCATTATTTGCAATCGCAATTACGGTTTTTTTGGCCAGCGAAGTAGGTAAGGTTTTCCTGAGGAAATAGCCAAAAAATTGTAAGTAAGCGAGCCCCATCATCATGCCTATAACGGGTGGAAAGTGCACCACAGCATGGAATGCTACGGCGGTAGCAATGGTTAACATGAAAAGTACGACAATACGGCGGGCTCCACGTTTAAGCTCGACATGTTCATGCAGGGTGGTTGGCTTTTCCTTGGGCAGAAAAAATGACATCAGCAATGCAGGAACAAGGTAGTTGATCACGGAAGGGAGAAACAGAGAAAGGAACTGTGAAAATGGCACATGGCCCGCTTGCCAAACCATTAAGGTGGTGATGTCTCCAAAAGGGCTAAAAGCGCCTCCGGCGTTAGCCGCTAAGACGATATTAATACAAGCAATGTTGATAAAACGGGGGTTGTTTCCTGCCACTTTTAGTACGACAGCGCACATCAACAGCGCGGTGGTTAGGTTATCGGCAATTGGCGAGATGAAAAATGCAAGCAGCCCCGTGATCCAAAAAAGAGCACGAAAATCAAAACCTTTTCCCACCATCCACGCTTGTAATGCATCAAATAATCGCCGCTCTTCCATTGCACTGATGTAGGTCATCGCAACTAACAGAAACAGCAATAATTCGGCGTATTCCAGCAAATTATGCTCTAGCGCGTTTTTGGCAATCTCGGTTAATTCATACTGCTGATAAACATAACCAATCATGGCCCAAATTAAACCAGCTGCAAGTAACACAGGTTTAGACTTTCGTAGCTTAAGGTACTCCTCCATCATGACCAAAGTGTATGCCAGAGTAAAAATGACTAAAGAGGCATAACCAATCGTTGAGTGTGTTAGATCTAACGAATCGATATCGTTAGAGGAAGCGAGAGCGACTGAAGGAAAGAGTAAAGTGCAGAACAAAAGAAGCCATGTGCGTCGAGGTATCATTGTGTTCACTCCTAGAAAGTTAGGCTGATAAAATTCTAGATCTATTGAAGATAGTTCGGTGTGAGATAGCTCTGATCTACTTGATTTTTAATCTTATTCTTGACCTGTAAAGCGAATAAAGAAAAACCCTGTAGCAATAGCGACAGGGTTTGATTTTGATGAGTGGAAGTGAAGAAAGTTAGGCTTGAGCTTTTGCTAAATGGACTTCTTCTTCTTTCACGCCAGCTTGTGGATCATTAAAGCGATCTTCATCTAACGCGCCTTCTGTTTTCGCCACAATAAGAGTCACACAGCTATCACCAGTAATATTGACTGCGGTGCGGATCATATCTAATAAGCGGTCAACACCCATAATCAAAGCAATACCTTCTAGTGGCAAGCCGACTTGGTTTAGCACCATCGCTAGCATGACAAGACCAACACCCGGAACGCCTGCTGTACCAACAGAGGCTAGTGTTGCCGTGAGGATGACCATCACGTAGTCACCCATGGTTAGGTCGATATTGAACGCTTGGGCAATAAATGCTGTCGCAACGCCTTGCATGATCGCTGTGCCATCCATGTTAACGGTCGCACCTAGCGGAATGGTGAAAGAAGCTATCTTGTTATCAACCCCTAAGCGGTTTTTAGCCGTTTCCATGGTGACGGGTATAGTCGCATTGGAAGAGGCTGTAGAGAAAGCGAACATAATGGCATCTTCCATTTTACGGAAGAAGGTGATTGGACTTAAACCAGTAAAGCCTTTCAACATCAAACTATAGGTGACAAAACCGTGTAGCAGCAAGGTAACCGTCAGTACTACGAAGTATTCTGCGAGGTTCAAAATGGCACTTAAACCAAGGCTGGTGAACAGTTTCGCCATCAGGAAAAATACGCCGTATGGAGCAAGGTTCATCAACAAGGCGACTAGTTTCATAATAACTTCGTTCAAGTCATTAAAAACGCCCGCAATACGCTCGCCCGGTTTACCCGCGGCACTGATGGCTATGCCAAATAGTACTGCAAAGACGATGACCTGCAGTGTTTTACCTTCTGCCATCGCGCTGATTGGGTTGGTCGGGAACATATCAATAAACACTTGGCCCAAAGAAGGGGCTTGCGCAGATTGGAATGAGCTTGCTGCGGTTAAATCGGCTCCGGACCCCGGTTGAAACACAGTGCCCATTGTCAGTGCCAGTGTGATGGCAATCGCAGTGGTTGCGATGTAAAAGGCTAGGGTTTTACCGCCCATGCGGCCAAGTGTGGTGAGATCTTTCAGTGAGCTCGTACCACAAACGAGAGAAACAAACACGAGGGGTACAACTAACATTTTTAAGCTGGCGATAAAGATTTTTCCGCCAACATCGAATAAGCCGTTAACGATATACGCGTCAACAAATCCGTTTTCAGCAAATAGGGCTCGAATGGCAAAGCCAGTCAAAATACCCGCTACCATACCTAAAATAACACGGCCGGTAAGCGACATCGGTTTTTTGGTATTCATTGTGAACACTCCTTTATTTTATGCACTTCGACATCATTTCAAAGCGTGCCGCAGGTTAGCAGGGCTGAGTGCAAATCAAAAAGTAAAATAATGTTAACGGTTAATTGCTGTGATCTTTATCACTTAAAACTGCCCATCTTTTACGTTTTAATAACCTATTTTTGGGCTTAAATTTTTATTTTTTATCATTTGGCAACACATGAGTCTTTTGTGTTAACAAATGTCACTATTCTCATCTAATGGTAATTCGCTAGTTTTCATTCAATTTTAAGCTCGTTTGGTTGCATATTTACCCATTAAGGTTGCTTTATATGAATAGGGTCTCAACGGCACTTTTATGTAGCATAAAAGGAAGGGCATGCAACACAAGTAGAGAAAGGAAGGAAAGTGATACTAAGTTGAATGTTATCGACTGAAAATCTTAACGTTTGAAGGAGGCTTGGCCTCCTTCAATGAAACGGTATGCTGGCCTTAGGCATAGATTATGCGAGCTTTTTATTTAACCAGTTATCAAGTGCCAATTTGCCAGCACCAGAGAAAACCAACGATACACTGGCTGCAAGCAGCGCAAGGCCAAACTCATAACCGTTATTAGCCATGAATAAGCCGTTACCTAAGTGTACAGAAGCGATTGCGACGATCATCGTAATAGAAAGAAGCAAGGCGGCAGGGCGAGTTAGTAAGCCAAGCAAAATGAATAGGCCCCCAAAGAATTCACCACTACCCGCTAAAAATGCCATCAGCACACCTGGGTGTAAGCCAATTGAAGCCATCCATTGACCTGTGCCTTCTAATCCATATCCTCCAAACCAGCCAAAGAGTTTCTGCGCACCGTGCGCCATAAAAATGATGCCAATTGGGAAACGAAGCGCAAGCGCAGAAAATCCAGAAGTTGATGTGGTTAGTTGTTTCAATAGTGCTTTCATTAAAGTGTCCTCAGATTCATTAAAAGGTAGTAGGTGCTCAGCGGCTTCCTAGCTGTTGGAGCCAGTGTAGAGTGATTCGTAACCTGAGATAACTCACTCCGTTTGATGATTAAGTTCGAAAAAATTGAACAAGATTTATATAGTACTTTTCTTAGCGCGGGGAATGTTGTGACCTTCTATCTATGATGAATCATGCCGATTGATCGTCTGATATCCCCTTCCTACTTGAAGCTGCAGCGGTGTTGGTTACGTTCGCTCACTTCATCAAATCGTTTATCTATACTCATGGGGGAAACTTACTTTCCAACCTACCTGCCACTTCAAGTTGTTTAGTTATACACAATATTATCATTTATACGGACACTAATAGCATTCGGATTGACCTGTATTTCATAGTAGTGTCTTTTCAAAGGAGCAGATAATGAATTAAAAAACGAAGAAGGTTACTAAAATAAACGGGCTACCTTTGGGTCGTTAGCTATATCTTTCTTTACAATGTCATCCATCATCTGTTTTCTCTTTCCCATGGTTTATAAAAAGTGCAAATATTAAAATAATGGAATAAGTGTCAAGAAATAATCAGATTTATGTCCGAGTAGATAAATATCTTATTTTTTGGTCATGAGGATAAATAGTGAATTACGTTTTGATAAAATACCAAATTAGTTGGTTTACAGTTCCAGAAAAGTGCTCAGCCATAGATTAAAGAGCTTCGAGAATGAAGGCTTTTTCCTTCCCATTGAAAGCTGTAGCGATGTTGGCTACATTTTTAGCTATTGCTACGGGGTGCTCACTTACCATATCGACCTGCAACTTCAAGTTGTTTAGTCATAGACAGCCTAAACTGTATTTTTGCGCTTTTAAGTGCCTTTTTCATAAGGCTCGTCGTTGTCAAGAGTACCATCTTTTTTAATTTTCTCTGCTTATTGCCATCAAACGATAATAACTAATTTATTAATTACGAGTTATTGTTTTTCTTTTGGCTTGATATTTTATTTAGCGCATTGCATTCATTTTTTTGAAAATTAGATCATCATTCAAATCTATAAAGTTTGATTATATTTAACCTTAAGTTTATTGACTTAAGATCACGTTATTTAATTGTATTCATACATCTTATATATCTATATATATGCCACGTCTAATTATGGGAGATATAAAATTTGAAAGTTAAGATCATGACCATTTTGTTATTAGTAATATTCGGTCTCATTGTTGGTAAATATTACATTAGCCATAGTTCATTAACATTAGTGCCTGCCAAAAAAGCACCGAATAATAACGAGGATACTGATTTTAAAGCCGCAACAGTTGCTGATGAGCGCCAGCTGATGAAGCCACCACGAGAAGATGCATCGAGCGCTGGAGATGCTCGTTTTGCTCTGAATTCAGAGCCTATCACTGAAGAGCGCATGCTTGCGGCGCAAACCGTTGATGAAGTATGGCACGACATCAACCCAAGCCCAGCGTTGCAAGCCATTAGGCCAAAAAGTGATGCAGTGACGGAAATCAAAGCGATCGAAATCGAAAATATTGAACAATTCCGAGTTCTGGCAACGGGCGATGCTGTCACGGTCACTATGCCTGATAACCAGCCAGTCAATATCCAAGTCACTTCATCAGAAATTCAGAATGAAGGCGTCCGGACTTGGTCTGGGCAGTTTGAACTCGACGGGGAAGTTTACCCGGCCACATTCACTTTCGGCAAAACGGCAATACTTGGTTTTATTGGTCATCCCAGTGGTCAAGTGAAGCTTGAAGGCAACGGCAGTGAAGCATGGGTTTACCGAGTACCACCGAATCATGGCTATGACGAAACCTCGACCAGCCATTGATACCTAAAACACACGGCTTTGTGTGTTAATAAAATAAATAATGTAGGAGTTTTCTATGAAAATAGCGTCATTGGCATTAGCCGTGGTGTTAGCAACGCATGCGTTACCGAGTAGTGCAACCACTGAAATTGATATTCTAGGTGTTTATACACCCGGCACGGCTGAGTGGTTTCAGCAAGATCACGTGGCTCAAATCCAGCACCGATTCAACGTGGGAAATGAAATTCTGCGTCAAAGTGGTCTGGACATCAAAGTCAACTTAATTGGCACGAAAGAAGTAAAATACGATACGCAAAGAGGGCTGAAAAAATCGCAAGAGCAGGCGCTTGATGCGATTACTCCCGGCAATAAACAAGATCCGGCGTTTGCCGATATTGAGCAATATCGTAAGCAGGTTGGCGCGGATATGGTGGCGCTGTTTCGTAATCTAGATATTAAAAATTCTCCTGATTATGAAGATAAAGGCAATGGTACTTACATGCTGAGCTGTGGTCTAGCATGGATAATCCCTGCCGCGTATTGGAACAATAGTGCGCGTTATGCGCAATCTAGAATGTACAGTCATAGCTATTTGAATGAGTGTGGCGATGATACGTTTATTCACGAGTTAGGCCACAATTTGGGCTTGAACCATGCTCATGAACAGTACAATGGCGAACCCCATCTTTCAAATGGTACAGAGCAAGATGCGTATGGTTATGGGGTTCAAGGCCAATTTGCGACGACCATGGCTTATGGTTTCTTATTTGGTATTCATAGCCGTTCTTACACATTCTCTAACCCAAGCAAAGTGTGTAAAGGTCAAGCATGTGGTGTCACTGACTACGCGAACTCGGTGCGAGCGATTGGCCTGAGCGCGCCACACATTGCGGCGATTTATGCACGTCCAGATGGGAGTAATGACGGAGGAACGTCACCCACTGAACCGACTTCGCCCCAACAAGCCATCTATGATTTACAAGGGCCTTTTGCCATTCCCGATCATGCACAAGGAGAGTTAGCACTTCCGATTAATGTGACTTATCAAGGAAATGCGGAAACGGCCACTATTCAACTTGATATTGAACACCCATTTGTGGGTGATGTTTCAGTCAAGTTGTATGCACCTGATGGTGGCTATTGGAACTTAAAATCGTATAACCAGTATGATCGCAACACGGCTTATCGTGTTCGCTTTACACTCAGCGGAATGCAACAAATGAACGTGCAAGGCCAGTGGCGTTTAGTCGTGGCGGATCACTATCAAGGTTTAACGGGTGTATTAAATTCGGCACGTTTATCCTTTGAATAAAGGTTTGCTGTGATGTTGACCCTGCACCTATGTGCAGGGTTTTTAATTACTGGCCAAATTGGGTGGCTTTGAATTGATTCAGCAATCGATGGATCACATAGGTTGTAAGTAATGTGGCGACAATAGCAAACAAAATACTGCCGACTCGGTACAGGGCACTGAAAATTAAATCATTGCCCGGCGTCAAATATTGACCAAACAAGATCCCCAAGGTAGTCAATGAGCCAAAGCCGACCCCTGAACCGCTGGATTCTTTTACATGCCAGTAGCTAAAGAGCATCGCACCTATCCACAGCAGCGGAGTAACAAATAAAAGCTGACCTGACCAATCGTAGAGCAGCAGTTGGACCGCAATACCGAAAGTGACACCAAGCAGAGTACCCATCGCGCGTTTGCGTGCGTAGCCTAGCGCTCCGTTCCAATGCATCGGGAAAAGTAGCAACAAGGTTGTGGCTTGCGCGGACATTGAATCTTGCAGATCGAATATTTGAAACACAACGAAAGAGAGTGTGGCAATGGTTGCGCCCATGAGCGCTTCATGGCGCATACGATGTGACTCTTTGGCCACGCTTGTATGAGCGGGAGGTTGCCTTTTCTGTGCGTCGGGAATACAGAATGTCACCAGATAAGCGACCATTACCGAAAGCAAATTCGCGATAAAGTTGCTAGTAATCAGATCGTTAAGATCAGTTGTGGGGTAGCTTGCAAAGTGCAGCATGATGCTCAAGCTCAATACGCTGTTCGCTCCAAATAAGAATAAGCTGCCTTTCGACATACAAGCAAATTTGTAGAGAAACAGTACAAAAGCCATCATCGTCATCAGTGCCGGATGAGCGCCAAACAGCCCCCCGAGAATGGCTACTTCTAAGCCACAAACGACGGCGGAAGCAAGCAGTTGCTTTGCGGCGTGCGCATTCATGACGGGCACCATGCCCAGTAACAGCATCGGTGTTACGGTAAAAAATACCCCGTAGTTCCAACCCAGTAGTTTACAAAAGGTAAAACCAAGCGTCGCACCTGTTGCTATTCTGACGCATTGGCGAAAGTCATTTTCAGATAATGGATGATCCCAAAGTCGCATTTTTTACTCCGCTTAATAGACGTAGTGCAGAGTGCTCAGAAACTGAATTTGCATTTTTGCCAGCCAAGCAAACGGGCCACTTTCTGGTAGCAACTGTACCGTCGCACGAGCACCGGAAGGCAATGTTGACATCGTTTCATCGAGCGAAAGGTGCACACGCATGCGTTGTGCATCACGCACCCAGCGATTAGATTCTGTTGGAGTGGCTAAACGCCCATTCGCATCAAACTGACCAGTGCTTACCCCAGCATCCAGGCTACGAATACGCGCGGTAAAGACTTCGCCGGGTTTGCTATCAAAAGCAACTAGGGCGAGGCTATTGTCTGGGAAATGGCGTAAGCTTTTTTCTCTAAAATCAGCAATCACGTCTACATCCGTCGCTACCAACGCAACTAACGGCGTACCTGCTGCGGCGTAGGTGCCCGTTTCAAGCTGTAAGTTGGTAATGACACCATCTTGCTCTGCTAGCGTTTGTGTGTAGGCAAGGTTTAGCTTGGCCTGCGCCAATTGGTTCAAAGCGGCGCGAATGCTGACGTTACTCTCGTCACTATTACCTCGACTGACGTGCAATTCTTGCAGGTGAGCTTGCGCTGCAACCAAATTGGCTTTCGCGGCGGTAGCGCCACTTTGTGCATCGTCTTTAAGTTGTTGAGAAGTCCCATTGCGTGCAAACAGAGTGTTTAATCGGTTAGCTTCGCGCAACTTTTGATCGGCAACGATACGGCTTGCCGTGACATTAGCTTCTGCGGCTGCAATCGATGCATCCAATTGAGCATTACCTTGTACCGCACGTTCATAATTGAGTTGGGCCTGCTCTACCGCCAGTTGATAGGGTTGTGGGTCGATGGTGAAAAGTACTTCACCCTTGTGTACGATTTGATTATTAGTGACAAAAACATCACTGATTTGACCATTAACTCGGGGAGATATTTTGGTCACAGTCCGCGTTGCCATGGCTTGCGGTGTTAAAGGCATAGCCAAATCGGCCACCAAAAAATAGGCAAAGAGCGCCACAAAAGCGACGATGGAATATTTGATCCAAAGTGCAAATTTTTGATCAGGTGTCATAAGTAATTATTGTTCCTTTGAAGGTGTTGCTATCGGTTTGCTGAGCGTATCTAGAGCGTTGTGTGAGATTTGTTCGAGCGTAAGAGTCAGTTGGTGCAATTGTTGATCGTCAATATTACTCAGTAAGTTTTGGCGAACTTGCAAAATACGGGTTTCCATCTGCTTGATAAGAGCACGCCCGTTACTCGTCAAACTGACGATTCGAGCGCGCTTATCGTTGTGACAGCAGTGACGTTCGATCAGCGATTGTTCTTCGAGCTGCTTTAAAGTTCGCATCAAAGAAGCCAGTTCTATTTCTAACGCTTCGGCTAAGGTTTTTTGACTGACGTTGTCACCGAGACGCTGTAATTTCCACAATGCGGTCCAACGAGGATGGGTAAGGCCCAAAGGTGAGAGTTCTCGGTCCGCCACCATTTTCCATAAGCGTGAGAGACGAGCAAACTGCTCAGCGAGTGATAATTCTTTCAGGGTGTATGTGTTTTCAATCATAACGAGTCACATATTACTTAGCGTGCTAAGTAATATAGTTTAGTTAGCGCGCTAAGTAAATAGCTAATGACGAAGGCTGACATTTTCATACAAACTCAGGACAGCACCTCTCAATGAAACACTGTACATTATTTTCAATGAGCGACTCCCCAATGTTTGAGGCTGTCCTAGCTGCTGAAATTCTGGTCCATACTATGATAATTGAAAATAAACTCGACTACCTGTTTAGCCTGTCTGAACTCTCCGAAACGATTTACCCCAATACCAAAGGCTGGTCTAAAATCAGGAAGAATATCCGTTTTTGTTTATGGGGCGTGACCAATGCCTATGCTCTAAAAAGTATGCTGAGGCTGTTTTCGTGCTCCGAGTTAGCGGAGGTATTGAAGCAATGCCCACAGTTTTTGGAAAAACCATTAAAACCTTATCTCTGCGTCAATTGGTCTGCCAAAGAGCGTACATGGCACATTAATCAACATTTTATCTACTTAGTTGAACAGTTTGGCTTTAATGCTGCGAAGTTTTTCTCAGAATCAGGCTTCTCTATTTTTGATTTTTACGACAAAAATGGGGCGAGTTATTCATTAAGCCTGTGCAGTGGAGAGATAAGAGAAGGCTCGTTGGGGCTGCAACTGACGGATGAAAAAGGGCAGAAAATTTACTCGATCAGTTTCAATGTTTCTGATCAAGGGCGCAGTATTTACATTGGTTCACTACAAGGTCCAAGCAGTGGTGTGACCGATCGTAATCAAATCATTAAAGATTTGACGCGCACGACTCACGGCTTAAGAACTAAAGCACTGATGGTTGAAATGATCATGACGCTAGCGCGTATTTTAGGGGTTGAAAACCTGTATGCGATTTCTAACCGCGGCCATATGTATCAAGCGTTGCGTTATATTGGATCAAAGCGCAAATCAGTAAGCTTTGATTACGATGAACTGTGGACAGAGTACGAAGCAGAGAAAATGAGCAAATATTTGTACCGTTTGCCAACCACGCCAAACCGTAAAGGTGTTGAGACGCTAAATCGCAATAAACGCCGTCTATATACTAAACGTTATGAGTGGTTAGCCGAGGTGGAAACAGCCATGTCGGGCCGTATTGAACAGTTGAAACTTATGCCCAAGCATTTCGTGGTTTGATGGATCCACAAAATTAGAGGCTGATGTTATGGTTCAAAACGTCACTGTAGGCAACGCTTCAAACTCAGGTTTCGCAAAATAGTAGCCTTGCATGAGTTCAATGCCGAGTCGTTTTAGCCATAACATTTCTTGTTGAGTTTCAATACCTTCAGCGAGTGGACAAATCCCTAGTTCAATGAGCATTGCAACAGTATGACGGACGATTGCTTGCTTCGTGATGTCTTGATCGATATTACGCAGCAGTGACATATCTAATTTTACTATTTTAGTTTGGAAGTTAACCAATAGCCCAAGCCCGGCGTAGCCTGCACCGAAATCATCAATCGCGGTAGTAAATCCTAGGTTGGAGTAATAAGCGACGATCCGTTTTATGTGCGCCGTGTCTACGATTTTTTCCACCTCAGTAAATTCAAACATGATCCGTTCTGTCGGGAAACCGAACTGCTTTGCTGCCTCTAATGTGGTGCGGATACAACGTTCTGGTTGGTAAACGGCATTAGGTAAAAAATTAATGCTCAAAATACCTGACAGTTTTAGTTTAGCCGCGAGTTTAATCGCTTTGATTCGACAAAGTTGGTCAAAGCGGTATCGGTTGTCATCACTGACTTGTTCAATGATGGAGTAAGCCGATTCATTATTCAGACCTCGTACGAGTGCTTCGTAGCCAAAGATGGTGTTATCTGCAACGTTCACTATGGGTTGGAAAGCCATGGTGAAGTCAAAAGGCAAGTTTTGTTTTTCTGAGCATTGCTGGCAAATACGTTGGTCCATATGGACTTGCTGTTGTTGCATAATCACTCACTGATATTTAATCGAATAGCATGATTATAGTTACTTGCAGCGTGCTCACCAAATTGCATAAATAAAAACGTGACCAGTAAGCCGACGAGCTACAGCTCTTCAATATGGTGTAGATAGTATTGAGCTTGATCTAAGATTGCTTGTTGAGTGGCGTTTTCAGTGTTATCCCAATTTTTATAAATCATGCCTATCCTTGGATTTTTGGCTAACCGTTCACGATGAGTGAGCATGAACTGCCAATATAAACTATTGAATGGACATGAATTTAGACCACTACGGCTCTTTACTTGGTAGTGACAATCTTTGCAGTAATCACTCATTTTATTGATGTAAGAGCCGCTTGCGGCATAAGGCTTGGTAGCAACAATTCCCCCATCAGCAAACAGAGCCATACCTCGGGTATTGGGCATTTCTACCCATTGCAATGCATCAATATAAATACCTAAGTACCAGTCATCCACCTCATCCGGCTCGCAACCTGATAGGAGTGCAAAATTACCCGTGATCATCAAACGTTGGATATGATGTGCGTAGGAAAATTCCAGTGATTGAGTTACGGCTTGTTTAACACAATGCATACGAGTATCCCCTGTCCAATAATAGTGAGGAAGAGGTCGTTGAGCGTCAAGGGCGTTGTGCTTGGCGTATTGGGGCATGTTCGCCCAATAAATGCCTCGAATGTACTCACGCCAGCCCAAAATTTGCCTAATGAATCCTTCGATTTGTGCTAAATCCATCGTATTGTCATTCTCAAATCGCATGAGTGCACTTTGAATGACTTCTGCAGGCGATAGCAGTTTGCAGTTGAGTGCAAAAGAGAGCCGGCTATGGTAGAGACTCCAACGATGTGGGCTCTTTGCCGTCATTGCATCTTGAAAGCGACCAAACAGCGGCAAGCCGTACTGACAAAAGTGGGCCAATAATGACAGTGCTTGTGAGCGGTTAATCGGCCATAACAATGAAGGAGTATACAGGCCGAAAACGTGAATATTATGATGCTGTAAACGGTTATAAATTGCACTGACATTGTTTTGAAAGCTAAGTGGTTTGGGTAGGTTTTCTATGTCTTGCACGCTGAGCTTATTGCGATTTTGGTGATCAAAATTCCAACGCCCACCCAAAGGAGTTTGATGATCATCTTGCAGAAGAATACCGAATCGCTTACGCATTTTGCGATAAAACGGCTCCATAATAGTGGTTTTGTTGGTGTTAAAATACTGAGTGATCTCGTCAAAAGGCAATAAAAAGTGTTCAGTATCAAAACAAGTCACTTGTGTATGAGAGAGGTTTAACTCCTGCAACTGTTGCCAAACTCGGTATTCATCAGGTCGCTGATAGTGAAAGTATTCTGCGTTGATCTGATGGCACAGATCGCTAATCAATGGTGGTAGCTGCAAATAATCGGCAGTTTCATCAAGGGTCAAGTAGAGAACCTGGTGTCCCTCACTTTGCAATAATTTGGCAAAAGCTTCCATCGCGGCAAAAAAGGCGCAGATTTTTTGAATGTGGTGTTTTACATAGCCTGTTTCTTGTTTAAGTTCAGCTATCACGTACAGTATGGAATCATCCGTTTTGTTAAACCAAGAGTGCTTGATATTGAGCTGATCGCCTAGGATCAAGCGTAAGGTTTTGTACGTTCGCATGCTGTATACCGTTGAGATTGGTTATCGAACATCTTCTACGTTCCAATCAAAAAATCGATCATTGTTGCCGAATAACAAGCGCTGTCTTTCTGTTGCGCTTTGAGAGCCAATTAAAAACAAACAAGAGCGATAACGTGAATGTGAGTAGGCTAACATCAATTGAGCGGCTTTATTGCCGAAGGATGAATGATCATTTCCTCTAAACCGCCGCCGTTATGTACTTGAGTGAACCCTTGCTCGAGTAAATAGGCCATGGCTTGGCCCGATCGATTGCCGCTGCGGCAGTAAACCACAATCGGTTGTTGTTTATCGATGTGAGAAAAAGCACTGCTAACAGTATCAAGTGGGTAGTTTAACGCACCTTCAATATGGCCAGCTGCGAATTCTGCTGCGGTTCGAACATCGACTAAAAGCGCGCCATTTTCAATCCATTGCCATGCTATCGTTGAGCGCTCCGATGCCAATGCATCTGAGGTATTGGAGATCAGGCCTACACACAATAACGCTTTGGTCATCAGTGACTTTAACATGTTAGTTTCCTTCTTTTGGCTTAAAAATTAGCCTTCAAATGTGAATGGCGTTAATCAAGGGATTTCTTAAATCTCAAAGACGCGACGATAATCCCACCGACGGTAAAGCTCAACATCCATAGCGCATCTCGCCATAGATCCATGAGGTTAGCACCGCGCAACACAATCCCGCGGATCATGCGCATAAAGTGAGTCGCAGGCAACGCTTCAGAAATCCACTGCGCTGCTACTGGCATGCCTTCGTAGGGAAACATAAATCCAGAAAGTAAAATTGAAGGCAGTAAGATAAAAACAGTCATCTGCATGGCTTGCAGTTGAGTGGAAGCAATGGTTGAAATCACCAAACCTAAGGTCAAACTGGCGGCGATAAACAGCAAAGTACCGAAGAGAATTTGGCTGATCGCACCATTAATGGGCACGTCAAAAATAAAATGCCCTAAGCCCAAGATGATGAAGACCTGAATTAATCCGACAAAAATATAGGGCACAATTTTGGCGACCATAAGCTCAATAGAGTGAATTGGCGTGGTGATCAGCAGTTCTAAATTGCCGCGCTCTTTTTCTCGCACAATCGCGGCACTGGTGAAGAGGATCATCGTCATGGTTAAAATAACCCCCAGTAAACCGGGTACGATATTGACCGCAGAGCGGCGAGTGGGGTTATAAAACAGCGTGACTTCAAAGGTTTTGACGGTGGCTGGACGAATGTCAAAGTCAAAATCGGTCAGCGGCATGGATTGCAGACCTAAAATGGAGGCACTGATCATCGTATCGGAGCCATCAACAATCCACTGGCCTAACACGCGGTTTTGCACCGCGCGCTGGGTGAGATCTTTTGGCAGGATCAGCGCTGCTCTCACGTTACCTTGTTCAATTGCATATTCAGCTTGCTCTGCTGTGGCAAAAGTGTGTTTGACGCTCACAACCTGTGTGGCTTTGACTGACTCTACAATTAACCGTCCGAGGGTACTTTCACTTTGATCAACGATGGCGATCGGAATATTGCGTACGTCAGTATTGATGGCAAAGCCAAACAGCAACAACTGGATCAGTGGGATCATCACTACCATGCCAAACGTAATTCTGTCTCGCGAGAGTTGGCGTATCTCTTTCACCATCACCGCTTTCATTCGAAACAGTGCTTTCATTGACGCCCCTTGCCAGTCACAGTGACAAAGACATCTTCCAAACTTGGGCGAGCTAGATTCATCTCAGCTTCAGCCAGTTCAGGGAAGGTTGTTTTTAGCCACGCGATAGGTTGCGTGACTTGTTGATGAATAAGGATCCGCAAGCGGATGCCAAGTTGCGCAGCAGAGCGAACCTCCGCCCGAGCCATGACTTTTTCTTTTAATTGGCGCAAATTATGGGCTCGGACTTCGACAATGTTGACGCCCATCGTGTTCATTAAGGTTTCTGGCTCACCATCTGCACGGATTAAACCCGATTCCATGATGGCTAAACGGTGGCAGCGTTCTGCTTCATCCATGTAGTGAGTGGTGATCAAAATGGTGGTGCCTTGGTCTGAAAGATCGAACAATTGTTCCCAAAATTCCCGTCTATTTTCAGGATCGACCGCCGACGTTGGTTCATCCAAAAACAGCAGTTCAGGTTTATGCATCGTGGCGGCTGCTAGTGACAAGCGCTGCTTTTGGCCGCCACTCATCCCACTTACGCGTTGTTTTCGGCGCTGATCAAGCCCATAAGTGCACAACTGTTCATTGAGCCGTTGTGCCAATGCTTTGCGCGGCATACCAAAAATTTGCCCAATAAATTGTAGGTTTTCCTCTACGGTCAAATCATCGTATAACGAAAATTTTTGCGTCATATAACCAATTTTTAGGCGCAATTGCTCGGATTGTTTTGGGATCGCTAACCCCAGCACATCAACACTGCCGGAGGTAGGGCTTAATAAACCCGTGAGCACGCGAATTGTGGTCGATTTGCCACAACCATTTGGGCCGAGAAAACCGTAAATGGTTCCTTTGGGGACACTCAGATTGATGCCTTCAATCGCAGTGAAATCCCCAAATTTTTTGACCACATTACGGGCGTGAATGGCGAGTTCAGTCACTATTTTTGCCTCGCTAAATCGACTTGCGCTGGAATGCCAGAAGGGAGCGATTGCGCGGATTCGGGCAGATCCACTTCGGCTAGATACATTAAGCGGGCGCGTTCATTTTCGGTCAGTGCGTAGTAAGGCGTGAAAGAGGGTTCCGTTGCCACCCAACGCACAGTGCCTTGCAGCGGCTCTTTTATACCGTCGATATGCACTGGAAACTGTGCGCCCGGCACGACCGCTAAACGATGTGGTGCGGGAACGTAGACGCGAGCATAAGGGGTGCGGCTGGCTTGGATGATAGCGACAATGCCGTTGTTTGGGACGCGCTCACCCAAGTTGTATGGGAGGTTATCTAAAATTCCATCGCGGGTTGCGACAATGGTTAACTCGTCGAGCTTTTGCTGTTGCAGTGAGACGTCTGCTTTGACGGCGGTCAGCGCCGCTTGCGCTTGTTCAATATCTTCAGGGCGAGTGCCAGCGGTGAGCTTAGCAAACTCTTCTTTTGCAGAATCGAGTTCGGCGCGAGCGGCGTCACGCGTGGCGGTGGCGCTGTCTTTTTCTGATTGGCTGAGGAGCTTTTTACCAACCAGTTCTTCCACACGTTTGAAGTTTTGCAACGCCTCTGTCAGTTTGGCTTGCGCGCGATTGACTTTGGCTTGTGCGGCCGCCGTGTCTTCTTGGCGTTCACCATTGCTCAGTTTGAGCAAATACGCTTGCGCTTTGGCCGCCTCTGCGAGTGCATGGGCCAGCACCGCCTGCTGATTTCTGGTATCCAGTCGAACCAATACTTCGCCAGCATGCACTGCGCTGCCTTCCGCGATAGGAAGCGCGCGAATGATCTCATTGGCGGTGGCGGAAAAAGTGATACGGTCTCGCTCTAAAGTGCCCAATGCTTGCGCGCTATTTTCCGGCGAGCAAGCATTGAGAGTTGATAGTAAAAGAGAGATAAAGGCAATGCGGTGTTTCATGCTCATGGCGAGAGGCTCGGTTAACTTATTGTCTTCATACTAGAAGTTTACCGCCAGCGCCTCAAGTTACATGATTCATCAAAAGTAGAGGATGTGATTAGCCCCACTTTAATATCGGCCATTGTTGGGGCTGCGCGTATTGGATGAGACGCGTGCATGGGTTGACCAAATAGGTGAAATCGGCGTGTAGACACAAAGGTAAATCATTGATCGAGTCAGTGAAAAAATGCACTTGACCCACGTATTGTGGGCGCTCAGCTAGCCATTCATTTAAGCGCGTGACTTTACCGTCTCGGTAGGTGGGTGTCCCCAAAATATGCGTGGTGTAATGGTTGCTCTCTATGACCATATCGATACCCATCGCCTCTGCAACGCCGATTTTACGGGCGACAGCTTTAACCAAAAAACTGACCGACGCCGAAATAATGAGCATTTGAATACGCTCGTCCGTTAACTGCTTAATGAGTGCTTTGGCTTGAGGAAATAGCCTAGGTACGATGCGTGTAGCGACACAATCGTCCGCCAAGCGCTGGACTTGCTCTGTGGGCAGGGTGAGCAAAGGTTGCATCGCAAAATCGAGGTAATCTTCCATGTCCATTTCACCGCTGGCATAGCGTGACATGATCAGCCTATCCTGCGCGACAAAATCAGGGTCGCTCGCTATGTCCTTATCGGCCAAATATTCGCTCCAAATCATTGCGCAGTCGCCGTCAATCAATGTGTCGTCCATATCAAAAACGTATAGAGGTGTCGGCATGTATTTAGGCTCTCACAGGTTGTATTTCGTTAAGGTTAAACAGTAATTCTAGCTGACTGCCAGTGGCAAATAATCGCTCTGACGAACGATTGAGTAAATCGACCGTGAGCTCGCAGCCTCGCACATCCACATGGTAGCGAATGACATTACCCAGTAATTGGTGATGCTTGATTGTGCCATGTTGCGGCGCAGAAACATGGGCACCATAGCTCCGCCCAGCTTCCTTGACGTAGATGGATTCGGGGCGAATAGCCACTTTCCAAGCCGTGTCTATGTTAAACAACTGCTTGGCAGTGGCCGCCTCTACTAAATTGTAATGGCCCATAAAACCGGCCACAAACTCATTGGCTGGCTGAGTATAAATGCTTTCTGGGGAGCCTTGCTGAACGATTTCACCTTGGTGCATTAAAAAAATACGATCAGAGAGAATCATCGCCTCTTCTTGATCATGGGTTACAAATACGGTGGTGAGATTGAGCTCTTTTTGAATATCACGGATCTGCTGGCGCAAGTGTTTGCGAATTTTGGCATCCAGTGCTGAAAGGGGTTCATCAAGTAGCAAAATACGCGGTTTGACCACTAAGGCGCGAGCTAAAGCGACGCGTTGGCGCTGTCCACCCGAGAGCTGGTTGGGATAGTGTTTTTCTTTCCCTATCAGCGAAACCAGTTCGACCACTTTTTGTACTTCGCGCGCGATGTAAGCTCTGTCTTGCCCTTGCATTTTGAGGCCAAAAGCGATGTTTTCAGCCACCGTCATATTCGGAAACAGAGCGTAGGATTGAAACACCATGCCAATGCCGCGTTGCTGTGGTGTTTGGTTAGTGATGTTTTCACCGTTGACCCAAATTTCGCCGTCATCGACGGGATTTAAGCCAGCCAAACTGCGTAATAGAGTCGATTTCCCGCAGCCGCTCGGACCAAGTAGCGTGACAAATTCCCCTTGCTCAATGGAAAATTCAATCCCTTCAAAAACGGTATTGTTGCCAAAACGTTTGGTGAGGTTGGCGACGTGGACGTAATCAGAGCGAGAGGTTGTGTGGGTCGTGGAATTCATTGAGTGGATCCTCGGCTAAAACGACTGGCGAGCCAAGTCAGTAAAAAGATAAATAGGAAGTAAGTCATCACTAACGCGGAGGTGAAGTGACCACTAGTCTGACGCATGTTGTAGAGATAAATCTGCAAGGTTTCATAGCGCGTGCCGACCAGAATGTTCGCAAATACAAACTCGCCAAGTAGAAAAGAGAAGGATAGAAACAGCGAAGCCATCAACCCTTTTCTAATGTTTGGCAGTACGATCAGTAAAAAAGCACGGCTGGTGCTTGCGCCGAGCAGGTGCGCGGCGTCCATGAGATCGTGTAGATGGATCGCCTCAAAACTGTTGGCAATTGCACGGTACATAAACGGCAGCGCAATGGTGAAATAAGTGCCAATCAAAATCCAAGGTGTACCCACAATTGGAAATTGGCTATCGGCGTACAGTTGCAGTAATCCAACTGAAGAGACCACAGGCGGTACCGCAAAAGGAATTAAAATCAGCAGGTTCATTACTTTATCGAGACGAGGGAAATAGTAAAACACCACGAAGATTGCCGGAATAATCAAAACCGCGCTGAGTGTCAGAGAAGCGATGCCAATCAGCAATGAGCGGCCAAATGCATCGAGAAAGCGAGGGTCGGTCAGCAGTTTGAGATACCAGTCAAAGGTGAAGCCATCGGGTAAAATCGTTGCGCCCCAGCGTGAAGAAAAGGAATAAACCAAGGTGGCCAAAATGGGCAGCAACATCACTCCCACGATGGAATAGACCACACTTTTATGAAAGGTGATTTTATCAAGGGTAGGATTAGCGTTTTGCATGGGTGTTCCTTGCGCTATAGCTTTTCGCAATTAGCCACTGATTGATCACAGTAATGAAGGCTAAAATTAGCATCAATACCACGGAAATGGCGGCGGCTAAATTGGGCTCTAAGAACAGATCTCCCGCCACTAAACTGGCAATGCGTACCGTAATGACGTTGTAGTTGCCGGATGTGAGTGCGTAGACGCTGGCATATGCGCCCATCGCATTGGCGATTAGGATAATCAAGGTGCCGAGTAGGGCTGGTGAAAGCACAGGCAAGGCGATTTTTTGCCAATATTGCCATCCGTTGGCACCCAGAGTGGACGCCGCCGCTTGCCAGTCATCACTGAGCGCATCAAATGCAGGATAGAGCAGCAGCACGCCAAGAGGGATCTGAAAATAGATATACATCGCCAGCAGTCCCCATTTGCCGTACAGGTTGAACTCTTCAATCAAACCGTATTGCTTGAGCAACAAAGTCAGTGCGCCGTTGACCCCAAGAATAATAATGAAAGCGAATGCCAAAGGGACGCCAGCAAAATTACTGCTCATATTGGTAAAGGCGATCACACCATCGCGCAGCTTGCCATCGACTCGGCGTAAGGAGGCGACCAACATTGCTGCAATCGCAAGGCCCGCGACGCTGGACCATATGGCGAGCCACAAACTGTTGCCCAGCCCTTGTAAAATAAAGGATGAGCTGAAGATTTCGCGATAATGGTCTAGTGACCATTGATCGTCAGAGATAAAGCTGTTGAACAAAACCCACAGCATGGGGGCGAGCTGAAATAAGTAGAAAAACAGCGCAAAAGGAGTAAGCCATAACGCAGGTTTGAGTTTGCGTGCCCAGTGCGTTGATTGGCTCAGCACGGCGCTAGGCTTGCTAATTACTTGGCTACTGATCATGCTAAGCACTCCGCAGAAAAGGGCTTATTGTGATCAAGATTAAGCAGTTGGCAGCATAGGCCGCAGAGCTCAGTTTGTTTGATCTCACAAGCTTGGTGCGAAAATTGATCGCCCAATACAAACAGCGGGACGTTGCGCTCTTCGGTTAATATTCCGCCGTGTGACTTGTCATTGTTCATGCCGTGATCGCTGGTCACCATCACTTGGTAGCCATCGTTTAGCCAGCTTTCTAAAAAGTGAGATAACAGCGCATCGGCCATGCGTGCACTATTACGATACTGTCCTGAATCAAGGCCAAACTTATGTCCAGCATCATCGATATTCATTGGATGGATCAGTAAAAAATCAGGCTGATGAGTACGACGTAAGTGTTCGGCGTCTAAAAACAGTGCTTCATCGGGATAGTGATCCCAGTGATAAAAACAGCCATGCTGAATATTGAGTGTTTTATCACAGGTAAAACGATCGCGCGTTGCATCAAAAGGCGCGCGGTTATAGAGCTCGCTGACCCAATGATACGCCGCTGCGGCTGTTGTCAGCCCTTGCTCTTTTGCCAAACTGAAGATGGATTGATGATGTGAAAGGCGCACAATGTGGTTATGAACAATGCCGCTTTCGACAGGCTTTACGCCAGTGAGTAGACATTCATACAAAGGACGCGATAACGAAGGTAATTCACATTGTAGAGAGTATAAGGTTGCTCTTTGCTGCTCAATTAAGCCGTTTAAGTAGCCCATGCAATCACGGGCTACGGAATAATTGAGTCCATCAAGAACAACAAGGATCACCTTATTGTTCATGGTTGCCTCTTACTGCTGGTGGATAATGACATTCTCTTGCCATTGACGTGGCAATTGACGAGCTGATTTTTCCCAAGCATTAAAGTCGCTAATTGGGCTCACGTTCTGGTATTGATCGTTAGCGATCAATTTGCTTTGTACCGCAGCAGGCAGTGCAACGTTGCTGCGGATCGGGCGAGCATAGCCTTGTGCAAGGTTGATTTGGCCTTGATCGCTAAAGATGTATTCACGTGCTAGCTTGGCCGCATTTGGGTTTTTGGCGTATTTATTGATGATGGTGGTGTAGCCGGAAATCACAGAACCATCTTGCGGAATGTTAACGGTAAAGCGGTTACGGTCAATTTGGTCACGGTAACTTAGGGCGTTGAAATCCCACAATACGGCCACTTCAACTTCACCTTTTTCGAGGTTAGCGATACTTGGGTCTGTAAATGATAAGCGCCCTTGCTTGGCGAGTTTGGCAAAAAATTCGATTGCCGGATCGAGGTTCTTTTCACTGCCGCCATGAGCAAAAGCAGCGGCTAGTACGGCATTATTTGCTTGCGCGGCAACACCGACATTACCAATACTGATTTTGTAATCACCTTTGAGCAAATCGTTCCACGTTTTTGGCGCATTCTTGACTATATTATTGTTCGAGATAAATGAAATGGTGCCCGTATAAGCCAGAGCCCAGTGGCCATCTTTATCTTTGGCCCAGTCCGGGATCTCATTCCAAGTGCTCGGTTTGTACGCTTGAGTTACGCCTTTTTTCACCGCCACGCGAGCAAACGCAAAGCCAACATCACCGATATCGGCGGTCGCATTTTTCTTTTCGGCTTCAAACTTGGCAATTTCTTGCGCTGAGCTCATATCCGTATCTTGGTGTTTTAGGCCATAAATCTTACCTAAATCGCTCCACGTGTCTTGCCAGTTAGCCCAACTGCCGGGCATACCAACACTGTACACTTGGCCTTCTTGTTTCGCTGCGTTGATCAAAGATTGTAAATCAGCCTCTTTAGCAAAAGCCGAAGTTGAAAGAGTCAGCGCAAGTGCTGTGGCAGTCGCTGCGCGGGTAAATAAGGTTTTCATTGTCGCTATCCTTCTGGACTAGGTCAGTAAGTTCGATTTTTATCCTAGGGAAGAACTGTGACGTTTTCGGTGTAGTTATTTGACATTTTTGATGATTTTCTATTGCACTTTTATTTCAAATTCAATCAATTAGCCTGTCATAAATCTGTTATCTGTCGTATGTAGTCTAAAAGACGTTTATTCACTCTGTATAATATTGGACTAGGTCACGCATGAGATTTCGCAGCCCTTTGCCAGTGGCAAATGCTCCTTTAGAAAAGACTCAACTTGGTAACATTAAAGGCACCCTTCGTGAGCAAATTTGCAGTGGAATGCTGAGCGACAGACAAAAACTGCCATCTGAACGTGAATTGAGTGAATTGTTTAATACAACCCGCATTACAATTAAAGACGCTTTGGTTTCACTGGAAACAGAAGGGTTGATTTACCGAGAAGAGCGGCGTGGCTGGTTTGTCTCTCCGGCGCGAATTCATTATAACCCGCTATCGCGTTGCCACTTCCACCAGATGATCCGCGAGCAGCACCGAATCGCAGAAACTAAGCTAGTTGCGGTACGCAGCGTGATGGCTTCTCGTGAGTATGCAAGAGCGATGGATATTGACCGAATTACGCCCATTCATATTATTGAACGGTTGCGCTCGATTGACGGGCGAGCGGTACTGTTTGTCGAAAACTACCTGATTGCGCAGTGGTTTCCAAAGATATTAGAGGAAAATTTAACCGCTTCGTTAACGCATCTCTATCAGCAAAAATACGGTTACATCACCACGCGTTCTCGTTTTGAAGTAATCCCTACGGCTGCACCTCTTCATGTGGCAAAAGCCCTTAACTTGGCTGCTGGCCAATCTGTAATGAAAATTTGTCGAGTTAATTACAAACAAGATGGCGAGATCATGGACTGCGAATTTGAGTACTGGCGGCCAGATTCAGTCCTGATCCGTATCGATAGTTGTGATGGAGAATGAATAGCTTTAGACTCGGCGCAACCTTTTTCACCCTGCTAGTCGTTTATGAATTTTTCTAAGCTTAACTTAAGCGCCCCTTTGATGGCTGCGCTGCCTGCGTCGCGACACACGGCGACCAAAATCCAACAATTGGCTATTCCAGCCGTACTTTCTGGGCAAGATGTGCTTGCCTTCGCGCAGACGGGCAGTGGTAAAACGTTAGCTTATGGTTTGCCTTTACTGCAACAGATTGAAGTTAATACTCTTGAAATTCAATCGGTTGTCATTGTTCCTACCCGTGAATTAGCACAACAAGTCAGCCAAGAGCTGAGTACAGTGGCAAGTAAAATGGGCATTAGCTTATGCACTTTATGCGGGGGAGTGGCCCAAGAAGAGCAGCTTGCGCAGTTGGCCAAATTACCGCATTTAATCGTCGCGACACCGGGCCGCTTGCTTGATTTACTTACACAGCAACTGATCTCATTGGAGTCGATGCACTGTGTGGTGTTCGATGAAGCTGACAGACTGTTAGAGATGGGGTTTTGGCCGGATGTACAACGCCTGCTCAGTTTTATGCCCCAAACCAAACAAACGTTGTTGTTTTCCGCCACACTCGCCGCCGATCTCGAACAGGTGGCATTGGCCGTGTTAAATAACCCGGTAAAGATAGAGGCGAATCAAGCCAATCAAGTGGTGGAAGAAATTGAAGAGCAGCTCTACCTTGTGAATAAGGGCAGTAAAGCACAAGCATTAATTGCTCTGATTAAGCAGCGTGCTGAGCAGCAAGTATTAGTGTTCATTAGCGCTCGTGATAGTGCTGACGCGGTCGCGAAAAAATTACTCAAAGCGGGTATTCGTGCGGCGGCTTTGCATGGTGAAAAAGATCAAGTTATTCGCGAGCAAACGTTAGCCGATTTCAAAGCGAATCAAGTGGATGTGCTGGTGGCCACCGATTTACTGGCGCGTGGTATTCACATTGACGCGCTGCCAGTGGTGATCAATTTTGATTTACCGCCTAGTGCGCCAGTTTATATTCACCGCGTTGGCCGCACAGCGCGTGCTGGTCAAGGTGGTGTGGCGATTTCACTGGTCTGCCATGGTGAAAGCCAAGCGCTGGAGGCAATCCGCAGCTTAACGCAGCGCGCTTTACCGCTGCAGGCGTTGACCGATTTTCCAGTGACAGACCAACCGACCAGCGGTGAACCGAAGCGCAAACCGCGTGATAAGCAAGCCAACCGCCGCAGTGCTCAAAAGCGCAGCGTGAAGCAGTTTCAACAGAAAACAAGCCATTAAGTAGCTCAATATACGCATGCTATTGTGCGTTTTGATGGAGTAAGGAAACTAAGTTACTCAGGAAATTTATGCATTTATTACGATTGAAATGGCACATTAATCGAGTTTATGTGTAAATTTTCAGCAGCTTATTGTGAACAACCTATCATTATTGGACTAAATCAAGAAAATGCAGTATTCAGTTTCATGAGATTATATTCACAATTTTAGAATCATTTCTAGGATAAATATTCTTTAATCCACGTTATTAACACGATTGTGGATAATTAGTCGTTAATCAATCATTATCAATATAAGCGATGACTTTCTAGTCAAATAATATTTTAATGTATGTCACATTTACTGAAAATTTTTTAACTTACCATTTCGCCACTTTGATTGTTTTATCAAAAAACACTTATTAAATATAAATTCGTATTTCTACTAATAATAGGATAAATTTCGATATGGCTGCCGATATTGTAAAGGTTTCAAGAAACACAGAAAATGCACCTATATGTGCCGTCTCTACACAAACTGTCGCTTTTTCTCATTATAATAATATTTCAGCACAACTACCGATAGATCCTAAAACAGGTGAAATTGTTATTGGTTGTATAAATGACCAAACAAAGCGATGTCTGAATAATATACAGTCTATCGTAGAAAGTATTGGTCACGTTATGGATGATGTGGTCAAAATGAATATTTTTGTAAAGAATATTTCAGATATTGATGCCATCAAAAAAGTATACCCCACTTTCTTTCAGGGGCCGCTTCCTACAGTGACCATAGCGGCGGTTGCGGCTTTACCTGTCAGTGATGCTTTAGTGCAAATTGATGCTCTTATTTCAAACGGTGAAGGCACTGCTCCACAAGCGCCTTGTGAGCTCATCAAAGTCTCAAGGAATACTGAGCATGCACCTCAAGGTCTATACTCTCAAACCGCGGCCTTCTCTCATTATAATAACCTCTCGGCTCAATTGCCGATTGAACCTAAAACGGGAGAAATAGTACAAGGTGGTATTAAAGAACAGAGTCAACAGTGTTTGAATAATATTAATGCTATCTTAGAAAGTATTGGTCATACGATGGCTGATATCGTTAAAACAACGATATTTCTTAAAAATATATCTGATGCAGAAGCCATCAATGAAGTCTGTGGACAATTTTTCCCAAGTTATGTGCCTGCGCGAAGCCTAGTTAGTGTTGCTGACTTGCCTATGAATGCATTGGTGCAAATTGATGTTGTTGTGTCACATGGTGATGGTACACCGCCACAGCTTCCTGAAGATGCTCGCTTACTTGTGATTGAAGCAAATAATACCGTGAATGCACCTGAAGTCGACTATTCCCACTCTGTTGCTTTTTCTCATTATAATCATATTTCAGGTCAGTTACCTTTATCTCCAAAAAATAATGAAGTTGTTGCTGGTGGAATAAAAGAACAAGTTAAGCAGTGTTTAGAAAATATAAAGAATATTGTAGAAAGTGTTGAGCATGTTATGGATGATATTGTTAAAGTCAATATTAAAATAAAAAATATGGATGACATTAATATTGTCAATGAAGTTTACACAACCTTCTTTAACCATGAGCTACCTGCGAGAACCGTGATTGGTGTTTCAGAACTGCCTATGGATGCGTTAATACAAATTGACGCGGTGGTTTCTAATTGTGAAGGTACGCCACCTAAACATTAACGAATCTTTATTATTGACTAAAGAAGGGGGTATCAACGATATCCCCTTGTTACTTGTTAGCTACCTGTAATTGCAATACCACGCTGCCTGGCTGTGGTAATCAAAATCAGCCGACGCATGAAAAACCGCTCAATTACTGTTTTTCAGGGCCGTTAAAACGTGATGTAGTGAGGGGACCACATGGTGTCCAAGCGCCAAAACTTCTTCACTGGGTTCGACGAGATCAGGAATTTGGTAGGTGATCATATTCGCACTCACGGCGGATCGCACGCCGTTATTAGAATCTTCAAAGGCTAAACATTGGGTCGGTTCAGCGCCAAGACGTTGCGCAGCGAGTAGATAAATCTCTGGATCGGGTTTGCCATGTGTCACTTCACAACCGGTTGTGAACGAGTCAAAGTATTGCTCAAGGCCTGAAAGGCGCAGCTTAATTTGTGCTACGTCTTTTTGGGTTGATGTTGCGACGGCAGTAGGAATACGATTGGCTTTTAACCATTGTAATAACTCGATAACCCCTTCTTTCACTGGGATCGCCTGGTGTTTCACCACGGCATCGTAACGTTTACGCCACTCCGTATGTAATACTGTATAGTCTAATTCTGGCCCGTAGCCTGCGCGCAGTGCTTGTTCAATGCCTGCCGCATTGCGACCAATAGCCGAGAGATAAACCTCTTTTAAAAATGGGACGCCAACTGCGTGGCAAGCTTGTTCGAATATTGTAAGGCAGACACGTTCCGTGTCGAGTAACAGTCCATCCATATCAAAAATGGCAGCTTGAAATTTCATAAGTACAACTTTAGGCGAGTGAAATGGAGTGGGCTATTTTCACATAAGTCGACCTATGGAGGCGATCTTTTTCCTGCACTTTTTCTTTTTCTCATACTTCAATAAAATCAGCCAATTATAAGCGCTAGTTTGTTAGCAATGAGTTATGCTTAATGTGAAAACCTTGTTGCGAGAAGAGGGGGAAGCAATTTGAATAGTGCATTTGTACAACAGTGGATGCCGGGTTTACACCAACTGAAAGACTATGAAACACGCTGGTTGATGGATGACGTACGTGCGGCGCTTTCTGTGGTTGCGGTTGCACTGCCTGTCGCGATAGCGTACGCGCAGCTCACTGGAGTAAGTGCGATTGTCGGCTTATATTCCTGCGTATTGCCGATGTTGGTTTACGCGATTTTTGGCACGTCTAGGCAGTTGATCTTAGGCCCAGACGCGGCAACTTGCGCAGTGATTGCGGCGGTAGTGACACCGCTGGCGATGGGCGATCCTCTCAAACACTGGCAGTTGGTCATGACAATGACGGCAATGACTGGTGTATGGTGTTTGCTGGCCAGTCGTTTCAAACTCGGTATTTTAGCCGATTTTCTCTCTCGCCCTATTCTACTTGGGTTGTTAAACGGTGTTGCTCTGACCATTATCGTGGGTCAATTTGCTAAAGTGTTTGGGCTGAAATATGAGCAGCAATATCTACTAGAGCGTATCGTGGAAGCGCCATCCTTACTGATTGATTTGCATTGGCAAACCTTATTGATAAGTGCGCTGACAGTGGTGGTTTATTTTCTGTGTAAGCGTGTCAGGCCCAATTGGCCAGCAGCGATGTTGGCTATCATCGCTGCTGCATTTTGGGTGTGGTTTTTTGGCGCTGAACATCTTGGCGTTAAAGTTGTTGGTTTAATCCAAGGTGGGTTACCGATATTCCAAACCCCTCTATTTGATCTAGGGGTGAGCCGCGAATTAGTCATGCCCGCTTTGAACTTAGCGATGGTGAGCTTTGTCAGTATGATGCTCACTGCGCGCAGTTTTGCGGCAAAAAATGGTTACGATATTGACGCCGACAAAGAGTTTCGCGCGCTTGGCTTAGCTAATATCGCTTCTGCATTTTCACAAGGTTTTGCCATCAGTGGGGCGGATTCACGTACGGCGGTGAATGACGCTAATGGTGGAAAATCGCAATTAGTTTCGATTATTGCAGCGATTGTGATTGGATTTGTCGCGATTGTGGCGTATCAGCCACTACAATACATTCCGATTGCTGCATTGGGAGTTGTGTTGATTATCGCGTCTATCTCGTTGCTGGATCTGAAAGGGATTTGGAGTTTACACAAGCGTGATAAAGACGCCTTTTATTTGGCAAGCTTAACCTTCATCGCTGTATTGGTCATTGGCGTTATCCCCGGCATCACTCTTGCGGTATTACTGGGTCTGTTCCAATTTTTACGCACCGTGATGCGGCCAAGTGATCAAACATTGGGTTTGGATGATAAAGGAACGATTCGCACGATTGATACGTCAGCGAAGGCGAAACCAATACCGGGTTTGGTGATTTATCGTTTCAACTCTCCGCTGACTTATTTCAATGCGCCTTACTTTAAACGTCGTATTTTATTTCACACTGAATCGGCGGGCATGAGTGTGGGGTGCGTGATTATTGATGCGGTGTCGAGTTTTACCCATTTAGATTTAAGCGTCATGGCGATGTTATCGGACGTGCAAAGCATTCTGAAAAAACGAGGCATTCGTTTAGTGCTAGCGGGGCGTAAACGCAGTTTGAGAAAATGGTGTGAAATCGCTGGAATTTCAACGGGTGATGGCGGCGTGGTGATTCGTGCGGACATGTATTTAGCCATTAAGCTAAGTGGATGTTACCAACACGCTGTAGAAGAAGGGCAAGTTCCACCAGTACAAAAAGAGCCGCAAAAGGATATTGAAGGTGAAATTGCGGCTGCTATTTAAAATGAGGTTGGCTCTCGTTAATAATATTGGTTCTCGTTAATAAAAGATAAAGAGCTCTTGAGTATCGAAAAGATGTAAGAAATCCCATTCAATCATGATGCTTTCCTTTTTCTGTGATGAGAGCGAGTGCTCGGTCTTTTGTTAAATGGTTGGTGCCTGTTTGGATAAGCATAGGTGAGCGTTATGCATTAGGCAAAATGGTACGGGTTATTAATCTAATATAGGTAGCCTATGGATATGGTGGTTTTCGACGCTAGGCGTAGCGTGTCGGCAGGTAAACAGTTCGCTGTACTTGAGCGGCCAGTTTTCGATGAAACTGCAGCATTTCACCTTCACTGCATGACTGCCAAGTTAAGGCCTTGCCGACCACTCCGTGATGTTGGAAGGCGCTTAGCCGAATGTTGACGTTCGCAGGCAACTGGTTAATCAGATGCGCCACTTCAGTAATTTCAGTCTCTAAATCACTTTTGTCCGGTATATGCAGCAGTCGCACTTCGTGCAGTTTATTCAGTGTAGCGAGGTGGAAAATAGTGCGTATCACTCTATGGTTACTGCGTCCGGTTAGCCACCGATGGGTTTCCTCTTGCCAAGCTTTTAAATCGATCATTGCGCCATCCAAATAGGACGAGATTTTGTCCCATCCCGATTCTGATAGTGAGCCATTACTATCAATAAAACAGCTGAGATGTTTCAATTCTTCATCGTGTTTGATGGCTTTGAAAAGAGCGATGATAAACGGAAGTTGTAGGGTTGCTTCCCCTCCTGAAATGGTAATACCGGCTAAGAAATAATGATTTCGGCGGATAAGTTCCACGAGTTGTTCAACGCTGTAGTGATGAATTTTGGGGTTTGATTGGTGCACGCAGTGCTCAATACAGCGATCGCAGTGAGTGCATTTATCTGCTAGCCATTCGACTTGCTGGTCAGCATTGAGGCGCAGTGCTTGCGATGGGCAGGTTGGCACACAATCACCGCAATGGTGACAGTGACGAATCGTATGTGGGTTATGGCAAGACAAGCAATTGAAGTTGCAACCTTGCATAAAAATGACCAGTCGGTTGCCCGGGCCATCAACGCAGGAGAAAGTCAGCACTCGGCTGACTTTTGCTCGGAGCGGCTGTTTTCCACTCACCATTAGTTGACAGAGTTTGGTTGATAAGCCGATTGCATTTCATGGCTAACCACGCGTGCTTTTCGCTTGAGCACGGCCGTGTTTTTGGCCGCTTCTGCCCCAAGAAATGTGGTGTTGGTGCGTGATCCGCGCTGCTCAAATTGCGCTATTTCAGACAATTTCACCATGTAACCCGTAATGCGAACTAAATCGTTCGAAGCCACGTTGGCCGTAAATTCGCGATAGCCCGAGTGGAGGGCTCCTTTACATAGGTTGAACATCGCCTCTGGGTTGGCCTTTATGGTTTCATCCAGAGTTAAAATATCGCTGATACCAGAGGTGTAATATTGATGATGTCCAGCCGTTGCTTGTACATATTCAATCGGGTTGGGTTCGGTGCCATAAGGGATGCGCACGCCCGGAGTGACATCAAGATCAAGGCTAATACCACCTTGCGCGTGCAGCAAAGCACGGCCGTTGAAGCCATATTTGACTGGTGAGTTTTGTACAATGTCGGCCAGCTTGGCGGAAATGGCGATGCCTAATTGGTTGGCGATATCATCATGGCCATAACGAGCGTTACTCTGCTCCTTTTCCAGTAATAGATTAACGGCTTCAGCCATGCCATAAATGCCAAACATCGGTGCGAAACGAGATTCTTCAATCAACCCTTCTTGAGTCAGAAAACCTTCAAAAAAATGAGATTGTTGGTGCAGATGAGCAGCTCGAACATCCATCAGCTCAATCATATATTGGCTGTAAGTGGGTAGAATCTGATCTAAAAATGTTTGGCGGTCACTGGCTTTTTTCGCGGCCTCTTTTAAATTCATTCTGACCAAAGTATTGCAGCCACCCGCTAAAGGAAGCGAGTTGTAGCAACTGACGATACCAAAACCTTGCTCGCCATAGGCGGTGGCATGAATCGGATAGTTGGCGATGTGCGGTTTACTACATTGACAGATATTATCGGTCGCTTGGCGCAGTAAATCGTCAGGAGTGATAGAAGGGTCATACATGAAGGTAAGGTTGGGAGCGATCTGTTTCAGTTCAGTATCGATATGTAAAATAGTACGACAAATAATATTGTCGCTCGGGCCGATGTTGGCGTGCATGAAAGCATCGGGCAGAGTGCGATCAAGCATGATCCAAAACAGCTTCAATTTTTGATAAATCGACGCTTCGCTCAGCTCGCCCACATAGGGCAACAACACGCTATCTAATTGCCCCAAATAGACAGGAATAGAGGTCACTGAAGGCACGTGATGGTACAAAATGGTCAGCATATTGAGTGCTTCATCAAAATTACTGGCAGGCGAAAGCTCTAAATGTTCACTGCCTTGTGCTAAAAATTTTGCGTAGTCAGGCAACACGTAACGTGGTTTAAAAGGGGCATGGCCTTCAAACATATCGCAGATAATGCCTTGTTCCATTGCTCGAGCCAACTCAGGAGAGAGTTTCAGATAGGGTAAGCTTGCTTCGGCCTCTAGCGCAAGGAAGTGTGACTTTTGTTTAGGCGAGAGGTGTGCGTCAGTGACGATGGCTTGGAAGCGTTGCTGTGTATCGAGTGAATGGCTCATGAATTAAACCCTTATATTGTTGTGGTTTAATCCTAATGTGCTTGGTTACTTTTCACTATTGATAATACATCAAGTAGTCATTTCCATAATGGAAATAAAAATGCCACTTCGACGATAACGAAGTGGCGTCATAAGGAACCTAAGGTTAGGCGTATTGCGCTTCGATTTGGGTCGATTTTAAATAAGCAGGGTGAGTGGCGAGCTGCTTTAAGTAACGTTCAATATTCGGGAAGTGAGTAATCGCTCCATTGGTCAGCAATATTTCAGCAATGAATGACATCATGAAATCAGCGCCAGTGAGTTGATCGGCCACTAAGTAGCGTTTACCCGCTAAACACTGGTCAAAATAACTCATCACTTTGGCCGTTTCGCTTTCTGCATAGCCACCAAGGAAATTAGTTTGGCAGCCATCTTTGGCAACAAACATCTTTAATAGCAGCGGCAATATGGCAGAGCTTTCCGCAAAGTGAAGCCATTGCTGGTATTGCACATATTCCACGCTGCCACGCTGAGGCGCAAAGTGTTGGCCGTATTTTTCTATCAGGTAATCAGTAATGGCGCCAGATTCAGTAATCACCAAACCATTGTCTTCAATCACAGGTGACTTACCTAACGGATGCACGCTTTTTAGCTCCGGCGGTGCCAGAAAGGTCACGCTATCACGTTGATATGGAACCACTTGATACTCAACCCCTAATTCTTCAAGTAACCAGATTATGCGCTTAGAGCGTGATTTATTTAGATGGTGAAGTTTGATCATTATGTGGTCCTTATTAAAGTGGTTGGTTGATTTGGATAACCAGTTTGCCAAAGTTTTTGCCTTCCAATAGACCAATAAAGGCTTGTGGTGCGTTTTCTAAACCGTCAATCAGTTGCTCGCGGTATTTCACTTTCCCTTCGCTTAGCCATTGAGTCATGTCAGTAGCAAATTCGTTATAGCGATGGCCGTAGTCATCAAAAATAATGAAACCTTGCATGCGAATTCGTTTGGTGAGTAAGGTGCCCATCAGCATAGAGAGACGATCAGGTCCTTCAGGCAGCGACGTTGCATTGTATTGAGAAATCAAGCCACACAGCGGAACTCGCGCTGCTGTGTTAAGCAGAGGTAAAACCGCATCAAATACTTTACCACCGACATTTTCGTAGTAAACGTCAATCCCTTGAGCACATGTTTTAGCCAATTGCTCTGCAAAATCGTCAGCTTTGTGATCAATACATTCATCAAAACCTAATACTTCTTTAGCGTAACGACATTTTTCCTCACCGCCAGCAATGCCCACCACTTGGCAGCCTTTGATTTTAGCAATTTGACCAACCGTTGCCCCTACTGGGCCAGTAGCTGCGGCGACTACCACCGTTTCACCTTGCTTCGGTTGGCCGATGTCTAGCAAACCCATATAAGCGGTAAAACCGGGCATTCCCATGATGCCTAGTGCGTATGAGGGTGAGGTTGGATTTTTACCGAGTTTAAGTAAACCTTCGCCGTTAGAAATAGCGTAATCCTGCCATCCGGTATAAGCGAGTACCCACTCACCTTGCTCAAATTTTGGGTGGTTTGATACTTCCACTTGACACACGGTCCCGCCTACCATGACATCATCAATCGCGACAGGATCGGCGTACGATTTAGCGTCACTCATGCGGCCGCGCATGTAGGGGTCAAGTGAAAGATAAACACTACGCAGCAGCACTTCACCAGCGGCAGGTGTTGGTTTAGGCGCATGTTCTAAGCGAAAGTTAGCAGGCGTTGGTGCACCGACAGGGCGTGAAGCGAGTACAATGCGGCGGTTAGTTTGTTCTGTCATTGGAGAGTCCTTTATTATTTTAAATTAGACCAGTCGTCTAGTTTGGGTTTCAAAAAAACCGCTATCGAAATAGCGGGTGAATCTTAACTAGGGCACTGGCCTTGCAAAATGTGTTCGGTGCTCGTAAGCGCTTGTGCAAGCCCTTGGTTATCTTGACGCAGTTTACTGAGCAAACTTGCGCCGAGCCAAAGGTTATAAAGCAATTCTGCAGTTTGCTGGCTGTGTTGTACGTGAATGGAGCCGTCGTCGATCCCTTGTTGGATACATTTTCCGACCGCCTCAATAATGCTATCTGCACCTTTAAGTAAAGCAATACGCATCGCATCAGACAAGTCTGAAACTTCAGCGCTTAATTTCACCACCAAGCAGCGCTGTGCGTTACATAAGCCATTGCTCTGCTCATACCAACATTGCCAATAATGCATCAAGTGTTGATAGGCGTTGCCTTCTTCTTGGTTAAAAAGGGCATTAATCCGTACTAAATAGTGCTGAAAATAGTCCGTAATCAGTGCCTCGCCAAATTGCTCTTTTGACTTAAAGTAGTGATAGAAAGAGCCTTTGGGCACATCAGCGGTTTTTAATAATTCAGACAAGCCTACGCTGGTGAAGCCTTTGGTTACGACAAGTTGGTAACCGACCTCAAGGATGTGTTGGCGAGTATCATGGGTTTTTGTATTCATGGACGGCACTATAATTTAAATTAGACCAGTCGTCTAGTTTTGTTTGTTCATATTGTATTTGTGCTACTGGTTATGGTTGCTGAATGATAGAAATGGACACTTCCTCCTTGAAGTGTCGCACTATTATTTATCTTTTAATGAGTGAGAGATGAGACTATTTTTCTGTCTTTAGCGTATCCGATGCCCAAATGAGGTTTTGCCCATTGCTGAGTTCAGCTTGAATACTCAAGGCTGGAACTATTTCCTTATCCTCTTTTTTATATGGCTGCGTAGAGAAATTGGCGGTAATTTTACTGCCATCACCAAAGGTTGTTTGTTGTACCATCCCTTGTTCATCAAGCCATTTAAAATCGACTAAAGGTTGGTTCCACACGACTTCATGGATTGGTGCAAACCCTTGCTGATAACGGCGTAATGCGTTAACTCGTGCGCTGTTAGGCGTCGCTTCATCACGGCTAAGGTGAATCATCGCTGGGGTGTTGTACAGCATGGCGATTAAATCTCGCTCCGCTTGCACGTTGGAAAACTTCACGCTGTCGTTGTGCCAGTGGTGACTGTTGATCACCTCATCATGGAACACGGTCTGATAGAGAGGGATACGGTATTGCGGTGCAAATAACAGTGTTTTGTACGGCTCTTTGACTTGCGCGGGTTTAAAGAAAAAATCAGGGCTCGTTGTTGGGAACCATGCTCCAAGAAAGTAAGGCGATTGGCGGTTAGTTTTCATATCAGGATCTGTCCAGCCAAATCCTACCGTTTCTAAACCATGAGCAAAAGAGAGCCCTTGTGTCGTCAGGCTGTTGCCATCTTCAGAGCCGAGAACCACATTCTGTTCATTGGCTATCCAGCGCATGCGTTGATTAAATGCCTCCAGCATCGCGCTTTCTTTCATTCCTTGGCCCTCTTGGTATGAGTAATCTTCACGGGCCATTCCGGTCCCATCCACATCAAGAAACAGGCTGTTAAAGCGGCCATATTTTAAAATTGCCTCAATGCGTTGCTGCACAAAGCCCAATTGGCAGGCTGGGTTAAGGTAAAAGCCGTTGCCACGAAACCCTTTTTGTTTTTTGCCATCGGCGTTTTCTATCGCACATTGCTTGCGCATTGCATCCGGTAGCTGCGCGGTAAGCCAACCATCGTTGATACCTTTTGCTATGGCGGTATTGTAGGAGTCGTACACCCCAACTAAGTAGCCAGCCTGTTTTGCTTGATCAACCACTTGTGGCTGGTAAAAGGCGGGCATCCAATTATCCAAACCTAGCCAGAGGTGCTGCAAACCAGCTGAGCTGAGTGCGTCAATCATGGATGTCGATAGCCCTTGTCCCCAAGTGCTGGCATCACGTAGAAACGGTAGTTTCTGCTCTGCGAGCCATGCTTTTCGTGCCTGAGCGGCTTGGTATTGGCTAGCTATCCCTGCTTCTTGGGTTGAAGGTTGCTCTTTTATCCAAGCATTGAGCGAGCGATTCACTTCGTCAATCAACAACCGTTTGTTGTAGTTGTTGAAAAAATCTTTTCCTTTAACGAGTGGCTTAAGCTCTTTGAGCGCTTCGTTTGATGCTACCCACTGGGGCTGCTTAAAATACCATTCTTTAAGTGCCCAGAAATCAGTCACATCTTGTTTGGACACTAAGTCTTGGCCAAACAAGTAGACATGACTTGCGCCGATAAGCTGTTTTATGGTTGGGTTTTGCTGCGCTTTTTGTTCGAGCGTTTGTGATAACCCATTCTCTTTTCGCCACTGACGGTAGCGTTTGGCACCATCTAGTGGTGAGTTGCCAAGGGAGATTTCCACCTCAAAAGGCTCATCTTTGTTGAGCACAGTGAAAGCGTGCGTGGCTTGCATGTCTAGCTTGTTTTGCTTGGCGCTAAAATTGAGTTTGTTGTTGGTGGCGGTATTGAGTTGGTAGCTCACATACTGCTCATTGCCAGCTTCCACACTCCAAAATGGCATTTTGAGATCTTGGGTGGTATTGCTGGCAGAGCGTTCCGCTATGAGGTAGTTCACCCACTGTGGGTTATCGGTTGGAATCCGCATTCCTTCACTAAAAGGAAGAATAAGCGTTTTGCTTTGCTGCTCAGGCAGTTCAAACCACTGCACGGTTAACGGTTTAGCACGAGAGATCTTACTCTCAGCGCTCGCGGTAATCGACAGCTTCAATGTTTGTTGTAAATTAGCCTCGACCTTTAACTGGCTAGGAACAAGCAGCCAAGAGGCGTGATGTTGATTATCTTGTTGCAGTTGGCTGACTTGTTGTGGCTGGCCGTTAACGGTTAGCTGGCCTTGGTTAATGGTTAGCTGGGCATTTTGCTGCCAATCAATAGCAAAATTTTGTGGCTCTATTTGCACGGTTTGGTTTTGATTATGCAGTGTAATTGACGCCGGTTGTGATTGGCTAGCCAACGCTAAAAGTGGCGTACAAGTGATCAATAAAGAACAAAGTGGTTTATACATGGTTTGTCATTTCCAGTGTGTCTCGGTGTGTTGATTACATAAGAAATCGACAACTCAATTGTCACCCTGATGTCTTCATTGAGCCTGATTTGGCAGAGTCAAACGTTGTACATATTCCACTTTGATTGCTCCTTGATATTCGACAGTTTTGATCAGAGTACTGAGCCATTTAGCCGAGCAGGGGGATGAGCTTGGTTTGTCCAATAATTGCTGAGTATTACTCATAGCTACCATATCTTGCTGCTTGATTAACTGAAATTGGTCGTCAAACCATTGCCAAGCAAGGCTTGTTGGGGGGCAGTTTGTCAATACTTTGGGGGACTCAAGTGCTAGTGGGTAGCCACCGTTGGGAGAGGCGGATTGCAACCATGTGGAGCCAAAAGGCATGGTAAGAACTAACCAATAGTGTTGTTTGTCGAGTGTCAGTCGATAAACGCCATCTTGCGGAGCAAAGAGCAGTTCTGGGCTTTCTAATTCTATATAAGGGGCGGATGACGTTACTTGGCTCTGTGAGATGAGCAAGCCATTGTCAGGGCCAAGAAGTTCAACCTGACTAGGCAGCTCTGCTCCTTCCATTGATAATTTGAACTGGTAACCTTGCTGCATCACGTTGGTTTTTTTTTGTATCGAGACTTTGATCAGCGCCGCATTTGGTACCACATCGCTTAAGAGCTGTTGGCCACATTGGGTTTGTTCAATAATGGCATGCTTGACGCTTGCCCAGTGTTGCGTGGCAATGGTTTGGTTATTGAGTGCGAGGATCAACTCTTGCCAGGCAAGCTGTGGTTGATGGTTCACTAAAGCGCGATAGGTTGATTGCAGTGGTGTTGCCATAAACCAATCATCACTCACGGCGTGGCTTGGACTAACGACGAACAGTACAAACAGCCAAAGGTTACGCATTGGACACCTCGACTAAACGATACCCAACGCCACGAACGGTTTCGATATTGAGTGAGGGTAACTGCTGCCTCAGCTGTAAAACATGATTATCGACGGTTCGAGTTGAGGGAAAGGCTTGGTAGCCCCACACTTTATTGAGTAGTTCATCACGGTGAAAAACACGTCCTTGGTTTTGAACCAGCAGCAGTAATAGCTGAAACTGTTTCGGTTTTAGCGTCATCAACTGCTCACCTAAGGTAACGCTGCGCTTTGAGAGATCAATGGCAATGTCAGCGTAGGAAAGCAAGCTTTCTCCTAATGGTCGCAGTTGCGCTTGAATTCGCGCCAGTAATTCTTGTTGCGAAAATGGCTTGGTGACGTAGTCTTTTGCCCCCGCCATCAGACCTGCTATTTTTTGCTCAACCTCGATTTTGGCCGTCAGGATGATCACTGGCACGGCTTTGGCCATTAGCCATTGAGGTAGATGATCCAAGCTGTCTCCTTGAGCCAGTTGTCTATCTAAAATCACCAAATCGGCGCGAAACCATGCTTTTTTGACTTGTGAGAGCTGCTGTACCCACAAACAATCAAAACCTTGCTGTAGCAAGTAATCATGCAAACCTTGCCCGAGTAGGGGATCATCTTCGACCAATAACAGTGTGTTCATAATGGTAATTCCAATTGGCAGCGAGTGGGGTGGGCTTTACACGTCAGTTTGCCGCCCATTTTAAGCATCAAATGGCTCACAAGACGGAGCCCAATCCCCATATTGGAAGCCGTGCGAGAACGGGAAAATAGCCGTTTTAGACGAGAGGGAAACTCGCCTTCATCGCTAACGCAAAGCCGCAGTTGAGTGTCAGTCACGCTGGCCGTTATTGAGATTGTCCCTTGACCATGTTGCTTGGCATTACGGATCAAGTTATCCAAACAGATCCCAAGCCAGTAATACGGCAGTGTGAGCTCGATATCTTGTGTCAGTTCATAGCTGAGTTCGTGTTTCGCTACGCAGTGATCTAACCAATCTGAGAGATAAGCGGTTTGACATTGAAACGGCTCATTTGGGTCGCTACTCAAAAATCCTTTACTGGTCTGAGCAAGCTGAGCTAAACGTTGGTGATCGGCCAGTAAGCGGCCGAATGTATCTTGGGCCAGCTCTGGCAGAGTATCAAATTGCTGGCGAAACTGCTCAACGGTCAAGCCAAGACTGGTGATAGGGGTGCGTAGTTCATGTGTTAGCAACTGTAAAATAAAGCGTTTTTCTTTGGCTTGTTGGCGGCGTAACCAGAGCGTCCTACTCAGCGTTGTCGCGAGCAACAGCAGTAATATGACCGATAACCACAGTGAGATATTGGGTTTTTCTTGGCTAGAGACACACAGATTACTGTAGCGTAATTGGCAACTTTGAGTAGCCGCTGTGATGGCCGACAATACCAATTGCTGATCGAGCGCGACTTTTTTCCATTGCAATGCGCTTAGTACGCGAATACCGAAATCGCCACTGATCCATAGCCGTTGTTGACGGTCAATATAAGCGCGATAACCGCTGACCAAGGCATCTCGCCCTGCCGTTTCTAAATCGGTAAAAAAGGTGTACAGCGGATGCTGAGGGTCAGAGAGAGTCGTGTAGGGCTGTAGCTCGGCGTTTTGCTCGGCCGTTATGTTATGAGTAGAAAAAGCTAAGTATCGCTCTGCGTAGCTCCCGCCTGCAGGATGCAGAAACGGAGCAGTCTTAAACCAACGGATGGGCAATTCATCGCCTTGGCATAAAGCGAGTTCAAACGACGCTGCTTTTTGCAATTCAGGGCGTGATGCCAAGGTTTTTGATAAACCGGGCGACAGTGCGCACTGTGAGGCTATCGCTTTGAGCTCAGTTATGGTTTGCCATGAATAACGGGAAAAATCAGGATAGGCGCTGGCGCTGAGCAGAAGATCGATAGGGTATGAGTTAATGCTTTGCAATGGCAAGGCTCGCGCAGCCGATAGCGATTCGGCTTGGCGTAGAAAATGCTGCCAACGATCTTGCAGCGTTTGCTCTTGCCCGTGTGCTAGGTTTGATTGCCCTAGCACTGCGGTGAGTGTGATCAAAAGGTACAGCAGCCGTGTTCTCAACGTTAAGCACTTAGAAAAAGGTTCGCATTCGCGAAATTATAGCTGTGCTAAGTCAGGATTTGTCACCTCAATGTCACTAAAGCGGAATGTCGATCAAAACTCGGCATCCACCGTGAATGTCATCCTTTGTTTGGTATAAGGGTGATCAAAGCTCAGTGACTCAGCATGTAGATGTAAACGCGCTCCTTTCGTGCCATAAAGATCGTCGCCAACGATGGGTAGGTTGAGTCCTTCCACATGAGCGCAATGCACACGCAATTGGTGGGTTCGTCCTGTTTTGGGGTAGAGGTAGACTTTACTGAATCCATCTTGGCATTCAATTAATTGCCAGTGAGTGTCAGCGGGTTTGCCATGTTCAAAACAGACCAATTGACGCGGCCTGTCATCTAAATCGCCCCGCAGCGGTAAGCGAATGTCACCATGCGATTGCTGTAATTCACCAGCGAGTAAGGCAAGGTAGCGTTTTTCAACGCCGCGAGTAATAAATTGCTTCTGCAGACTTTTATTGGCTCGGCGGGTGAGAGCAAACACCAATAAACCTGAAGTAGACATATCGAGGCGGTGGATCACAAAAAGCCCTTCATCTGAGCTAAACGTTTGTTGCAGACGAGTATAAACAGAGTCCTGAATGTTGACTCCGGGAACGGATAGAAACTCGGCAGGTTTGTTGACGACAACAATCGCTTCATCCTGGTAGATGATGTCGATCTCTTTGCCTTGCGCTGGGTTATGCAATAGCGGGTTATCATCGAGCTTCAGCCCATCAAGCATGTGAGCCAAAATCGGTTGGCACTTGTTTTGACAAGCAGGATAGAATTTCTTGTGTTGACGAATTTCAGATTTTGGTGACGCTCCCCACCAGAATTCGGCGAGTGAAATCGGTGTCATCTGATGTTGAAACGCGTAGTGCAGCAATTTTGGTGCGGCGCATTCTCCAGATCCTGCTGGTGGAACAGGGTTAGCCGTAAGACGGAAAATCTCCCCCAGAGATTTTTCAGTGCCGTATTGATTGAGAAATCGATAGTGAGAAAAAAGTCGTTGCTGCAACGCATTAGAGAGATTTTTACGCTGCTCTTTTAACGCATCAATCTGTTCTTGAAATGCGTCTATTTGCGCTTGTAGTTCGTTGAGGTTGACGTCCCATTTTCGTTTTAATTGCTTGAGGAACGTTTTTTCAGCCACACTTTGTTTGGCGAGACAATCTAAGGTTTCACGCAATTGTTGGGCATCATTTGATTGTTCGGCAAGGATGCGTTGCTGTTTACGCTGTTCACGACCTTGAATCATCAGTTGGCGATGCGCTTCTAATTCATCTTGCGCCTGCTGTTGGGCCGTGGTCCATTGCTGCTGAAGTAGCGCACGCTGTGGATCGCACTCCAATTGTTCAACTTGCTGATTAATTTGATTGATTGGCACGCTGCCTTCCAAGAAAAAACCATCGTTAGTGAGCATGTCAAATATAGGCGGCACAAAATGCGGCAGCAGGTTTTGCTCAGCTAACTTCCCCGAGAATGCAGACAGGTACCCTAGCTCTCCACTTTGTTTACGCACCACTAAAACGCCAAACATTTTCCCGATAGCTTCCGGATGCTGGTTTAGCACGCCGTGATTATCGAGCCCAAAATTATGTTGCCAATTCTGCTGGTTCAGCAGGTGTTGTTGCAGCTGGCTTGCCGCTAATTCGCTTAGCGGATGCGGCTCGTAACAAAATGGGAAAGTAAAGCGCTCAGGCAGAGAGTAGCCTTCAATAGGTTTTTTAAAGGCAGTAAAACAGGGCGCTGGTGTCGGCATTTTCTCTGGCTCGCAGTGGATGGTGGTGGAGAACGCAGAATTGTACTGATTTGACCTAGAAATGCCAGTTTCTGGTTGAACGGCGATGATGATACGATTAATTAATGTAACTAGCTTATTAATATCATTAATATAGCTTAGTGAATCCCAAAGAAATAAGCTAACAGTGTCGATTTAACCTGATGCTATGCGTTTATTTAAAACATATAGAATGATTGGAGGATTAATTCATTTTATTTCTATGTAAAACAATGTCAGCTTTATGTTAGTTTTTTGTCATTAATTCTATTTGTAGTGATTGGTTCCTGATTCTATTTAATTTAATGAGTGTATTGTTTTTAATTTTGATGGGTAAAGGCTGAGTATTGATTATCATATAGGCAATATTATGCCCGCTCGGGCAATTTGTTGCTCGCTCGGGCAATTTGTTGCCCGCTCGGGCTGTGGGGCTTTATTCTTAAGTAAGCGTAATTGAAGGGAATGATTTTTGCTTACGTGTTTATGGATAAATGGTTAGTCAGTTAAGGAAATATAATGAGTCAGAGTATTGTAGTGGGTAATATGGAAACGGTTCATGATGGATTTCTGCCAACGTCTATCATTGTGTGTTCCGCAAGCGTCAAGTTTGGAAGCCGCGTCAATGTGGATTAATAAAACATATGCCATTTTAGCGCTCTCCTTATTTCCTTCGATGGTGTTACATGCTGAGCAAGAAACGTCTGTAGCAGAAGTGTATGAAGTAGGAAATATGTCTCCAGAAAAAGCGTTTGCTACCGGACGACTGCTTCGAGCGCAATACAAAAATATGGAATCGCGACCATACCTCCAGTACGCGGCAGACAACGACAATTCGGATGCCGCCTTTCTCTACGCGATGGAGCTTTCGAACTACAAAACGACCATTAGAACGCCTCCTGAAGCGCGTGAATATCTGCTTAAAGCCGCAGAATTAGGCAATCGTCGCGCCATGAAACATCTTTATACTGATGCCAAGTGGTTAAGAGATCGCGATGTGCAGTATTGGAAAAGCCAGTATTACGATAGTTTGATTCGTTTAGGACGAGATGATCCTGCACAAGCCACTTACGAGCTTGCCCAGTTTTACAAAGGTATGGATAACGAGATGTATAGCTACTATCTCGATAAAGCGGTCAGTTTTAATCATCCACGAGCATTGATGGATAAAGCAAAGCAAGTTCAAGCTGGTGGAGGCCTGTTTTTAATGCCTGGGGAAAGGGAGACCAAGGTGAGAGAGCTCTATCTCGCGGCTGCGAAGACAAACTATATCCCTGCGATGAGACGCTACATCGGTATTTTAGAGAGCAAAGGCCGTTTTGAAGATGCCTATCAATGGCGACTGATGGCCTTAGAGCAAGGTGATATTACCTCTTTGGCAACGGTAGTTAAGATTCTGCTCGGCGATAGCGCATCCTATCATTTTGTGACTCCCGATCGGATCAAAGCGCAAGCCTATTTAGATTTATATCTCTCTGCTGCTGGTACTGAACGTATGCAGTCGCTCTACTCAATATTGGAATTAGAGGAAGAAAGCCTTGCTGGTAAGATGAGTGAGCAAGAAAAAGCACAAGCTAATGACATATTTCTTAACTATAAGAATAATCTGAATTTTTATTATCATGATGTCTTTTGGGATATTAATTAGGTAAATTATACAGTATTAGAAACGGCATATTTTTTTGGGTGAAGATCATGTTTTTGTGATTTTTTATATTTAAAATGCTCCTATATGAATAGAATGTGCCGAGAATTTTAAATCCCCACGAAAATATCGATAAATCTAATGGGGTAATTTAGGGAAGAGTTTAATAGCTAATGCTAATTAATGGGATTTATTGTTTAAATGCTCATTAAAATCTACCAGATAATAAATATTAAGAGACTTGAGCTCTATTAGAACTTAAGTCCAATAGATTTAACTTTAATTTTTACAACGTTATGTAACCCTCGGCCTGAGTAAGTGGTAACTAAGTTTAGCTACGCTCTTGTCCGTAATTTTGACAATGATTGGCATAGGTATTGGAGACGTAATATGTCTAAAGAAGGAAGTGTAGCTCCTAAAGAGCGGATTAATATTAAGTATATTCCAGCAACGGGAGATGCACAGGCTGAAGTTGAGTTACCGCTAAAAACTCTGGTGGTGGGTGATTTTAAAGGCCATACCGAAGAGACCCCACTTGAAGAGAGACAAACCGTTTCAGTGGACAAGAACAACTTTGAAGCGGTTATGCGTGAAAGCGATTTGAAACTGACCACTACAGTGCGCAATAAACTGAGTGGCGATGAAAATGCTGAGCTTCCTGTTGAGCTTAGTTTCAAATCTCTTGCTGACTTCGAACCGGATTCAGTGGCAGCACAAGTTCCAGAATTAAATAAATTGGTTGAGCTACGCCAAGCTCTTGTGGCCTTAAAAGGTCCTTTGGGCAATATTCCCGCATTTAGAGAGCGTCTACAAGAGCTACTAAATTCGGAAGAATCGCGTGAAAAACTTCTATCTGAGCTAAGCCTAGTGAGCGGCAAAGAAGAAGAGCCTCAAGCATAAGGCTTGATCAACCCAACTTTTTATTTAATCAAATTTAGGAACGAAATTGATGTCTACTACTGAAGCCGTCTTAGAGAGACAAAGTGCCACCCAAGGCAGTTTACTTGATGAAATCATGGCACAAACGCGCATTGCACCGACTGAAGAAGGGTATGATGTTGCGAAGAAAGGGGTTGCTGCGTTTATTGAGAATCTCATCGGTTCGAATCAAACGGAAGAGCCGGTTAACAAATCACTCGTTGATCAAATGCTGGTTGAGCTTGATAAGAAAATCAGTGCTCAAATGGATGAGATTTTGCACGAAGAGCGTTTCCAGCAGATGGAATCGTCATGGCGTGGTTTGAAACTGTTTATTGACCGTACCGATTTTCGTGAAAACAACAAAGTCGATTTGTTGCATGTAACGAAAGGCGAGTTGCTTGAAGACTTTGAATTTGCACCAGAAACGACGCAATCTGGTCTTTATAAGCACGTTTATTCTTCTGGTTATGGCCAATTTGGTGGTGAGCCGACTGGCGCTATCATCGGTAACTTTGCTTTCACGCCATCAACCCCTGACATGAAGCTACTGCAATACATGGGTGCACTTGGTGCGATGGCTCATGCTCCATTCATTTCTAGTGTAGGCCCTGAGTTTTTTGGTATCGATTCTTTTGAAGAGCTACCAAATATCAAGGATCTTAAGTCAACATTTGAAAGCCCTAAATACACTAAATGGCGTTCTCTACGTGAATCAGAAGATGCGCGTTACCTTGGCTTGACTGCGCCTCGTTTCTTATTGCGCGTACCTTATGATCCAACAGAAAACCCAATTAAATCATTTAATTATGTGGAAAGTGTCAGCGCTTCACACGAACACTATCTATGGGGTAACACCGCGTTTGCTTTCGCTACTCGTTTAACCGATAGCTTTGCCAAGTACCGTTGGTGTCCAAACATCATTGGCCCACAAAGTGGCGGTGCGGTTGAAGATCTGCCAGTGCACGTGTTTGAATCGATGGGTGCACTGCAAAGTAAGATCCCAACTGAAGTGTTGGTGACTGACCGTAAAGAGTTTGAATTAGCAGAAGAAGGTTTCATTGCTTTAACCATGCGTAAAGGCAGTGATAACGCCGCATTCTTCTCTGCAAACTCGATCCAAAAGCCAAAAATATTCCCGAATACCAAAGAAGGCAAAGAAGCAGAAACCAACTACAAGTTGGGCACGCAACTGCCATATATGATGATCATCAATCGCCTTGCACACTACGTCAAAGTGCTACAGCGTGAGCAAATTGGTGCTTGGAAAGAGCGTCAAGATCTTGAACGCGAGCTTAATGGTTGGATCAAACAGTACGTGGCTGACCAAGAAAATCCACCAGCAGACGTACGTAGCCGTCGTCCTCTTCGTGCTGCAAAAATCGAAGTCATGGATGTTGAAGGTGAACCAGGTTGGTATCAGGTCTCTCTCTCTGTTCGTCCTCACTTTAAGTACATGGGCGCGAACTTTGAATTGTCATTGGTTGGTCGATTAGATCAAGCATAACCATGACTTATATTGCACCTGAAGAGAGTGCATTTGGTGTCGGCTTCTTTGAACGTTTAGAAGCTGGCACCAAGCCTATGTCTTTGACTCAAGGGCCAAATGCATGGGATGTGCTCCAATCAATCAAACGCAATGTTTCCAATATTTTGAATACTCGCATGGGTGAGGCACAAAGTGCTCCAACGTTAGGTTTAGTGGATTTTAACGATGCAACGTTAGAAACCTTAGACTTATCGCTGCGGATTAAGCTTGCGATACAAAGCTGCTTAGATGTGTATGAGCCCCGTTTACGAAATATTGTGATTCGATCCGAGTCGGACGTGTTTAGCCCTTTGATGCTGCGCTTCCATATTGTGGCCGAAATAAACAGTGATGCGTTACATGAGAAAGTGCAGTTCAACCTGCTACTGGATCAAAACCGAAAGTACCGAGTGTATTAGAAAATTATGGCTCAAGATAAGTACTTCAGAGAAGAGCTTGCTTTCCTTAAAGAACAAGGAAAGCATTTCACTGAAATTCATCCTCAACTCTCTCGCTTTTTACACGGTAAAACGACGGATCCTGATGTCGAGCGTTTATTGGAAGGATTCGCCTTTCTCACCGCTCGCTTGCGCGAAAAAGTTGAAGATGAATTTCCTGAGCTAACGCACTCCATCATCAACATGCTATGGCCAAACTACTTACGTCCTGTGCCAAGCATGAGTATTGTCTCGTTCACACCGGATAAAAGTGTCAGTGATAAGCAGCAAATCGCTCGTGGCACTCAGCTCGATAGCAAGCCTGTTTTCGGCACCAAATGTCACTTTAGAACCTGTCGTGACGTGCAGATTTACCCACTGAAATGTACTGACGTCACTGCGCAGCATACTAGAGAAGCGACCATCATCGAAGTGTCGCTTAATATGTTGGGTGAGATAAGCGTCGGTGATGCGCATCTTGATGATCTGCGCTTTTACTTAGGTGGTGATAAATACAGCTCACAAATGCTCTATCTATGGCTCAACCACTACCTCGATAAGATTTCTGTTGAAGTCGCGGGGGTAGAATTTACGCTGCCGCGCAATAGCTTCCAAACGGTCGGGTTTGATAGCGAGCAGTCGCTTTTGCCCTATCCTTCCAATGTGTATGAAGGTTATCGCGTTTTGCAGGAATACTTGTCGTTTCCTGAAGCATTTCATTTTGTTGACATTACCCGTCTGGCTAGCGTAGTGCCGAAATCAGTGCATGGTGCGTTCAAACTGAAAATCAGTTTTTCGAAAACCTTGCCAGCGGACGTTCGAGTGCGTCAGGATAATTTCCAGTTGTACTGCACCCCTGTCATTAATTTGTTTGAACATGATGCCGATCCGATCGATTTAACGGGCAAGCGTTCAGAGTATCGCATTATTCCCTCTAGTCGTTACCCTTCTCACTATGAAGTGTTCAGCGTTGACGGCGTGTTCGGTTGGCAAGACAAAACTCAAGCCAGCCAACGAATTCGGGGTGAAAAACGTGTCTATTCAGCATTTGAAAGTTTTCAGCATGAAGTGGAGCGGGTTCGAAATCGTGAAGCGCTCTATTACCGCACGCGAGTGAGAGACAGTATCCGTGGCGATGGATTTGATAATTTCATCTCTTTCATTCGCGGAGATGAAACGCAATCCATGCATGTCGATGAAGCCATCTCGCTCAAACTCACCTGCACCAATCGCTTATTACCGCTCGAACTCGGTGTCGGTGACATTTGTGAGCCGACAGACAGCTCCCCCCCCTTTGCCACTTTCAGCAATATTACCGTGCCTTCACAATCTCTGCGCCCAGTACTGGATGGCAGTCTATTGTGGGTATTGATTTCTAACTTATCGCTGAATTATTTATCGCTGCTGTCCAAAGATGCCTTAAGCAGTGTGTTGCGAGCTTACGATTTCAGAGCCTTGGTGGATCGCCAAGCGGAGCGTGTTGCGCGTTTGCGTCTTGAAGGGATCCAAAAAATTGAGTCGCAACCCGTGGATAAAATATTGCGCGGTTTGCCAGTGCGAGGGCTGCAATCGACGATTCATATTGATCAAAACTGTTTTGGTTCAGAAGGGGAGCTTTACCTCTTTGGCACCGTGCTTAGCCACTTTTTTGCCCTATATGCCAGCATCAATTCGTTTCATGAGCTGATCGTTATTAACGCGTCCAATCAAGAGAAGTACACATGGGGAACACAGACAGGAATGCAGCCATTGATCTAGAGATGGCTGCGGCGGCTGTGCCGGAGCCTCTACTGGGTTTACCAAGCGATGTACGAACGTACAACTTCTATCAGTTGGTGGAACTGCTGCAAAAACTTAATGCGTTTAATCCTGAATCAGAAGATTGGGAGCGGACATGCCAGTTGGTATTCAGTGCCAACCCCAGTTTAGGCTTTGCACCAGCGGACGTAACGGATTTACGTGAGTTCGCGGATGAGCGCCTGATCTTACAAACCAATTTTTTCGGATTAACTGGGGCACAGTCACCGTTGCCTGGTTTTATTTTGCAGCAATTGGTCGAAGAAGATCCCGGTGGTTTCAAGCGGCCCTTTTTAGATTTTTTCAATAACCGGTTGATTAACCTTGTATATCGCGTATGGCGAAAGTATCGCTATTACGTCCGTTTTCAAGCGGGTGCGCAGGATCAATTTTCATCACAGCTGTTTGCTTTAGTCGGTTTGGGTGATGCGGACTTGCGCGGCGAAACACCGATAAATTGGTGCAAGATGCTGGCTTATGCGGGCACTTTGGCTGGCCGAAGTCGTTCACCGCAAGTGGTGTCTGGCATCATCGCGCACTGTTTTGATCTGCAAGAAGTCAGTATTCGCCAGTGGGTTCGACGCAAAGTCCGGATAGAGCCTTATCAGCAGTTTTGCTTAGGTAAGCAGAATGGTGAGCTTGGGATCAACAGCATGTTGGGTGAGTCAGTGATGGACTGTAACGGTAAGTTTGTTATCTGTATCAAAAACTTAACTCGAGAACGATTTGCCGATTTTTTGCCATCAGGCAAAGAACATCAACCGCTGTGTAAGTTGGTGGAGTTTATTTTACGAGAGCAGATGGCTTACGACCTTGAGCTGACCATGCACGAGAGCGAGGCTCCGGTGATGAGTTTATGCCATGACAGTGGTGTGGCTTTGGGTTGGTCATCATTTTTAGGGCGCGATTTGGCGGACAAAAGCGTGCTTATACAAGTAAGGCAATAGCGATATGCAGAAGAAGCAAACGCTTTCAATGGTAGTGACGAATGTGCAACTACTGGAATCAGGATTATCCGCACAAGCGATGTTTAATGTGCAAGGCGGTGTGATTGGCTCTGCAAGTGATGCGCATTGGCAGCTTCGTGACGGTAAAGGGAAAATTCAAAATCATCACTGTGCCATCCGTGTGATTGATGGTGCGTTTTGCATTCAAGATCTGGTTGGTAATACCTATGTTAATGGTTCCCATAAGCCGTTAGGGCAAGGTGCCTCGGCTAAGTTGGAGCATAAAGATGAAGTGGCCATTGGACCTTACCAAATTCGTGTCATTTTTGGTCAAGTGGGTGAAGACGATTCTCTGATTAATGGCTCTTTGGATCAGCTGTTTGCTAAAGAGGGGCTCGATCTACTCAAAGATGGTCCATTGGATGATATCAGCCGCGACGAGGATGAACCAGAGCCGAGTTCAATGGACCCTATCGCCGCTTTAGATGATTTATTGCAAGGCATTAAACAAGAAGAGTCGTTGCTTGAAGAGACGGAAAAACCACTCGCACAAGCACAACATTCATTAGTGCCAGAATACGATAGCCAGCAGTCGCAACTGCAGTTTACGCCTCAAGCTGACAGCGAGTATGAGATGACGTCATCGATTCGATTAAAGAAAATTCTCGGTTTTGGCAAAACCTCCACCGATTTACCACCTATTCCGGCTGTTGAGCACCATGAGATTGCGCAACCACCGACTCATTTGAACATTAATAACAGTATTTACAACGTACCTGAGGGCTTAGCGATGGACGATAAAGTATTAGATCTACTTGAGGAAGAAGTGGCGAGAAGCTACCACCCTCACTCCGAGCAACACAACAGCTCGTCAAACAATGCATCACACTTATTGACCGGCCCTATGCTCACCGGGCTAGGTGTTGACGTTGGCAATAGCCACGATATGGCGAAAATGCACATGCTTTCAGAAGAGCTTGGGCAATCGTTGCAAGCTTGTGTGCAAGGTTTGCTTGAGCTTCACCAGCAAGTGAGTGAAGGGCGTTTTGGTATGATGAATCGTAACTTGCAACCGATTGAAGATAACCCACTTCGCTTGGGGCTATCATACGAAGAAACCATTCGTACTCTGTATGATGCTGATAAAAGTGTGGTGCACTTGTCTGCCCCAGCGGCGATTGCCGAAAGCCTAAAAAATGTGCGCGACCATAACGAAGCAATGCAGCACGCCACTAGCGAAGCCCTAAATCAGATTCTTAATGCCTTTTCTCCTCAAGTGCTACTGCGCCGTTTCCAACATTACAAGCGCAATAGTGATGCACAGAACCACTCTTCAGATGCTTGGGCGTGGGAGATGTATTGCCACTACTACCAAGAGCTCACTTCTAATCGCCAAAAAGGATTTGAGAAACTGTTTTGGGAAATTTTCGAGCAGTCTTACGACAAGAAAATTCGTGAAAAACAGCTGGAGCTATAACGGTGAACAAGCGGTCTTTTGTCCTGCTGATGCTACTGACGGTATTAACCGCCTGTAGCTCATCAGAAAAGTATGAGCCAGCCACACAGCCGACCAAGGTAACGTTCAGTCTCGTTAGTGATGAAGGTACTAACCCTAATATTTGGGGTGAAGCGTCGCCGATAGAGGTTCAAGTGTTTGAGCTCAAAGATGATTCGATGTTTATGTCTGCCGATTATGACCAAGTAAAAGCAGACTACAAAAAAGCGTTACGCAGCAATTTTATCGCCAATTACGATTATGTAATGACACCAGGCCAGTTTAAGTTTGTGAACGCGTTCGAGATTGATGAAGGCACGAACTACATTGGGGTCATGGCGCATTTTGCTGAACCTGAGCTGAGTGAATGGAAAAAGGCCGTCAAAGTGCTTAACAAAGGTAGGGAATATCATCTTTTGATGTATTTCAAAGACTACGATGTAAAACTGGAAAGGGTGGAATAACAAGATGTTTGCGCGTAATCGTGTCATTTGGAATGAAGGTCTATTCATTAAACCGCAGCATTTCCAGCAGCAGCAACGCTATTTTGAATATCATATTGATGAACGCATCTCATCAGTCAGTGGCTACCTTTACGGAGTATCAGAGTTATCACTTAACCCTGAATATCTCTCTTTTGGTCGTATCGCGATCGAACGTGCGGTTGGTATTATGCCTGATGGAACCGTTTTCCGTATTCCTCAGGAAGATGTGTTGCCAGATGCGCTCGAGATTGCCGATGCTTCGCTTGCAAACCAGTTGGTCTATTTAGCGGTGCCACTTCGCAGTGAATCGTTAATGGAGATTAACTGGCCTGAAGAGCGTGGAACCGGGCGTTATTTAAGCAATCGTCTAGAAGTGCGTGATGTACATACCGTGCGCGGTGACACCACAACGCTAGATGTCTCACCTGTTCGTGTGCAGTTGATGCTTGAAAAAGAAGACAGAAGCTCTTACGCCTCAATTGCGATCGCTCGTATTTTAGAAAAACGTCCTGATGGCAGTGTCGTACTCGATCCGGACTTTATTCCGTGCCATCTTAATGTTGCGAGCAATGCGGCTTTGCACCGTTTTATTAACGAAATATCTGGGTTAATGCGCGAACGTGCCAAAAACATTGCTCAACGTATCAGCTCTCCCTCTCAAGGCGGGGTCGCGGATGTGTCTGATTTTATGCTGTTGCAAGCCCTGAATCGTCTACAACCCCAGATGCAACACTTGGCAGAGCTACGCAGTTTGCACCCGGAACGTTTATTTGAGTGCCTGTCATGCGTATGTGGAGAATTGGCTACATTTACCGATGAAAGTCGTTTACCACCGAGCATCCCGAGCTACAACCATGAAATGCCGACCCACTCTTTTGGGCCGCTGATCCGCAACTTAAGACAGAGCCTAAGTATCGTACTTGAGCCTAGAGCGGTCTCGATTCAGTTGGATAAACGTAAGTACGGCCTGATGGTTGCCCCAATCCACGACCCTCAACTGGTTGAAAGCGCAGAATTCATCATCGCGGTGAAAGCACGCATGCCATTAGATGAACTGCGTCGTCTCTTTACTCAGCAGACCAAAGTATCGTCAGTGGAGAAAATCCGCGAGCTCATTTCACTGCAATTACCGGGCATTCCAATTACACCGTTACCAGTGGCACCAAGGCAGTTGCCTTACCACGCCGGTTATACCTATTACCAATTGGATAAAACCAGCTCAGCATGGTCGATGTTAGGTCGCTCAAGTGGTTTTGCTTTCCATGTCGCGGGTGCGTTTGAAGATCTTGACCTGCAATTCTGGGCGATTAGGAGCTGATGATGGCCATTGATAAAAAAAACACCCAATACAGCGGTCTGCTTTTTGACAGCGTCGAGCAGATCAACCACGACCAAGATTACTGGTTTCAACTACGTGGTGATAACCCTAATGTTTTGATTGATGCTGCTACCCCTCTGTTTGGTTTGTCGCTGCGGGTACGCAGCTTGTCAGAGTGTGACAACATTGAGCAGATCTACAAACAGACGGTAGAAGAGATTAAAGCGATTGAAATCGAGCTTGCCGAGCAAGGGTTTGAGCATGCGATTTTGATGGCTTATCGCTACATTCTGTGTGCGTTTTTGGATGAAGCCGTCATGGGAACCGAGTGGGGTGCATCCAGTGTGTGGGCTGAACATTCTATGCTGTCTCGTTTCCACAGTGAGACTTGGGGCGGCGAAAAAGTATTTACCATCTTAAGTCGCTTGGAAGGTGAACCTAAACGTTATCGCGCGTTGCTAGAGTTTATCTATCAATGCCTAGTGTTAGGTTTTGAAGGTAAATACCGTGTGATGGAAAACGGCCACAACGAGCGTGAAAAGGTGATCAGTCGTTTACATGACACCGTCAGTTCGTTGGATGAAAACGAGCCGAAAGAACTGACCTCCGCCACGGACCATGTGGTGAAATCAAAATATAAGTTAAGCAGGCAGTTACCGGTTTGGTCAGTACTGCTTGGTTTTGTCATTATTTGGGTCGGTGTGTTTTTAGGCTATTCCTATTTACTGCACAGCCAATCGGCAGACGTATTAAACCAATTGAACCAAATACTCTAATTATAAAAGGCTAGGTGATTGTAGTGATCCGTATTGAATTACCCACATTAATTTCAAAACTCAATGAACAGAGTAAGCTAGCCCTAGAGCAAGCCGCTTCATTATGTATTGAACGTCAGCACCCAGAAGTGACCTATGAGCATTTCTTACATGTGTTGCTAGAGAACCCACTTTCGGATGTGCGTGTGATAGCTAAGCACGCTAACTTAGATGTGGAAACCGTAAAACAAGCCATCAGTGCCAGTTACGCTCGTGAACAAGTGTTAGATACCTATCCAGCATTCTCGCCACTGTTGGTTGAGCTATTGCAGGAAGCTTGGTTGCTTTCTACCACTGAGCTGAATCAGAATCAGCTTCGTTCAGGTGTGGTGTTTTTAGCCGCGTTGATGCGCGCTGATCGTTATCTACCACTTAAACTAATCCGTCTTTTTGAACACATCAACAAAGAGAGCCTAAACAAAGGGTTTGATACGCTGTTGCAAGACTCTTCCGAGTCGGCGGTTGAAAAAAGCAAAGCGGGTTCTCAAGCTCCTGCCGCGCTGGATGCAGCGTCATCTTCGCCACTGCATAAATACTGCACCAATGTCACGGCGCAAGCGCGTAACGGCGAACTTGACCCAGTATTGTGTCGTGAAAACGAACTCAACTTGATGATCGACATTTTGTGTCGTCGTCGTAAAAACAACCCTATCGTTGTGGGAGATGCTGGTGTCGGTAAAAGCGCCATGATTGAAGGACTTGCATTGCGCGTCGTTGCGGGCAATGTGCCGACACAGCTGCAAAATGTAGAGTTGTGCTCACTCGATCTAGGCTTGTTGCAAGCGGGTGCTTCAGTCAAAGGTGAATTTGAAAAACGTCTTAAAGGCGTGATTGACGCGATCAAAACCTCGCCTAAACCGATCATTTTGTTTATCGATGAAGCGCACACTTTAATTGGTTCTGGCAACCAAGAGGGTGGTAGTGATGCGGCCAACTTGCTCAAGCCAGCTCTTGCGCGAGGCGAGCTCAGTACTGTCGCAGCCACCACATGGAAAGAGTACAAAAAGTATTTTGAAAAAGATCCTGCGCTGACTCGTCGTTTCCAGTTAGTGAAATTAGAAGAGCCGAGCATCAGCCAAGCAGTAGATATTCTGCGTGGCTTGAATCGTGTTTACGAAAAAGCCCATAACGTATTGATTACTGATGATGCATTGAAAGCCGCCGCCGAGCTTTCAGCGCGTTACATTTCAGGTAGACAACTGCCGGATAAAGCGATTGATGTGTTGGATACTGCTTGCGCGCGTATTGCAATTAATATCACCACACCGCCGAAGCGCTTAGCGCAACTAGAGACCGCTTGCCATCAACGTCAACTTGAAATTGATATGCTTGAGCGTGCTCAATATTTAGGTCAAGTGGTTGATTCGCATCGTTTGGATGAGCTATGTAGCCAAGAAGTGGCCGATGAAGCTGAAAAAGCGGCCTTGACTCAAAGCTGGCAAGAGCAAAAAGCGATCATTGAGCGCATTATTACCCTACGCGATCAGCTCTTAGATGGCGCTGAGGATCATGGTGAGCAGACCCAAGTTGAGCGCGATGAGTTACTTGTTCAATTGCAGGCGCAATATCGAGCTTTAGAAGAGATCCCTCATAATGATCGCCTCATGCATCCACAAGTCGATGCTCAGCAAATAGCGGAAGTGATTGCGGACTGGACGGGCGTGCCCGTTGACCAAATGAACAGCGATGAGCTGCATAAAATCACCCACCTAACGGCTATTTTAGGTGAGGCAATCAAAGGGCAAGATACTGCGATTGAGCGTGTTCACCGTAACTTATTAACGGCGCGCGCGGATTTGCGCCGTCCGGGGCGTCCAAAAGGTTCCTTCCTACTCGTGGGTCCAAGTGGCGTTGGTAAAACCGAAACGGTAGTCCAACTGGCGCAACAACTTTATGGTGGTAAACAATTTTTAACCACCATCAACATGTCGGAATATCAAGAAAAGCATACCGTTTCACGCCTGATTGGTTCGCCTCCGGGTTATGTTGGTTATGGTGAGGGTGGCATTCTTACCGAAGCGATTCGTAAAATGCCGTACTCTGTGGTGCTGTTAGACGAAGTTGAAAAAGCGCACCCAGAAGTGCTCAATATTTTCTACCAAGCCTTTGATAAAGGTGAGCTGGCCGATGGTGAAGGCCGAGTGATCGACTGCCAAAACATTGTCTTCTTCCTCACCTCGAATTTAGGTTACCAAACCATAGTCGATTACGCGCAGCAGCCTCAGTTGCTTGATGAGCAGCTTTACCCAGAACTTGCGGCTTTCTTCAAACCCGCCTTACTGGCTCGTATGGAGATTATTCCGTATCTACCGCTCAGCAAAGAAGTGCTAGAGCAGATTGTACGTGGCAAGTTAACCCGCCTTGAGCAGCTCTTTAAACAGCGTTATGCCGCTGACGTGGTGATTGAAGATAGCTTGATCGAAGAGATCTTAAGCCGTGCAACGCGCTCTGAAAATGGGGCTCGTATGCTGGAAGCGATCATCGAAGGTCAATTACTACCACCGATTTCATTAGCTTTGTTAAATAAACTGGCTGATAAACAACCAGTGCAACGCATCTATTTAGCGGCGGAAGAGGGTGAGTTTATTGGAGAGGTTGAGTGATCATGAGTCACTGGTTAGCTTACGCAACCGAGCTTGTTGTCGCGAGAAAGCCTAGCCAATTGGCCGCATTGTTTGTAGAAACGCTGCGCCGAGAGCTAAGGCTCGATACTTGCTTGTTACTGGTTCCCAGTTCAGACGGCCGTACCTTAGTGCCACAGGATAACCCGCTGAATTTAAGCTGGTCGGTCACCGATTTTGATTGTCCGTTTGCCCATGTATTGCAATCGGCCAAATCGATGCACTTAACCGCTGATGAATTGGTTTTTTGGCAATCTAATCGCCTGTTTAGTCAACTCACTAGCCGGGTCGGCATGTTAGATAGCGTGGTTGTACACCCGTTACCGAATGGGGATACACAAGTTCAGTCTATTTTGATGTTGATTGGTGAAACCCATACCTTGGAAGGCCTATTTGAGCAGCCAGATTTTATCAAGTATGTGGATGTTTTTTGCCATCAGTGGTCGTTGCTTAATGAGATGCAACGGGAAGAACAAAATCGACAAAACTTATCGGAATCCTTGTCTGACGTTCAGCGAGACAACGCTCGTCGTTCATTAATTGCGAGCCTCTCTGAAACCTTAATCGGTAACAGTTTGGCGATGAAAAAATTAAGAGAGCAGATCATCAACGCCGCGCCATCACAGCTTTCAGTGATGGTGCAAGGTGAAACAGGGACAGGTAAAGAGTTGGTCGCGCAAGCGGTGCACCAACTCTCGCCCCGTAAACAAGCGCCATTTGTTGCTATTAACTGCGCGGCTATCCCTGAAAACTTATTGGAAAGTGAACTGTTCGGCTACTGCAAAGGGGCGTTTTCCGGCGCGGATAGCGATAAACAAGGGTTGATTGCGCAAGCCGATGGCGGAACCCTGTTTTTGGATGAAATCGGTGATATGCCCTTGAGCCTGCAAGCCAAATTACTGCGGGTGTTGGAATCTCGATCTTTTCGGCCGATTGGCGGTAAAAACGAACAATCTTCTGATTTTCGTTTGGTTTCAGCAACGCATGTCAATCTCCTCGAACAAGTGCGTAATAAATCGTTTCGTCAGGATCTTTATTACCGCTTATTTCAGTACCCGATCACTTTGCCACGCCTTGCGGCAAGGATGGATGACATTGAACTGCTTAGCCAACATTTTGTACGCAGCTTTAATCAGCAGCATGCAACCAACATTCGGGGTGTGCACTATAAAGCGATCGATTGCCTAAAACGTTATGACTTTCCCGGTAATGTGCGTGAACTCAAGCACCTTATTGAATTTGGTTGTGCGCAAACACTGGATGGCACACAGGTGGAGGAGTCCTGCTTTACACAACGTTTAGCATACACTAAAGCCGATCAGCAGCCAGAGACTGAACGACATGGGCATAAGGTCGCTAAAGCTGAGTCAAGTGTCAGCCGAGTGGTGGATGATTTAAAACAAGCGGTGAATGAATTTGAGTCTCGTATTATCCGTGAGCGCCTCCAATACTTTGCTGGTGATAGGGCCAAAGCGGCCCAAAGCCTCGGTATTCCCAAGCGGACCTTGGCCTATAAATGCCAAAAATTGGAGATTAAAACACCATGAATAAACGGTTGTTTAGGCTCACAGTTTGCCTCTCTATGACGCTGTATTTCCCCATGGCGAATGCGGAAAATGACGCTATAGCACAAGCAGAGCAATGCACTACGATCACATCTCGGTTAGAGCGATTGAGCTGTTTTGACCACCTGTTTAAAACGCCTTCTGACGTGGTGATGCCTCAAGCGGCAACGCCCAATGCGCCGCTATCTTGGCAACGCGCCTTTGATAGCATCAGCCAGTATCAAGACGGGGAAGCAAGTCACTTAACCGTTGAGGGCGACGATGATAAAGGGAATGCGTGGATTACTTTGGTTGCGTTAAATCAAAATACAAAGTTTGACGATAACGCTAAACCTGTGCTGCTGATGAGCTGTATCGACAATTTGAGTCGAGTGGAATTGGCGTTTCCTAGCGCGATTGATGACCCTCGCATCCAAGTGTCGATTGCTAATATGCAGGCACAATCTTGGCGTAGTGACGATTTAGGTTTGCTCTTTTCCTCAGGCAGAGGCATGCCAGCGATTGAGATGATGAAAGCGATGGCGCGAGAAAATCGCCTTGTGCTGCGTTCAAACTCTCCTTTTGTTGATGGATTGCAGTTTGATGCGAGCGAGCTTTCGCAATCATTAACGGCACTAAAAACACGCTGTGGTTGGTAAGGAGTTCCAATGGAGTTAACCGATTATCGCCGCTGTATTACTCAGCCTATTCAAGCCGATAACCCTGTGGGTGAGCGGCTGATTGATGATCCGCTGTTTGATTTTGTTGAAGATCAAATGATGAAAGTGGGGTCACTCTCCCACGCTAGTGTGCAATGGGATGAAGTCGAACACAGTACGCTCAAACTGCTCAGCGAAAAAAGTAAAGATCTCAAATTATTGATCTACTTGTTGCAGTGTTTGCATAACCAAGTCACACCGCTACGTTTCACCACGTCGCTGCAGCTGCTGAGCGATTTCATGTCCCTTTACTGGGAAGATTGCTTCCCTGCGCCAGGCAAAAGAGGCAGTTTGCCACGTCGCAAATTCTTCAGCCAGATTGTGCAGCGGTTAGCCTTAGTCATCGACAAGTTAGATTTCGCACAATTTGATGGACCAGATCGTGATGAGTTAAACACCGCGATCGACGCGCTACAGCAAGCGACTACTCAAGCCGGACTGATGTCTGAAAGCGTTGAAAGTCTAGTGGCTAAAGTTCAAGCCCAACTGCGCCGTGCAACAGAACGTGAGCAAGCGACTCAACATGTGCAAGAGGCTCCGGCGGTTGAACGTAAAACCACCACCCAGAGCGCCATCTCAGTCGACAGTTCAAGTGACAAAGCCACTAAGCAGACCTTACTAAAGGTAGCTGAGTTTTTGTCTGAACAAGAGTTCGGCATTGCCTTGGCAATACGAGTCAGGCGTTTTGCCGTGTGGTCAAGTATTACCTCATTACCTGAGCACGACGTCAGCGGGGAAACACTGTTACGGGCGATGGCGCAAGAACGAATCAAAGAGTATCACGACCAAATGCGTAGCCCAGATTTAGCCTTATGGCGCAAGGTAGAGCAGAGTTTGACCATGGCACCTTACTGGTTTGAAGGGCAAATGATGAGCTATCAAATCGCGCAAAGTTTAGGCCAAAAGGCGTGGAGTGAAGCCATTTTGAGTGAAAGCCAGCAGTTTGTGGCACGTCTACCTGCGCTGCTCGAGTTGAAATTTAAAGGAGGCGAGCCTTTTGTCAATGCGAGCGTAAAAGAGTGGCTACTCAGCCAGCAGCAAAGTAGCGCCCAAGGCCAAGTAGCAGGTGATTGGCAAGACAAACGCAAAGAGGCGTTTAGCTTAGCGAAAGAGGGAGGCATTGCGGTGGCGCTCTCTATGCTCAACGATGGCCTGGTCAGCGCCAGTGAGCCAAGGGATAAATTCTATTGGCGGTTATTATCGGCTGATTTGTTAAATAGCAATAATTTAGATGCGATGGCGAAAGAACAGTACCAAACGTTACATGCTCAGGTTAGCACCATGAGCGTTACCGATTGGGAACCCTCATTAGTTGAGCAATTAGAACAATACACAACGTCAGAGTAAACGAAGGACACAAACCCATGTGGAAATTTATTGTTGGGATCGCAAGAAAGTTAACACCGGGCATTGCCGCGGCGATGCCTATTTTGCTATTTAGCACATTCATTTTATTGAATGTTGCGATTTGGTGGGCAGGCCCTTGGCTAGAGATCGCGGGGAATAAGCCACTTGAATCGATAACCGCTCGCGCAGTGGCAAGTAGCTTGTTCACTTTAGGTGCCTTGGCCGTTTGGGGCGTGTGGCAGTGGCGAAAATTGCAAGGTTTTAAAGCCGAGCAAAAGCGTGAAGATCAGCTTCGCCAAGATCCAATTAAAGCCTATGAAGAGCGCCAAGAGGTTGAGCTGAACCAAGTGATGGTCAGCATGAAAGAGAACCTCAATAAACGTAATTATCTCTATGCGTTGCCATGGTATTTAGTGCTCGGTTTGGAAAATGCCGGTAAAACCAGCCTCATCAACCGCTCTGGGCAAAACTTTGTTTTTTCTTCGGTAATGCGAGCCTCGGGTCAAAAAAGTGAAAACCCGTATTCGTTTGATTGGTGGATTGGCGATGAATCGGTATTGATCGATCCAGATGGAGAGCTACTGACACAAGGTAACCACAGCAATGATAACGATGGTGCGATGGAGCGCCGTTTGTGGCTTCATTTTGTTAATTGGTTGGAGAGAACGCGTAGCCGTCGTCCACTCAACGGTATTGTTTTAGCGTTAGACGTTTCTCATTTAGCAACCGCAACTGCAACCGAGCGTAAAGCTTACGCCAATTTATTGCGTGCTCGTTTACGTGAATTGATGGAGACGTTATCCACGCGTCTACCTGTCTATATTGCATTGACGAAATTGGATTTATTACACGGTTTTGAACCTTTCTTTAAACATTACTCGCGCAGTCAGCGTGAAGATGTGCTGGGCTTTACCTTTTCGCTCGACTCTATTGATGACTTGGATAACTGGCTCAACGAGTTTTCAAAAGACTACAGTCAGTTTGTTGAGCGCATTAATGATGTACTGCCGCACGCGGTTTCTGTGCCGATGGATTTGGAAGAGCGCAATGCTATTTATAGCTTCACGCGTCAAATCTCCGGTTTAAAAGAGATCTTATTACAATTTTTCAACGATGCATTGGCCAGTGATCAGTTCTCTACGTCGGCTTTGGTGCGTGGTGCGTATTTCACTTCTGTGTATCAACAGGGCGTACCCACAAACGCATTTGATGATGCCGCTTCACGTCGTTACGGGCTAGATCATGCCATTAATAAAGCGCAGCAAGCCAAAAACTCAACGGTTTATTTCACACAAAAACTGTTTAATAACATCATCTATCCTGAAGCTGGGCTTGCTTCAGATAATTTTCGTGTTGCGAAGCAAAAACGGCGCTTGATTGGTTTGTCAGTAGTGGCTTGTTCTATTGCAACTGTGTTATTAGTCGGCACTTGGCATCGTTATTACCTTAGTAACGTGAAGCATTCTGATGCGGTGTTAGCGAAAGTAAACGAGTACAAAAACGAGTTCCCCTCTAATCTTTATTTAGCCTCTCAGCAAGATGTTCTCGTGCCGCTCAATAAAATTCGAGAGGCGACATTGGAGTTTGGCTTCTTCCGTGATAAACCACAGTACATTTCCGATTTTGGTTTGTACCAAGGCCACACGATTGGTCCAATGGTTGAAGCGACCTATTTGAATTTATTGGAAAACCGCTTTTTACCTCTGCTAATGGCTGATGTCGTTGTGCAGCTTAACCAAGCCAAAACAGATGAAGAGAAGCTGGCCGTGCTGCGCGTCTATCGCATGATGGTAGATAAAAGCGGCCGCTATAAGGATTATGTACTCGATTATTTCTCCAAATACTGGCAGCAAGAGTTCGCTGGGCAACGCGTGATCCAAGAAGAACTACTGGGGCATTTAGACTACGCCATGTTACACACGGATTTAGCGGGTGATCGCGCGCGCGGTGATCGCAATGCAGAGTCGGTGATGAAGCCTTATGATCAGGTGGTGGCGAAAGTGCAGTCTGATCTTGGTTCTATGCCTAACGATCAACGTGTTTACCGTAATTTGAAGTTGAATGCACAAACGGTTCTTGGCCCCTCGATCAATTTACGCAACCTGATTGGCCCCGTCTTTGATGTGGTTTTTGAAGAGCGAGTGGTCAACAGCAGCTCGCTGTATATTCCGCAAATGCTTACCAAAAAAGGGTTTGAAGATTACTTTATGCCGCAATCAGAATCCGTTTCTGAGCTGGCCTTGATCGACAGTTGGGTACTAGGGCAATCCAAATCGGCTCAATTTAGCGAAGCGGATAAGCATGACCTTCGTAACAAAATCCGCAGCTTGTATGTGGCGGACTACACCAATACCTGGCGTGCGGCTCTTAATGAAATCAGCGTTAAGTATTTTAGCGACATCAATGACGCGGTGTCAGTATTAGAAAACTTTACTGGCAACATTGAACCGATGCAGCGTTTGCTTCGCACTTTAGAAAGCAATACTCAAATGTATGCCAGCGTGCCTAAAGATGAAGCCGCGCAAAAAGAGCTGTTAAAAAATCCAAAATACAAAGTTGCTTCGCAGATTGATGCGCCCTTTGCTGAACTAAACGCTATGCTCAAGCCAGTCGGTGATAAGCCAGCGTACATCAATGAAGTGTTAGTGGCGGTGGAAGAGTTACAAAATTACCTCAAATCTATTCAAGAAGCGCCAGATGTTGGTATGGCTGCGCTTGATGCCACTAAAGCACGCGTAAAATTAGTGAACGCTGATCCAATTTACACGGTGAAACGTATTGCATCAGGTTTGCCTAAACCGCTCGATACTATGGTGTCTAAACTGGCGGATGAGAGTTGGTATGTTGTCAAACAAGAAGCGATTAAGCACCTTGAAGTTCGTTGGCATGATGATGTTTACAAAACCTTTGAAGAGAAATTAGCTGGGCGCTATCCATTTAATGAGTCATCCAACAAAGACAGTTCTCTTTCTGACTTTGAAGCGTTTTTTGCGCCCAACGGCACATTAGACAACTTCTACAACAACCAGCTAAGAATGTTTGTGGAAGAAAATATTGCGGTCAATGATGACGATAACGCGCAGTCGATTATTCGCAAAGACGTTCTAGAACAGCTCAAGCAGGCAAAGAAAATTCAGCAAGCTTTCTTTAACCGCAAAGGGGTCTTAGACGTTAGTTTCTCGGTTGAACCGTTACGCTTGAGCAACAACAAACGCCGCAGTGTGTTGAATGTTGATGGTCAATATCTCGCTTACAGTCACGGCCCAAGAGACAGTGTCGAGTTGATTTGGCCAAATACGCTGCGTGATTCTGCGATCTCTAAAGTAACGTTAGTGCCGACTAAAAATAATATGTCGCCACGAAGTATTAATATCCAAGGTCCGTGGGCATTTTTCCGCTTGCTTGAACAAGGTGATGTGGTGGGTGCTAGTTCCACGTCGGTTGACTTTAAGTTTGCAGTTGACGGTGGTGAGATGATTTATCGACTCAATTCAGAGGCAGATATTAACCCATTCACCGAGCGGTTATTTAAGTCATTCAAACTCTCGAAAACCCTTTACTAAAATAATAGTGAGGAGCGATTGGTCATCGCTCCTCAACTCACTTAGGACGCTGTAGTCATGTCCAATATTGTATTTATCGACCACGCTCGTTTTCATTTGATAGATGATGCTGCCGCTGTTCGTCACATTGATGCCTACCAAAAGGTGAGAGATGAGATCAATCGTCGTAACAACCCATTATCAGGTGGTCCAGACTGGGCTGTGGTGAAAGTTTCTTGTGAAACATTAGCAAAAGGCCCGGGGATTGACCTTTTGCTGTGCGGTTATTACACCGTAGCCTGTTTAAAAATGCAGGGCTTAGCGGGATACGCCAATGGTGTTGAACTGTTGTGCTGCTGCTTAAGTAATTTGCCAAAACCGGACGTAAAATCGGCGAAAATGCGCAAGGAAGTGCTCGATTGGGTTAATGCTCGTGTAGTGCGGGAGTTAAAAGATCTGCGTCCGAATCATGAAGCACTGCGTGATTTATACCGTTGTGAGCGCTTTTGTGAGCGCATGCATGCCATTTTAGAGCTGCAACAGCCGGACTATTTGGTTGATTTCGAAGGAGTAGGTTTTGCTATTTTTGAACATATTGATCGTTTAGAAACGCAATATCATTCGCTGCTAAAGCGTCATACCCAAACGGAACAGGTTGAGCAGGTTCGTAATCAAAAGCGCTCACGTGTTACGCATGTGGCCGCTTTTATATCCGGTGTTCTTGGTGTTGTGATGGTGTATGGAGCCGTCACTTATTTGCCGTTTTTCAACTCAATATCTTATGCAACCAACCTAAGGTTACCTGCTTTACATACGCCAGAGCAGGTCAATGCGTTTCAACAGGCCAACTCGCCAGCCAAGCTTGAACAGTTGTCAAATGAGATTGTGCCATTGTACCGAGAGGCGATTGAGCAAAAAATGGCGCGCTCTTTTGAATCGGCTCGTGTTGAAGCCCAGCAAGTGTTGGATGCGTTATTGCAACTTTATCCCCAAACCGAATCGGTGCTGGAGGTTGATCAAGCGTTTGCCGATGCTAAGCGTGAAGCTCTGCAACAAACTGAGCGCTTTATGGAGCGTTTTAGTGAAACGCGAACCAAGATGGCCAACATCGCGCTGCTCGCGCAAAAAGGAAAATTAACCGAACTGCAAAGACAAACCAAATCGCTGGAGGAGTTCGCTATTAGTCTGTCACCTATTTATGGGAGAGCTGCATATGTCGAAGAGTTGCTCAAAAAAGGTGATGTTGTACAGGCTGAACAGGAGTTTATGATTCTGAAGCAGCGGCTTAATAATTTGAGCTGGAAAATGGCCGAGCTCGACAAGCAGTTTGAGCATTTGACTGTGACACATAATCAGGAAGCTCAGACTCAATAAGCTGAGCAACAATTGGTTATTGAAGGGCAACTTTTTGCTCATATCAGGCAGTTTGTTGCCTTTGTCAATCGAGCTGTTTATAAGCTCATGAATATCAAAGAAAAATATCTGGCACTGCACTTGCTGTACTAGTGTCATTTTGCGATAAAAGAGTGGAAGGGAAAAAGATGGCAAGGTTAAGTTTTAGGCTCACCGTGGAGGGTTTGGCAGACGACACGTTAGTGGTGCGTGAATACCATGGCGTGGAATCGCTGTCTGATAGCGCGCAAGCGGGCCTGCGCTGCTACGGTTTTCGCTATGAGATAAAACTGGCCAGCCGCCAATCTGGCTTAACGGCGCTGGAGCTGGTGGACAAAACCGCTCAGCTTGAGATGCTGCGTGATGGCCTTGTCGTGCAGCGTGTGCACGGCATTGTGCGTCAGTTCAGTAAAGGCGATATTGGCCATCATCACACCTTTTACTCACTGACCTTAGTCCCGGCATTAGAGCGGTTATCACTGCGCCAAAACAGCCGCATCTTCCAGCTCAAAACCGTTCCCGAAATCCTCTCCATCGTACTGCAAGAAATGGGCATTAACGACTACGCCTTCTCGCTGAAACGTGAGTGTGCTCAGCGTGAATTCTGCGTGCAGTACCGTGAGACGGATATCGACTTCTTGCACCGCTTAGCCGCCGAAGAAGGCTTGGTGTATCACTTCATCCATGAAGAGGGGAAGCACACCCTCTTTTTCAGTGACGACAGCCAAAGCCTGATAAAGCGAGAAACGCCTATCCCTTACAACGCCCTTGCGGGTGGCGTGATGGAAAGCCCTTATGTGTCGCAATTAACGCAACACAGCCAAACCGAAGTGAGCCACAGCGCGCTGCAAGATTACAGTTTTAAAAAGCCGAGCTACTCGTTTGCTCAGCAAGCGCAAGGGCGCGAGATGGATTACCAGCAAGCGACCTACGAGCACTTTGATGCACCGGGTCGCTTTAAAGACGACATCAGCGGCAAAGCCTTTAATCAAATTCGCTTAGAGTACCTACGACGAGAAGCGCGTACCGCGAGCGGAAAAAGTAACCATCCGGGCCTGCAAGCGGGCACAAAGTTCGACTTACAAGAGCATCTTGACGACAGCATGAACCGCGACTGGGTTGTCGTGCAAGTGCATCATCAAGGGCGTCAGCCACAAGCATTGGAAGAAGAGGGCGGCAGTGGCGCGACCACATACAGCAACCAATTCACGCTCATTCCTGCTGATGTCACGTGGCGTGCGACACCGCAAGCCAAACCTCAAGTGGATGGCCCTTGCATGGCGTTAGTCGTGGGCCCTGATGGCGAAGAAATCTTCTGTGACGAACATGGCCGCGTCAAACTGCATTTCCCGTGGGACAGATATTCCAACGGCGATGAGCACAGCTCGTGCTGGGTGCGCGTCTCACAAGGTTGGGCTGGCAGCCAATATGGCATGATAGCCATTCCGCGCATTGGTCATGAAGTCATCGTCTCGTTTCTCAACGGCGACCCAGACCAACCGATAGTGACAGGCCGTACCTACCATGCGACCAACAAAGCGCCGTACACACTGCCGGATAACAAAACCAAAACCGTGCTGCGCAGTGAAACGCACCAAGGAGAAGGGTTTAACGAGCTGAGTTTTGAAGACCAAGCAGCGCAAGAGAAAATCTACCTACACGCGCAAAAAGACTTAGACGCCTTGGTGCTCAATGATGCCACGGCGCACATCAAGCACGACCAGCACCTCACGGTGGATAACGACCAGTTTACGCACGTTAAACATAACCACCACCTCACGGTGGAGGGCGAAAGCCGCGAATCGGTTAAGGGTAGCTGTATATTAATGGTCGATGGTTCCTTGCACGTAAAATCAGGGCAAGTTTGGACTAATGAAAGTGGAGATGAAATCCACATCAAAGCTGGACAAAAAGTGGTGATCGAAGCAGGGTCAGAAATTACCGTGACAGCCGGTGGCAGTTTTGTCAAAGTTGATCCTGCTGGTGTCCATCTTTCTGGGGCGGGCGTTAATTTAAACTCAGGCGGAAGTGCGGGCAGTGGTAGTGGTTTTAGTGGAGATTTACCGTTATTACCTGGTGAGCTTGAACTGCAAAAATCCCCCGCGCCACCTCAAACCATTCTTTACCAAGCGCTATTGCAAGCTGAAGAAGCACGAGTGCCAGCCGTAAAAGTATGCCCATTAGCCGGGGATGCCTAATGTTGAAATCGTGGTTTGAAGCACAGTCAGAGCATCAATATTGGTTGGTTGATCATAAACTTCACAAGCTTGCTTTAGCGCAAAATAGTGGTTTTGGATTTGAGGAAGCCGTGCCTTTATTTTATGGCTCCATGTTTGACTCAGTTATGCCGCTATCACCGTGGCTAATTCCGGTCACTGATATTGTCTTGGAGTTGCCAGAATCGCTCCTTGCTCAAGGACTAGTGTTGTCAAGCCAGGTAAGCACACAAGAAGTTTTGGGTCATCTGCGGAGCTTATTAGTTGCCGCATTAGATGGCGAAGAAGTGATGTTTCGTTTTTACGATCGTGATGTGATTATTCCCATACTACGAGCGATGGATGAAACTGAGGTGAATCACTTTTTAGGCAACATCAACCAATTGGTGGCGATTGATCACCATGAAGAAGACGCTCTCATTACCTTCAGTAATACCTCATGCAGTGAATTTGTGCTTCGCCACGGGACTTGGTGGAAGATGTTACCTCACCACCTAGCGCCTTTGTACAACATAAATGTTCATGCCAATTCCTTAGAAAGACGTTGGTGGGAGCTATTGCCGCATCTTTTACAACGCCTAGAATCACCGCAGCAGACGATACTATCAGCCTTGCAATCAGCATTAGAAAAGCAAAATAGCTACGAGGTCGCAGAGCAGCATGCGTTAGTTGCACTCGTCACTGCAACCGATACCGCGCTTGATGATTTATCCCATCCTTTACATTTAACATCGGATGAACTGAAAGAGTTAAAAGCCATTAAGGAGAGCTGGTAATGAGAAGTACAACAGGAGTTAGCCCTTTTTGTGCGCCGTGTGAAAATCGAACGCATTGGATTGAAATTATCATCCGTGATGAGTTCAATAAGCCATTTGAAGGCATCACTGGTACTATCACTGACTCTGCAAAGCATAAATTTCCCGTCGTATTAGGTGAAGCACCTATCTTGCTTAAAACGCTTGCCCCCGGCCCGGTGACGCTCACTCTCGATGCTGAACAATGGTTAAGAGAGTCTCAGGGCAAACTGAGAACACCCAATAATGAAGCCGATCCTACTTTGGATTTTGCCAAGCAATACCAAGACCATTTAGGTAATAGTGCTAGTTTTCTAAACGTAACCAGTGGCGATCTAACCGAATTAACGCCAGAACAAGCTCTACCCGTAAGGCACCAAAAAGGCCAAGCGGATGCTTGTAATTTACTGACAGATAAAAGTTATGTTCTTAAAGTGAGAGGATTTAACTTTATTACCTTACGTGTAGGTATGTTTTTTGATGGTACGGCCAATAATAGCTACAGTGCGCAGTGGGGGAAAACTCAACTAGAGAATTACTATCAAACATGGAAAATGAAATACAAGGTTGATTGCGACATTATTTCCAGAAAAACAGGGCGGCTTAAAAACGACATTCCTGCTACTCACTTATCGAGCGAGTGTTTTGATTATCCTAAAAAAGACAATTTCTTTATCTCTTTATTTAAAAATGATGAAGGCGAAGTAGAGACAGTGGCAGGCAGTGCTAGTAATGAACTAACCAATGTACAGAAGTTGTTTGAACTTTATGAGAAAAATCAATTTTCTGAAAACAGGCTTGCCTATTCTATAGCTGAATATGTTACTGGTATTGGTACAGGAAATAGCACAAATATTGCGCCAGCTGATGAATCGGAAATTTTTGGGCAGGGGGCTGGGATAGGTAAATATGGTGTGACCGCTAAAGTCAGTACTTCCATAGAGCAACTGTCAACGTCAATTATAAATATTAAATCAGTCTTTGCTGAAGCAGATCCGAATACCGTTGACGGTTTTAATAAGCTGCAGTTTGATGTATTTGGCTTTAGCCGTGGAGCCGCTGCCGCAAGACACTTCATCAATGTGGTTTTGGATGGCGAGCAGGGCGAGTTTGCTCAAGCGTTTAGCAAGGCGTGCCAAAAAAGTGGCGTTCCCTTGGCGTATGGGTTTGATTGGGATGAAGCAGATGAGGCTAAAGCCAACTGTGAGATTACTTTTGCAGGCCTGTTTGATACCGTAGCTTCTGTGGTTGACCTACTCTCTTTTGATTTTTCAACTCATCATGATAACGGTGATGTGAGGTTATGGCTTGATCCTCAGCGCGTTCGGCGTGCTGTTCATTTAACCGCCGATCCTAGCATTGAGTGCCGCTATAACTTTAGCCTTAACCATCTTAACTCTGTGGATTCGGCTGCGCATTTTCATGAATTTGTTCTTCCCGGAGCCCATTCCGATATTGGTGGCGGTTACCATTCACGCCTGAGCTACAACAATAGTGATTATCTCTTGCCGATCTTAGAGAAGAAGTTGGTGAAGCGTGTGAGCCGCTCTTTCTCTGACCGCTGGGATAAGGATCGCGCCGAGCAATACGTGAGAAGAAAGCTGGCTGAGTATAAACAGCGTGATTTAGCCACCGGTTGGCAGAAGAGTGATTACACAGAGCCACAAATTGAGTTTATTAATCATGGTAAAAAAGAGGGCGGCAGAGTGGTCGGTCGCCTTTATATACAGCGTAAGGTGGAAGGTGAACTCTCCCGTTTATACCTCAGATTAATGTATGGTTTAGCTGAGTTTCAGGGGGTGCCAGTGGCCGATGACGATGGTTTTCTATGGCAAGACCCGGATCGTGGTGCTTATAGAGTTGTCGACTTTCCTGAACAATCGAATAATATTTTAGCTACCAGTTTTAAGACATTAAATCAAAAAGTACTGGATATGGCAAAGCAAGGGCAGTATGCCAAGTTAGAGAGTGAGTTTGATGCAAAACGTAAACAAGAGTTGATGCAGTTAAACTTATTTCACCATTCATCTGATGATAGTTTTGCACTCAAACCGCTTTGGGATGAAAGTCAAGGTTGCTACAAGCGTGCCAGCTACCCATGCGAAAAAGGGAAATAGAATGTATTTCAAAAGTGTATCTGTTTTGTTGATCACGGTATTGTTAAGTGCTTGCTCATCTTATGCGGGGCCAATACCAGAGAAGGCATGGAGCGTTAGCGTCTCTATGTCCTCTTTTTACCCTGTTAAAGTTACTCAAGCTTATGGAGTAAATGAGGCGCAAAACTGGACGTCTCCTTTGCATACCTTTTCTCATTTTATGAGAATTAGTGATCTAAAAAATATTCAAGATTGGTTACCTGAATATGATGGTTTTGGATTGCCTGTACATAGTTTTGCTATGAATACGCAGGGTGAGCAAGTTGTAAAGATTAAATTGCCACCAGATAGTCTTTACTTGTATTGGGTTTCACTTATCAACACTCAGTTTTATGTCACCAAATATACTGTATCTGAAGACGTTAAAAGTTTGATGGCAAGAAAAAGTCTTTACCAAAATCGAGATGGTTCATTGGGTAATGTTTGTTATCGCACCGAATTCGTGTTCGGTTTACTGCCCAATGGACAAGCCAAAGTTTGGCTAAGAGGTTGTGGCGAGACCGTATATCTAGCAGAATTAGCACCAGATAAAGTCATGGATCGTGATAGCAACGGTTTTACAGCTGACACATATAAAGAGGCTTCTTATTTAGGGCGTATTCACCAACGCGCAAAAGACGCAGGTGTATCAATTGACCCGATTCCTTGGGATAAAGTAAATAAGGTGTATTCGGCGCAGGAGATTAAGCCACTCCAGCACTAGAGATTGCTTTGAATCAGAGTAGTGATCTGAACGTGCTTGATGCACTACTATAGAGACACTGCTGACTTGAAAAGGAATGACCATGGTTACTGCTCTATATGCATCGATACTTTCAGCATTATTTTTGTGGCTAGCGATTAACGTTATTAAACAGCGTCGGGCTAACCAAGTGAGATATGCCGATGGTGGAGTACCAGCACTGCAATTAGCTCGCAGCGCGCAAGGAAATGCCGCAGAATACATTCCTATTACTTTAATCCTAATGGGGTTATTGGAGTTTAATGGTGCCAGCGTATGGTGGATCCACGGGGTAGGTATCACGTTTATCGTTGGCCGAATTTTACATGCCAGAGCGATTTTAAGTGACCAACTTAAAGGGCGGATTCGTGGTATGAAGCTAACGTTCAGTGCGATGGTTATCTTGATCGTGCTGAATATTATTTACCTTCCTTTTGGCCAAGTATTGGGTTAAGAATGCTATTCATTCACGGCGGGGTGAAGTTTATCTTGATAGGTGGCCAATTCTCGGCGCAAGCCTTTAAATGTGGTAAAGGCACTGTCAGTGGACAGTTTGTTCACTAACCAGTTAGGTAGTGCACCTCCTGGATTAGCGAAGGCAATATAATCGATGTGAGTCATACCATTAGTCAGTTTTTGCAGCGTCCAATGTGCGTTGACTTGAGTGATACGGATGTATCCCGGTTGTTCAGGCAAGTAATTTAGGGCATCCACTATGTCTAAACTTAAACCATTAGGTAGCATTTCAAATTTTGAATAAGTCACCATATCTCTGTTTTTAGCTGGCCATGGTGCCGAGAATTGGGTGTAAACAATATTCTCGGTATCTGAAATTTTTTGCAGCACACGGCTGTTACTCACGTTATCTATCCAGTTTGGTACATGTTCACTGTCATCTAATAGCCGCATAAAAGCGAAATAGCTGGTGGGTACGAACATTTGCGCCCGTATTTGGACTAAGCCATCGCTATGGTGGCGCGAGTAGATCGTAATGCCGTCTTCTGATTTTACCTGTAACCAATCGACCGAAGTCGCTGCCAAACTAGCAACATTGCTAAATAGTAGGCTTAAACCGACTATCCATTTCATCATGGTTCTTTCCTCATTGATGTTGTAGCACGTGGCCTTATTTTTGTCGTGTTGGTTACAAAAAGTGGGTTTAAGAACTGCACTAGCATAAAAACATAAATATATTATGTATACGTTTTGTTTTATTAGTTTTTGTTATGTTTCTTAAAAGTTTGCTCAATGTTCAGGTACGGCAATGAAATCTTTAAGATGGTATGAGGTTTGGTTCTGTCTCATCCTATCATGGATTTCTATCCCCGCATGGGCAGCGCCATCCTCAATACACAATAGTCATATTATTCGTATTAGTGCGGGTGAATGGCCGCCGTTTATTGGTCAACACCTTGAAAATAATGGTTTTGTTGCTGAGATCATCCGTAAAGTATTTAAGGATGCTGGCTACGAAGTTGAGTTTCATTTTTTCCCATGGGCGAGAGCATACGCCGAAGCCAAAGCTGGACGTTATGATGCGACTGCCATTTGGATGTTTAACCAAGAGCGGACGGTAGATTTTTATTATAGCGAAGCGGTGAGCGATGAACGCTTCGTGTTTTTTCACCATAAAGAAACCGACTTTCACTGGGAAAGCCTCTATGATCTTAAGGGGTTACATTTAGGAGGTGGCATTGCCTACAGCTATGGTGCCGAGTTAGACAGATTGTTAGAGACGCAGCAAATAAACATGTCTCGAGTCAATGATCCAAAACAGAACTTCGAACGGCTGGCGAAAAAGCGGATTGATCTCATGCCAGAAGAAATTCATATTGGTTATTACACTCTGGATAAATACTTACCGCAATGGCGAGAAATGATCACGCACCATCCCAAACCTTTTCTCATCAATAATAACTATCTGTTGTTCCCTAAAATGGGTGAACGAAGTGAACAATTGTTGACGCTATTTAATCATGGACTGAAAGAAAGTGATGTCTCCATGATGGAATGATTCGTTTTTTTTGAATGGCCCTTCCTGACTTACCTTTCCGCAGTGAATTGAAAGGTGGTTAGATTAAGTTCAGAGACGCGAGCAGGAAGATGCCTAGTGTACAAGTAAACAGTGAAAATACGGTCGTCAATGCAATGATGTTGGCCGCTAAGGTTGCATTTCCTCCCATTGCTCTTGCCATAACATAACTGGCCGCAGCGGTAGGGGATGCACTCATCAAAAAGACTAGCCCGAGATCTAACCCGCGAAAGCCAAAAAGTAACGCACCCGATGTGATCAATATCGGGGCGAGAATCAGCTTATGGGCAGTGGCAAACCAAGCCGGTGATTTGTCGCTTCTGAGTGAACCTATATTGAGTGAGCCGCCAGTACACAGTAGTGCTAATGGTAGTGTCATATTGGCAAAGTATTGGCCAGCATCAGTGACCATTTTCGGGATTGGAAGAGATAAGGAATAGCATAAAACACCGAGCAGAATACCAATAATCAGTGGGTTTTTGGTGAGTGTTTTGGCAATCACTCCAGCGGCTTTGAGCCCTGAACTTTCCCCTTTTGGCGTGAGTGTTATCACCGCTTGAATATTATAAAGGATAGTGGTTGCGGCAACGTACATCGCCGCTAATGCTAGCCCAGGTTCGCCATAAGTATTTGCGACATAAGCCAAAGCGATAATAGCGGTATTCGCACGAAACCCGCCTTGGATGATCACGCCGTGATCCAGATGTTGTGGGAACGCTTTTTTGGTGAAAAAAGTCGTGAAAAGAAAAAATAGGAAATTAGCGAGTAGTCCATAGCCAATCAGTGTTGCACTGGAAGAAAAATCGTGCTGTGATTTGACTATGCTAAGAAATAGCATGGCTGGTAAGGTGACTTGGAATACGATGCGTGACGCGACATCGATGAAATTATCGTTGATAACCCTCGTTCGCTTTAGTACAACGCCCAGTACTAACATCAAACAGATAGGCCCTGTAATTGAGGCCGAAAACAAAAGTTGTTCGATAATCGTTGTCATATCAATCCATTGAAGTTGCTCATAGCGTTGCTATTCTTCCACAGTTCCTCATTTTGCAAAATCAAATTTGCAAAAAAGAACGAACGTGCTAAAAATAGCATGGTATGAATTGAGAGTCGGCATAATATGAGCAAAGGTAGAATTACAAGAGAAAATGTACTGAACAAAGCGTTCGAATTAGCCAGTGAAAATGGTTTGGAAAGTCTCACTATCGGTGAGTTGGCAAAACAGTGCGGTTTATCAAAAAGTGGTTTGTTTGCGCATTTTAATGCTAAAGAAAATTTGCAAATTGCAGTATTAGAGCATGCCCATTCTGTGTTTACTGAGCGTGTTATTACGCCGGCTCGCCTGATTGGCGACGAGAATATCGAAGCTAAATTGCGAGTGCTGTTAGAGCACTGGTTAGGTTGGAATCATTCATTCCAAGGCAGTTGTATGTTTTTAGATGCGTGGAAAGATGCCGCAACTTGTGATTGCGCAATTCAAAAAGTACTTAAAAAAACCATCGCGACTTGGATTCATTACTTGCAAATTCAAATTCAAAAAGGGGTTGATAGTGCACAGTTTCATCCGAAATTGGATATAAAGCAGGCTGCTTATGAGTTGTATGGACTCTATTTAAGTGCTCATTTGTTCTACTCGATCTACGGCCAAATGGAAAGTTATCAACATTTTTGGAAAGGCGTGGGCGATTTAATGTCTCGATGGCGAAATATAGTGAAGCAGCAATGTTAGCTAATTCTCGCTTTTCACAGCGAGAAGAACGAGCCCGCAACAGCGCAGATGCACTTTTATTTAACAAAATCAAATGTTTAACAAAATAAAAATTTTTAATTAGAAATAGTACGAACGTTCTATTTTCTCGAGAGGAAGGGCAACTCAGTGAGTGAAAAAATCTATTTTAGCACCTCAAACACATTCAGTGTGAAACGTACATTGGTTAATATGAGCACTCGTCTTCATCACACGCTCGCACCGTCACATGCCAAAAAAGTTGCACGAAATGTATTGTTGACTCCGGCAAGAAGTAAGCCTCAAAACCAGCCGCCAATTGGCCTGAAAACTGGCCGTGTAATGTGCGTTGAAGGGGCTCTGACTACTTATCAACTCGGAAGTGGTCCCATTTGGTTATTGACTCATGGTTGGTCTGGCACGGCAAGTCAGTTTTATCCACTGATGGAGCATATTGCGGCACGTGGTTATACGGCATTAGCTTATGATCACCCAGCACATGGTCAAAGCGAGGGCGTGTATGGTCACATTCCTGCGTTTGTTGGAGGGTTGGAAGCGATACTCGATAGTATTGACAATGTTGCTGGTATCGTTGGACACAGTATGGGGACGGCCGCCGCATTAGAGTGCCGACATCATAAAATTGAGCATTGTCCAATGCTATTGGTCGCGCCCGTGCTGGATTATTTGGATAACTTATTCAGCAGTGTGGCAAGGTCTGGCTATTCGATGCGCTTATTTGAGGCCGTTGTTGCGGAAGTTGCCGATCAATATCGTTATCCCATTCAATCTATCGATCCTTACCATAAGCTTGCTCAGCGTCAATCTCGCAGCGTCATTGTTCACGATGAGAATGACAAGTTCACCAAATATTCTGTTTCAAAGCGAGCGGCAGAAGAAATCGAGAAAGTGTCACTTATTACCACCCAAAACCAAGGACATGGACGTGTGATGAAAGGTGAACAAGTTAAGTCCGGATTTGATTTGTTGGCAGGAATACCATGCTAAGGTGTTCGTTTTAAGTTAATTTGAAGCCGTAATTGGATGGGCGTAATTTAACCAATAGTTTTCCATTTATTTCAAAGTGTTAAATTGTTAACCATAGTCTTGATAAGGTTAACAATTTCGCAATAATTATTATCTCCTTGTTTGAATATGTGTGATCATATTGTTGCCAGTAGGCCCTCATAAGGAAAAATAATAATGAATAGAAACGATAGTGTCCCTTTACCCTCCAACACCCGAGAATGGTTTTTTAACCGTAACAGCCTTATCATCCTAGCCGATATTGTCCTGTTTTTTATCTTGTACAATGCCTTACCTGTTGATTCTAATGTCGCTTTGGGCATTAGTATGCTGGCATTCATTGCTGTGCTGTGGTTAACGGAAGCTTTACACGTCACAGTCACAGCCATTCTTGTGCCTATCATGGCCATCGTTTTTGGTGTTTTTAACACCCAAACGGCGCTCAATAACTTTGCTAACTCGATTATCTTCCTATTTTTAGGTGGATTCGCATTGGCTGCTGCTATGCATCGGCAGGGTCTGGATAAAGTTATTGCCGATAAAGTTCTTATCATGGCGCGCGGGAAAATGAGCGTTGCGGTATTCATGTTGTTTGGTGTGACTGCCGCGCTTTCAATGTGGATCAGTAACACTGCCACCGCTGCGATGATGCTACCGCTTGTGCTTGGAGTGCTCAGCAAAGTGGATAAAGACCGTGGTCATTCTACCTATGTTTTTGTGCTTTTAGGTATTGCTTACAGCGCCAGCATTGGTGGTATTGCCACCATCGTAGGAAGCCCTCCTAACGCGATTGCCGCGGCTGAGGTTGGTCTTTCATTTACAGATTGGATGAAATTTGGTGCTCCAACGGCGGCGATTATGCTGCCCATTGCGATTACTATTTTATATTTCGCATTAAAACCGGATCTTAATGGAGAGTTCGAGCTTAATTATGAACCTGTTACTTGGGATAAAGGTAAAGTCGTCACGCTTGGTATTTTCGCATTAACGGTTTTTTGTTGGATATTTAGCAAACCAGTCAATGCCATGCTGGGTGGTTTTGCGAGCTTTGATACTCTGGTTGCGCTGGGTGCGATTGTTTTGGTCAATTTTGCCCGAGTGGTGCACTGGAAAGATGTAGAAAAAACGGCAGATTGGGGGGTATTACTGCTGTTTGGTGGCGGTATTTGCTTGAGCAACGTACTTAAGCAAACGGGAACCAGCGTTTTCCTAGCCAATGAACTAAGTGCCCTGATCTCTCATTTAGGTCTGTTCTTTATTGTATTCGTGATTGCTGTTTTCGTGGTGTTCCTAACGGAATTCGCGAGTAATACAGCCAGTGCAGCGCTGCTTATTCCGGTGTTTGCCAGTGTTGCTGAAGCCTTTGGTATTTCACCCGTGATTCTATCTGTATTGATTGCTATTGCGGCTTCTTGTGCATTTATGTTGCCCGTTGCGACGCCACCCAATGCGATAGTGTTTGCCTCTGGACACATTAAGCAAAGTGAGATGATGCGAGTGGGTATGATGTTAAATATTGCTTGTATTGGCTTGCTGACCATGATTGCGATGCTGTTCTGGTAAGCTAAGCACAAACTACTTCAATACTAATGAGCTCTCAATTCAGAGAGCTCATATTGAGACGTTATTACTGTTGATTAACGAATTCTTTAAAGCGTGCTTTCGTTTTCTCATCAGCCTTGTTGTACCAAAAATGCAGCATTTCTTCGGCGGCGTTTTGTACATTTCCTGACTGAGCTAGTTCATTTTGCAGCATAGCAACATCCGTCATTCCAATAGCTGCAATACCCCCTGCGCGATTATAGTCATTTGCTTCACGGATATAGTCACGGCCTACTTGATACCCTTCTTTAAGAAGGCGATCTTGCTTTATCTCTAGTGTTTGGCCTGCTTGGTCAATCAGTGACCATTGCATTGTTTTAATCTCTTTCTCTGCTCGATGTGCATCACGGTATTCAGGCATGGCAAAATTCAGTTTTGCATCCTTTGCGGTGAATGTGGCAATGACTGCATCGCTTTCGATAATCACGCGATCATTCCCTTGCGTAAAATAAGGCGCGTATTTGAAGACGATTTGTTGTTCACCATCGGCCAGCTCAAGGCTTTTCGCTGAGGAAAATAGGCTGCCAGAAGTTTCGGGCTTCTGACCATTCACCGCTAATAAGTTAATAGTGTCTGGAATTTCAAGAGTGATATTAGCCAATACAGAGGCACTAAAGATCATGGTTAATGTACATAAAGTCGGTTTAATTAGGTTCATTATTTTATCCTTGCAAGCAATAGAGTAGAGGTTGCCGATAGTTGGTTGTAAAAGCAAGTTCTCAACGGCATAAGTGACTAATTTTCATTGAAATGTAACATCTTTAGTGCGAGGCATGCGTCATGCATTCGTCAATATTATCAGATCGTTAGTCACGTGATAATGTCATTCTCTTAATTTTAAATTATGCCATTCAGTCTTCTTCAAAGGCCTTAATTAGCGTAAAAAATTAAACTTACCTGCTTTGCTTTGTCAAAATTCTGAATTCCTGACTCAGAATTGCTTTTAAGATGTAACACGGTGAATCCCCATAACAAAATTTTAACGATGACTCGAAAAGCGTTTTTATTTTTTTGCTAAAAAAAATAAGTCTTGTAAATACTGAAATGGATGTTCTTCAATGCCTTATCAGAAGAGCAGCTTGCTTAAATGTAAGTGAAACATTCAGAAATGAGAGATATAGGTATGAATCGTATTACTTTGTGCGCCGCAAGTATTGCAATGGCTCTTTCGGGCACGGCAATGGCAGCACCAGCAACCCCTAGCGTCGATGTCTATGGGTCGAATAATCTACAGTTTTCTAAAGTTGAATTAGCCATGGAAAGCACGGCTGGTTATAACCAAATGGTCAAATATTATGATCAAGCGCCGATTGCCGTTAAGTTTAACCAATGGAGTGGTACAACAGGCAACACGTATAAAATCTATTTTGATGGCGCACAGGTCGCGACAGGCCCAATCACTGGCAGCCAAACCACCGCAAACTTCAGTTATGCACAAGGTGGTGTTTACCAAATGACAATCGAAGCTTGCGACGCGACAGGTTGCAGCAAAAGTGCACCCGTTGAGATAACAATTGCCGATACCGATGGCTCACATCTCAAACCTTTGGTGATGAATATTGATCCCAATAACAAGACTTACACGACCGATAAAGATACGGTGGTTGGAACCTACTTTGTTGAGTGGGGCATCTATGACCGAAAATATACGGTAGATAACATCCCGGCTGATAATCTGACGCATATTCTATACGGCTTCATTCCAATTTGTGGCCCTAACGAATCATTGAAATCCGTTGGTGGAAACAGCTACAACGCGTTGATGACCGCATGTAATGGGGTGAATGATTACGAAGTGGTGATCCATGACCCTTGGGCGGCCTATCAAAAGAGTTTCCCGCAAGCGGGTCACCAATACAGCTCTCCGATCAAGGGCAACTATGCCATGTTGATGGCGCTCAAACAGCGTAATCCAGACCTCAAGATCCTTCCTTCTATTGGTGGTTGGACACTCTCTGACCCATTTTTTGATTTTACCAACAAGGCCAATCGCGATACTTTTGTTGCTTCAGTGAAGAAATTCCTAACCACTTGGAAATTCTACGACGGTGTTGATATCGACTGGGAATATCCTGGAGGAGGTGGTCAAGCAGCGGATCGCGGTGACCCAGTCAATGATGGCCCTGCGTACATTGCGTTAATGCGTGAACTGCGTGCCATGCTTGATGAATTGCAATCGGAAACTGGTCGTACTTATGAGCTCACGTCAGCAATTGGTGTTGGTCATGACAAGATTGAAGATGTTAATTATGGCGAAGCCATTCAATATATGGATTACATCTTTGCCATGACTTATGACTTTTATGGCGGTTGGAATAACGTATTAGGCCACCAAACCGCGCTTTACTGCGGATCATTCATGCGCCCTGGTCAGTGTGATGGGAAAGGAGTAGATGAAAATGGCGAACCTTATAAAGGCCCAGCTTATACGGCGGATAACGGTATCCAGTTACTGCTAGCACAGGGTGTCCCTGCTAATAAGTTAGTCTTAGGTGCGGCTATGTATGGCCGTGGCTGGGAAGGGGTGATGCCGGCTTCATTAAGTGATCCAACCGACCCGATGACAGGGGTAGGTAACGGAAAATTGAAAGGCACTTCCGCGCAAGGCGTGTGGGAAGCGGGTGTGATTGACTATAAAGGCATCAAATCATTCATGTTAGGGGCTAATAATACCGGTATTAATGGCTTTGAATATGGATACGATGCACAAGCTGAAGCACCTTGGGTTTGGAATCGTACAACGGGCCAACTGGTTACTTTTGACGATAACCGTTCAATCAAAGCCAAAGGCGCCTATGCTCGAAACCTTGGTTTGGCCGGGTTGTTCTCTTGGGAGATTGACGCTGATAATGGTGACATCCTAAATGCGATGCATGAAAGCTTAGCAGGAGGAGGTACTACACCCCCCGCGAACCGCGTGCCCACTGCAAATGCAGGTGTTGATCAATCGGTGGTTGGTCCGGTGAGTGTTGTTCTTGATGGCGGTGCATCAAAAGACAGTGATGGCACTATTGTCAGTTACGTGTGGCAGCAAACGGCGGGCACAGCAGTGAGCTTAGTAAACGCTAATTCTGCACGAGCCAGTTTTGACGCGGCCGAAGTGGTACAAGTACAAACGCTGACGTTCAAGTTGACGGTCACAGATAACAAAGGCGCAACGGCTTCTGATGTTGTGACTGTAACGGTCAAACCTAAAGCAACTGAGCCTGTGAACACGCCACCAGTGGCGGTGATTACTGCGCCAAGCAATGCCAGTGCTGGTGAGGTTGTGGTGGTGGACGCTTCCGCTTCAAGTGACGTCGATCAAGACACCTTAACTTTCGTATGGGATGTACCTACAGGCCTAAATGCAACCATTCAAGGTGCGAGTGTTTCGTTTGTTGCTCCTGAGTATACACAAGACACCACGCTAAGCTTCACTGTAACTGTCAGTGATGGTAAAGCGGCGGCCTCTGCAAGTGCATCGGTTATCGTGGCGAAGAAAGATTCTGGTGGTGACACTTGCAGTAACTTGTGGGATAAATCAGCGGTTTATACTGGCGGTCAACAAGTTTCTTGGGCTGGTAAAGTATGGGAAGCCAAGTGGTGGACAACTGGCGAAAACCCATCGACTACTGGTGTGTGGGGAGTATGGAAAGAGATTGGCCCTGCGAGTTGCCCAACAAGCTGATTGCTTTAATAAACCAGTTACCTCAATAAGCTAACGGGTTTTAATAAACTTTTTATTGCAAACAATGACTTCAAGCCTCGTTCTAACACGAGGCTTTTTTGTGCGTTTTTCTATGTTTTTTCATTCATCACTTGCAATTCAATATTTTTGCTTTAGTGTTATATATGTGTATAACACTATATCGGTATAAAATTGTGACAGATTGGCAAGATAACCAACCCATATTCCGTCAGCTAGCCGACAAAATTACCGAGCAGATCCTACAAGGTATTTGGCTAGAAGATAGTGCGTTGCCTTCGGTAAGAACCGTTTCGGCAGATATGAAAATCAATCACTTAACTGTCATGAAAGGCTATCAACTGCTTGTTGACGAAGGCATTGTTGAAAAAAGACGAGGTCAAGGTATGTATGTCGCGAAAGGAGCGCTAGCGCAATTACAGGCGAAACAAAAGCAGCACTTTTTAGAGCAACAGATCCCAGAAATTGCACAAACACTCAAGCTATTGGCGATGCCGCTTGAGGATTTTATCAACCAACTACAACAGCATATTGAAGGTGACCAATGAATCCATTAGTCGAAGTCAACGGTGTATCTAAACAGTACGCAAAGCATGCCGAGTCGGAAGCTCTGCAGAATGTGAGCTTTAAGCTCTACGCAGGACAGGTGCTCGGTTTGCTCGGACATAATGGTGCGGGCAAGTCGACCTTAATTAAGTCGTTGCTCGGTGCTCACCATTATCAAGGTGACATTTTGATCCAGGGCTTAAATCCGATTACGGAACATGCGCAAGTGATGGCGCATCTTTCCTACATTTCAGACGTCAATGTGTTGCCAGATTGGATGACGGTTAAACAAATTTTGCGTTATACGTCAGGCGTGCATCCCAGCTTCTCGTTAGACAAGGCCACGCAAGTCCTTACACAAACCAACATTCGTTTATCAAGTAAAATTCGTACCTTATCAAAAGGGATGAAAGTACAGCTGCATTTAGCCATTGTGATTGCCACCGATACCAAAGTGCTGATTTTGGATGAGCCAACTCTTGGTTTGGACCTAATCTACCGTGATACCTTCTATCGTCACTTACTCGAATGGTTTCATGATGGTGAGCGTGCCTTGATTATTGCTAGTCATGAAGTATCGGAAATTGAACATTTGCTAACGGATGTGCTGATCTTGAAGCAAGGTAAGGTCGTGCTGCAAGACTCAATGGAGGCGATTACACAAGGGTATTTTGTTCTAGAGGCCAGTAACGCACATCAAGACGTTATCCAAACCTATCGTCCTTTGGCATCTCAGCCAAGCTTGGGAACAACAAAGTGGTTGTTGACTTCAGAACACCGTCAAGCCGTTGAAGGGCTTGGTTCTATTTACAGTGTAAAACTTGCTGAACTATTTCTTGCCTTGCAGAAGGAGAACGCATAATGCACCCCAGTATTTATATGCTTGAAAAAGAGCTGATTGAAAACAAAAATGTTACGCGTATTCCTTTGTTTCTATTGGTATGCGGAACCCTATTGTTCATCAGTTTGTTAATGAACAATACACTGCAACACAACCTGTTTTTTGAGATGGAATTTGGTGGCGACATCAGTGATGTCCATATCGAATTTGTGGATGATTTCAACACCTTTATCATCATGCTTGTTGGTTTTATTTCGCTAATGCTCAGTTCACTCTATTTCCCCAGAACATTCCGCAAGGAGCGTAAAGAGGGAAGCTCTATGTTCTGGCGCAGCATGCCAGTGACGAACAATATGACCCACATAGTGAAACTGGGGTTTGGCTTATTTGTAATCCCTGTGGTCTGTTCCGTGTTAGTCATTTGTGCGGACGTTCTGCTGTGGGGGCTTAACTTAGCGACAGAAAACCGTTTAGCCCTACTATTTGAACAACGTTCTCTAGGATATGCCGTTCAACACTGGTTGAATTACCTCAGTATCATGTGGGTGATTGCTGTGACGATGCTGCCATTAGCCTGCTTTACTTTAGTTATTTCACAGATATTTAATTCGCCGATCCTTGTGATGTTCGTGGGCGGTTTCGCGCTTAAATGGATCTCGATTGTTATGCTGAATTCTGACATTGTAGGGGAGTTTTACCACGCGATTTTTAACTTGCCGTTGCAGTTAATGACTTCTTCAAACATGTTCACGGCTTTTGAAGGTGCTGGTTGGGGTAATTTATTTGTGTATATCATGATTGGTATCGCCAGTTACTGGATTAGCCACAAGCTCTATAGTACTGATGAACTTTCATTGAAGTCACTGTTGACCCGATAAGTTTCTGGTTAATTGTGGTCAAAAAGAGAGCGTTTGTTCTCTTTTTTTTCGCCTATTTCCTGCGGTTACTATGGTGAGGCTAGAAAAGGTTAGACCAGAAAAATTCACTCAAAATTAGAAGTTAGTTCCAAAGTGATGAGTAATCAACTCTCTGACTAACATGATATAAATGTGTTAAATGCACTATGCTATTTTGTAGTCCTTTGTGAGCAATGACAAAGACGTGGACCGCTTCAAGTTTTATTTCGAGGCTTGAAATTATAATGTCCAATTGATCGAGAATTCTATCGGTTTGAGTTAAATTACTATTACAAATAGGTCTACCTATGTTTAAAAAAATGTCGTTAAAAAACAAACTGGCGATTTCAGCCAGCGCTGCCATTATTCTTGGGGGATTACTCGTTGAAGCATTGTCGTATCGAGCTGCACTGGAGCGATTAGATATTGATGTTGAACAACGATTACAAAGTACCACCGCTTCTTATAACCAGTATGTTACGGACTGGTTACTGTCGAAAGAGCGTGCTTTAACCTCGCTGTCGCAAGATGCCGAGAAACAAGCCATCGTGACACATTTAAAACAAGTTCGAGATTCTGCAGCGTTTGACAACGTATTTCTTGCTTACCCCGACGGTTCGCAAAACAACGCTAATGGTGTCATCTTGCCGCCGGGGAACGATGATCCGCGCAAATGGGGCTGGTATACAAACGCTAAAGCAAACCCATCAAAAGTGTTTATGGATAACCCAACCGTTGCTGCGGCAACGGGCGCTAATGTGGTTTCATTAGGTAAGGCACTGAATTTACATGGCCAACAAGTCGTTTTAGGCGCCGACGTAGAAATTACTGACATCCTCAACAGCATGAAGCAAGTTATTTTGCCGGGTGAGGGGTATATGTTTATTGCTAACGATAAAGGCAATATTTTTACCCATAGTGATACTAAGCTGCTCAATAAAAGTGTTTCTGATCTGGGTTTAAATTTCGCTGATATCCGCCAAGCGATTGCGAAAAGCAGCGATTTATTGGTGGATATTCGAGGTGAGGAGTATGTTCTCTACGCCCGAAGCATCAACGGAACGAATCTCAGTACTGTTGTGGTCATCAATCACGATTCGCTCATCGCACCTTTATCTGAAGCTACCTTCAGCCAGCTCATTGTTACTGCCGTTGTGGTCATACTCTGTACTCTGCTGTTCAACTTATTGTGTAATATTTTGTTCCGTCCTTTGAATAATGTTTCTCAAGCGTTGGCACAAATTGCAAACGGTAGTGGTGACTTAACCCAACGTATTGAAGTAGAGAACAGCGATGAAGTAGGTGAATTGGCCAGAAACTTCAATACCTTTGTGGAAAGTTTACAACAACTTATTGGCCATATTCGTCACCAGTCTCATCAATTGGAAGCACAATCAGAACATGGCGCGCATCGCGCTAATCAATCGGCATCAGAGCTTAGTCACCAGCAGCAAGAAATTGTGATGGTCGCTACTGCGGTCACTGAAATGGCGTCGGCAACGCAAGAGATAGCCTCTCACGCAGAGCAAACGGCAAAAGCGGCGCAAGACTCGGCAACCAGCACCAACAATGGACATGCCTTGGTGATTCATACCAAAGGCTCGATCAATAACTTGGCAAAATCAGTGAGTGAGGCCAGTGGCGTGATTGCCGCACTAAACCAACACGCGCAAGAGATTTCGACCGTACTGGCAACCATTCAAGGCATTGCAGAGCAAACCAACTTACTTGCGCTGAATGCGGCTATTGAAGCTGCGCGAGCGGGTGAGCAAGGCCGAGGTTTCGCCGTGGTAGCAGACGAAGTCCGTGTGCTTTCTCAGCGCACCCATACTTCTACCGAAGAGATAAAATCAACCATTGATACCCTGCAAGAAACCACTAAACGTGCGGTATCGTTGATGCAAAGCAGCTCAACGCTAGCTGAGAACTCAGTGGAAGATGCCGATAAAGCATCCGGTGCGCTTGAAGAAATTAAAGCAGCGGTTGCCTTGATCAGTGATATGGCGACGCAAATTGCGACGGCAGCCGAAGAGCAAACGCATGTGACTAGTGAAATTACACAAAATGTTACTTCTATCAAGGATGTGACGGAGCAACTGGTCATTGGTGCAGAAGATAGCTTGAGCCAATCCAATGAACTCAAGCAGCAAGCGGAAGAGTTGAGTGCAAAAGTAGCGACATTTAAATTAGCGTAACGGTTGTTTCTTTTTTGTTCAAAAGGCTCTGCGGAGCCTTTTTTTGATCAGATTGTTATGTTTTCTCACTTAATGAGAAAGTAAGTCTGTTATTAATCTTAAATTCTCGATATATAAGAATCATAGTTGAGGCGTGGAATAAATGAGGCTAAAAAGAAAACATGAACGAAACGAAATTATCGGCCAGCCAAGTTAATGAAAAGTCACTGCAATTATTGATGCAAGTGGCGGTAAATGAAGAGCCAGTATCAGCGAAAACCTTGAGCGAACAATTGCAAGTTCCGCTGAGTAGTTTGTACCGACATCTGAAGATTTTGAAAGAGTGGAACTTGATCGAAGAGAGCCCACACGACAAAACGTTGATCATCGGTTCGGCGGCTCTACTTTTAATGCGCAGTTATGAAACGAGTCAACACAATTTAGATGCAGTCGATGCGGTGTTAAGTCGATTACAGAAACAGACAGGCGAAATGGCGGCATACATGGTTCCGGTGGGATACCGAGCCTTGTGCGTTAGCCAAAAAGAAAGTATGCAGGCACTTCGATGCAGCTTCGTCCAGGGTCAAAGTCAACCCCTGCTTCGAGGTGCCTCATCTAAAGTGATGTTGGCGTATTTACCCGCTCCGCGCTGTGAAAAAATTCTTCGTTATTTTGGTGAAGACCACCAAATGGAAAAATGGCAGACAGAGTTGGAAAAAATACGTCGTAATGGGTACGCCGTGAGCACGTCAGAAATTGATCCTGGCGTTTCCGGAATTAGTGCCCCCGTAATGAAAGGGAGTAAGTTGATCGGCGCAATTTCAGTGATGGCTCCAGCCCATCGTGTTGAAGCCAACAAGCAGCGGATCATTTTACATGTATTACAGGCAGCAAGAGCGTTGCCACCAGAAAGGTAATTCATAATGCTAAGTTTATTCAAACGCTACCGTATGAGTCGTACACAGAGCCAACCCGCTTATCCATTCACGTTCATGACACTCTGTGAACAGATAAAGCCAATGTCTCAAGTAGAGTTTGAATTTGCTCAGCAGAGCCTTGAATTTGCATCAGATTGGCTCTATCAGCGTCAATCCACGCCTTGTTACTCTGATGCGGGACATATAGTCGTCAAAGATAAAAATGTCACCCGTTTTCAAGACACCTTGAGTCATCAATTAGCACTGAGCTCAGTGCCCGTCGTACTAGCGAATTGTCACGAAATGCTGCTCAATGCATTACCAGTGATGGCTTTTGAGAATGACGAAGTTGGTATTGTGAGTATCGGACATCATTTTGAGCTGAAACAAACGTTGGACCTACAAGTTGGCTCTGCATTTCATTTTGCACTCTCTCGCTATAACAATACGCGCCTATTTTGTATTGGAATTGATGAAATGCATCAATCCAACCAAGTGTGGGAGTATGCAGAAGATTTAGGCTGTGATTGGTTAACGCTGAATGAGTGCGGTTTTCGTCATCGTAATCAACTAAAAAGCCAATTAGGTCACTACATAGAGCATTGTGATCAACTGATCGTGACGATTGATTTAGCCTCTTTAGTTCCGGGAGTGGGGGTTGATGAGAACAACGCGTTAGATAACCAAATGGTACTAAGAACGTTAAGGCAATGTGCGCTTTCGGGCAAGGTAAAGCTTATCCAACTGGTGGGGGCGAAGGATAAATTGATTTATTCTAAGCAGACCAAAGAAATTTTAGATGAGCTATGTGCTTTATCGCCAGATGTAATCCACGCTGCGTAGTGGCACTGTCACCGTTAAGCAATGTAAATTTAACTTATTTGTCACGATAGACCGCTAAGCTGCTTGCAAAATCCAATAACAAGACAAGTAAAGTCAAGGAGCAAACATGTGGAAGCGTGAAGAGCAAGAGTCTCAATTTAGTGAAATGATCGAAGCGAGGCTCTCTCGCCGCCGTTTTATGGCAGGTAGTGCGGCAGTCAGTGCAGGCGCGTTTTTATCTTTAAATCCAGTTGCTAAGGCTGTGGCGGCAAAGTCGAGCTCTTCACTGCTCAATTTTGAAGCCATTCCTGTCTCAACGGCAGATGCCATCGTTGTTCCTAAAGGGTATAAAGCGACCCCGTTGATTTCATGGGGTGACCCCATTTCTGTTGATGCTCCTGAGTTTGACCAAAGTGGTAAACAAGATTCACGAGCACAAGAGCTTCAATTTGGTGATAACACTGATGGCATGAGCTTCTTCCCAATTTCGGATGATCGCGGTGTACTTGCGATTAATAATGAATACACCAACTACGAATACTTGTTTGATCACAAAGGTAAATCGATGACAGCAGATGATGTGCGTAAAGCGCAAGCTGCGGTCGGCGTTACTGTCGTTGAAGTGATGAACAAAAATGGCCAGTGGACGGTTGACCGCGCAGGGAAGCGTAACCGTCGTATCACGGCAAACACACCAATGTTGCTCACAGGGCCAGCTGCAGGCCATACGCTAATGAAAACCGCCACTGATCCTAAGGGCTTAAATCCACTGGGAACTTTTAACAATTGTGCGAATGGTCAAACGCCGTGGGGGACATACTTAACGTGTGAGGAGAACTTTGATGATTTCTTTGGTAGTAACCAAGATGGCGTGAAGTTAACGGCTGATCATAGGCGTTATGGTATTGAAGCCAAACCCAGTGATTATCAATGGCACCAACATGATGAGCGTTTTGACGTTGCGAAAAACCCCAATGAGCCAAACCGCTTTGGTTGGGTAGTGGAAATTGATCCGAATGATCCAACATCGACGCCACTTAAACGCACGGCGTTAGGCCGTTTCAAACATGAAAATGCGGCGCTTACTCTCAACAAAGATGGCCATGCTGTGGTCTATCTGGGGGATGATGAACGCGGTGAACATCTATACAAATTCGTTTCAAAAAATCGCTACCAAGCTGGTAACGATGCGGCGAATCGCAATTTATTAGAAGAAGGAACCCTCTTTGTCGCTAAGTTTGATATGAATGAGAAAGAACTGAAAGGCTCGGGAAAATGGCTTGAACTGACCTTTGGTAAAAATGGTTTAACGCCAGAAAATGGCTTTAAGGACCAAGCCGAAGTGATGATTTTTGCTCGCCGCGCAGCGACTCAAGTGGGTGCTACGACAATGGATCGTCCTGAATGGGTTGCGATTCACCCTGATAATAAGCACGTGTTCTGTACACTGACCAACAATAAAAACCGAGGTAAAGAGGGGCAACCTGTGGGTGGCCCTAACCCTCGCGCTAAGAATAACTATGGCCAGATTCTGCGCTGGATGCCAGCCAATGAGGATCACACTAGCACTGTGTTCGCATGGGATCTGTACTTGATTGCGGGCAACCCAACGGTACATAAAGGCGATCTCTATGCGGGCAGCGACAATATCTCAGCAGACAACATGTTCAACAGCCCTGATGGTATCGGCTTTGACAAAGCGGGTCGCTTGTGGATTCAAACCGATGGCAACTATTCCAACAAAGGGGATTTTGCCGGGCAAGGTAACAACCAAATGTTGTGCGGGGATCCAATTACTGGTGAAGTAAAACGTTTCCTAACTGGGCCGATTGCTTGTGAAATAACAGGGTTAACTTTTTCACCGGATCAAAAAACCATGTTTGTTGGCGTTCAACACCCTGGGGAAGATGAAGCGCCATCGCATTTCCCATACGGTGGAACCACCAAGCCGCGTTCGACCATTATGATGATCACTCGTGAAGACGGCGGGGTGATTGGCGCATAAGCCCTGATCATTTTCCGCTGAAGGGAGCTGCGGCTCCCTTTTTAACATTCCTGCTGTCGGTCAACGCTGTTACCATCATCCATTCACGTTCTTGGCGCCTCCTATCTTGCACGAAAGAAGACGTTGTTTCGGTTAGGCAGGACATGGTCTGGTTTACTTTTCCTACACGTTATGTATGAATTCTTTGTGTCAGGAAAATAAGTAAAAAGGGTGAGATCGGGGCGATTATTTTCCCTCAAATTGACAATTGCTTGATACGTTCTTTGCGTATCGTCCGTTATTATGCTGATCTTCAATAATCCAGCGGTGTCTATTGAGCGTGAAAAAGCAAATCCAAATGAAAAAATCGGGCTTAGTACTCTTAGCCTCGTTCTCGTTGCTGTTAGTTCCCATCTCATTGGTTGGGTCTTCGATTGATTTGACCACACCAGTGAGCGAGGGCGTCGGTGCATTTTTTACCTATTTAACCGATTCGGCCGGTTGGCAAGGCTTTGGTTTTACCTTTGCGGTACTGGCTTTCCTGGCAACGCGAACGGCGTGCTCGAGAGCGTTACTCTTAAACCGTATTATTCAAATTGGTTTTTTGTTGGTTGTTGGTATGGCTGCCAAAACCGGTTTAAAACATTTGACAGAGAGCCCGCGCCCATACACTGAATTGATGACGCATCAACTGCTTATCCCAAACCCTGCGCATTTTTATAAATTGAGTGAATTACAAAAAGAAAGTGTGATGACCGACATCGCAACCCAAGTCAGTGACTGGCGTTTACGTCATTGGCAGGGTGAAAAGGACTATTCATTTCCTTCTGGCCATACGATCTTCGCTGCTATTTGTCTGGCTTTCTTTGGTGGTCTGTTTATTGAACAAAAGCGCTATATTTTTGCGGCAGGTCTACTGCTTTGGGCCTGTGGGGTCGCCTTTAGCCGCTTATGGTTAGGGATGCATCGTCCGGTTGATTTATACGGTTCCTTGCTGTTTGTCAGCATGATTTACCTTGTGATACCCAAGGTGTACCCCTTAGATCACCCTAAATTAAAACCACTATTAACGCGTCTTCATCTCTGTTAACGGGTCACGAGTCATCATAAAAAAGCCAGCACATTTAAACGTGCTGGCTTTTTTGTAATCACATTTTACAATCACATAAGTAACGGCAATCAGGCAAAGAAGGAGGAAACCACACCAATCAAACCACCGAATACTCCCCCCCAAACAACCAGCCAGCCAAGGTGCTGTTTAATCATCTTCTGTACCATCTCTTTCACCAATTTAGGCGTGAGTTCATTGAGACGTTGATCGATGATGTTTTCGATGTTAGCGGTGATCTCTTCAATCATCTCAGGAGCTTCTAACTGCTCTTTGAGCGCTTGTTTAACGCTATCGCTTTGGCTGATATCAATCATAGATTGCTGCATTTTTTCGACAAACGGTTGCTTGAGTGGTTGTAGCGCGTCGGTTCCACCAAACATCGCCAGCATGCCGCCAAATGGAGAGTTTGCAATCACTTCGACCAAAGAATCAAAGGTTGGGTTGAAGTCAACTTTGGCAATCACAGGCTCAAGATCCAACGTTTTACTGCCCGTCATCTCTTTACTGAGAAAGCGGTCAATATTGGACTGGGTGAAAAATTGCTCCATCATCAGGCTCTTGATTGCGGTTTTGAACTCTTCAAAGCGAGCAGGTATCACACCCGAGCCATAGAGTCCTGGCACTTTTTCAAACAGCATGTGAATCGCAAGCCAGTTGGTGATTGCGCCAGAAAAGGCAAATAAGCCCGCATACAGCGCAATAGTGTTATCCAGTTGATAGCCCGCTGCAAGGAGCGCTAGCGCAATGATATTAGTGAGTAAGCTCTTGTTCATAATCCAAATCTAGTTAAATAAAGGGAATGGGCGAATTCTAAGGAAAAAGAGTGAATTGTGGAAGCATCAACGGAGCGCAAACTCCGTTGATAAACCATTAAGCAATCTCAACGTCGTCGCAACCGATAAAGCCACCCGTTTGGTGCGCCCATAGGTGTGCATAAATGCCGTTTTGAGCGATCAACTCTTGGTGTGTGCCTTGCTCAACGACGTTACCTTTATCGAGTACAATCAACCTGTCCATTGCGGCAATGGTTGATAAACGGTGAGCAATGGCAATCACGGTTTTGCCTTGCATCAGCTCATTTAAGCTCTCTTGAATTGCCGCTTCCACTTCGGAGTCGAGTGCGGATGTGGCTTCGTCGAGTACCAATAGTGGCGCATCTTTTAACAGCACGCGGGAAATAGCAATTCGCTGGCGCTGGCCGCCAGACAGTTTTACGCCGCGCTCGCCCACTTGCGCATCATAGCCTAGGTTACCAAATGGGTCGGTGAGTGTTTCGATAAACTCATGCGCGTGTGCCTGTCGGGTGGCTTGCAGCAGTTGTTCTTCACTTGCATCAGGGTTGCCATACAAAATGTTATCGCGGATCGAGCGATGCAGCAGTGAAGTATCTTGCGTCACCATACCAATTTTGCTGCGCAACGAATCTTGGGTGACCTCATTGATCGCTTGCCCATCGATACGAATTTGCCCACCTTCAACATCATGAAAACGAAGCAGTAAATTGACTAAAGTCGATTTTCCAGCGCCAGAACGCCCTACTAAACCCACTTTTTCACCCGGTTTAATGGTCAGGTTTAAATGGTTAATAACGCCTTTATTCTCGCCATAGTGGAAACTCACGTCATCAAATTCGATGCCACCTTGTGCAACCTGCAACGGTTTTGCGTTGGGTTTATCTTCAATGGTGATCGGTTTCGAGAGGGTTTTCATGCCATCCACGACTGTGCCCATGTTTTCAAAGAGTGCGCCAACTTCCCACATGATCCATTTCGACATGCCATTAATGCGCAATGAAAGGCTGATCGCAATCGCGATTGCACCAATACTGATGGCACTCTGCATCCATAGATAAATCGAAGTTGCCGCAATCACGAACACCAAAATATAGTTGGCGAGTTCAACGCACAGGTTAAAACCAGTCACTAAACGCATTTGGCGGTGAACCGTGTCTAAAAAGCTCTCCATGCCTTGTTCGGCATAGTCGGTTTCTCGGCGGGTGTGTGAGAACAACTTGACCGTGGCAATATTGGTGTAGCTATCAACAATGCGCCCCGTCATGGTTGAGCGAGCATCGGCTTGTTCTGATGCCACTTTTTTAAGCTGTGGTACAAAGTGAAGTTGAATGCAAATGTAGGCCGCGAGCCAGACTAGCATCGGCACCATTAAACGCCAGTCTGCTTGCGCCAACATCACCACAATCGCAGTGAAATAGACTGACACATAGACAAACACATCCAAGGTCTTCATCACTGTTTCGCGGATGGATAACGCCGTTTGCATTACTTTAGTGGCAATTCTTCCCGCAAAATCATCTTGGTAAAAAGAGAGGCTTTGTTTGAGCAGATAACGGTGCGCTAACCAACGGATCGACATGGGATAATTGCCGAGCATAGTTTGGTGGATCAACAGTGAATAGATGCCAATCAAAAGTGGCATGATCACGAGTACTAAAATAGATAAACCGATCAAGGTGTCTCGGTTCTCAGTTAGGAAAGTCTCTGGGTTACTGGATGAGAGCCAATCCACCAGTTGGCCCATAAAACCGAACAGTGATACTTCAACAACGGCAATTAACGTGCTGATTAACGCCATTAAAATGAGTGGTTTTTCAAAGCCGCGCGTGTAGTAACGACAAAAGGCCCATAAGGTCGCAGGAGGCTGTTTGGGTTCCTCTTTGGGAAAGGCTTGGGTAAAGCTTTCAAATTTTTTATACATCGAAAATCCTTATGCCAATTCTCGCTAAAGTATGAGAGACCAAAAGCCTAGAACGCGAGAATTTAACGTTGAACTCCTATAAGGGGAGCAAATGATGGAGTAAGCCGAACAGAAGTATAACGAAATCACAACATAAGTGGCGGATTACTTTTCGCGCTTGGCTCTAGAAAACGGCGCCTGATTAATACGGTGGTTAATGCAGCAAGCATCGGCTCGAATGGTCAGTAACGTCCATCGGATGAAAAAATGAAGCGAGTAAAATATCGTTATCGACGATAAGAGAACCATAAACGAGTTGCGTTACTTTTAAGTGAGTTTTTACTGTGAATATTTTTTGAATAATGGTGAATATTTGTAGGTGTGATGAGGATTTTGCCGTAATTTTTAATGTGAAAAGTAGTTTTCTCAGTAATTAATAGGAGTTATTCGATGAAATAACCCAAAATTCAGTCAATGTTATTTTAACATTATGCTTACAATTGGCCTAAAGTGAGTAGAAGGGAAAGTTTCTATGATGTTGCAGGAACAAGTGATCACACAGCCAGCCGTGAATACGGTGCAAAATGCCAATTGTGTCGTAATGGTGCCGCCAAAAGAGTTCAAATTTAACGCTCAAACGGCACAAGATAATGAATTTCAACACCAAGTTGCATTGAGTACCGCACAAGTTCGTATCCAAGCCATGGCCGAATATCAAAGCATGGTTGAGACACTGCGTCTCGAAGGCGTACAAGTAGTGGAGTTTGATTACCCATTATCTGAAGTGGAAACGCCAGATGCCGTCTTTCCCAATAACTGGTTTAGCACTACGCCAGAGGGAACTTTGTTTACCTTTCCGATGGCTTGTAAAAATCGACAGCAAGAAGTGCGCCCACAAGCGTTGGTTGAAGCTCTTACTTTGTCAGGCCGTAAGGTATTGGCGCAAGATTCGTTGCTCGCGTATCAAGACCAGCAGGCTTATCTTGAAAGCACCGGTGTGATGGTGATGGATCACCTTAATCGAACCATCTATTCGGCGTTGTCACAGCGCTGCGACCGTGAAGTGCTAGAGGAGTACGCTAAACGTATCGGTTATGATCGCGTGGTCTCTTTTCAAACGGCGTTGCCTTCAGGCCAACCGGTTTATCACACCAATGTGATGATGGCGGTTGGTGAAGCATTCTGCGTGATTTGCGATGAAGTGATCCCGGAGTTTGAACGCCGTTTTGTGGTTAAATCACTGGCCAAAGATAAACAGATCATCTCAATTTCACTTGAGCAGATGAACTGTTTCTGCGGCAACATTTTACAATTAGAAACGGCGGCAGGGGATAAAGTGATCGCTATGTCGCAATCGGCGTTTGATGCCTTTTCGCCGGCGCAGCGTGCGCAGCTGGCCAGTCACGGTAAGTTACTGCCGTGTAATGTGAAGACCATTGAGGATATTGGCGGTGGTTCGGTGAGATGTATGTTAGGGGAAGTGTTTTTGCCTGCTATTGGCTAAGATTGATGTACTCAACGCCATTTTTGCCATTTTTCTTCACCTGATACATTGCTTGGTCGGCCAATTCATATAAGGTTTCAAAAGTATGCGTTGAGGTTGTGAATTGGCAAACACCAATACTAAAGCCAATTTGCACTTCTCCATGGCTTAATTTTAGTGGTGAATAGGCTTTGGTGAGCAAACTGTCGATAAACTGCTTTAACGTTTCTGTGCTTTGGTTGATGCACAATAGGACAAACTCATCGCCGCCCAAACGAGCAATCGATGATGGTTGAGGCGCATTTTCTTGAAGCCATTGAGAAACTTGGAGCAGCACGAAATCCCCAGCTTGGTGCCCAAGATGATCATTGACGGTTTTAAAGTCATCCAAATCGATAAAAATTAGTGCCGCAGGGTGTTCGACAAGATCATTCATCTCGTCAAACTTAGTTTCTAGCGCTTTTCGATTTAATAGGTTGGTTAATGGATCTTGCGCGGCGAGTTTGGAGAGTTCTAATTCATAATGTTTTTCATTGGTAATATCCGTGTGGGTGCCCATCATGCGCAGCGGCTTTCCATTCTCATCATATTCAACGATTCGGCCGCGATCCGACACCCAGCTTTGACCTCCATCTTTGCGGATCATCCTGTGTATGACCTGATAGGTGTCAGCCTTGCCATTCAAATGGTCCTCAAAAGCGCCCACGGCTAAGTCATAATCATCGGGGTGGAGCTTGCTTTTCCAAATGTCGACGGTGGCGTCTAGCTCGTGTGATTGATAGCCAAGCATATCACCCCATTCTCTATTGAATATTTTAAGGGTTCCGCTAGGAATGTGTTGTTCCCAAAGACAAAGACCAGTGCCTTCTAGCGTTGCATTCAGTTTTTCTTCAAGAGAGCTGTTTTCTTTTTTGAGATGCTCAACTTGCTCTTCAAGCTGCTTGATTCGTTTTAAGTACTCTTCCATAAACCATGATGAACCGAGTCTGCATTTATGTCGAGTGTGCCACAGTTTGCCGATGGATTCACAAGGTTGTTGATATCTTGTTCAATATACATCTCATTTTTTCCCGTGGGTCACAAAGCTTATTTGGTTTGAATAAATTTGCTGTAGGTACTGACTCGGCCGTTGATGTACTCAATACCGCAGTGAATGCTCTGTTCGTTATTGCCAACAATCTGATATTCGACAATAAATTCACCGCTGATCACTTTGATAAATAAGAAACCGTCGATGACTTTCCATAATCCTTGTAGCGTTTTTTCACCAAACAGATCTCGCTCGACCAACGTGCCATTAGGCTTTAAATGCAAAGCGGAAGAAAAACCGTCTACATTGACTTTTACCCAAGTATGCTGGTGAGCCTCAAAGCTTAATATTTTGCGTCGACACTTAACCCATTCTGCCAGCGCTTGCTCTTGGGTTGGGGTGAGCGTAGGGAGCGCTTCCATTTCTAAAAGGGTGTGATGCTTTTCATACCAGAAGAGTTGTAAGTGAAGTAATTTCATTGGTTCTCAGAGTGTTATGCATCGGGGCGTTATCAAAAAGCAACTCTGCGCGATTGTGTTGGTGATGTCAATATTTGCCAAGAAAAGCTACCGCGCTCACGGGGGAGAGGGCGCGGCATTATCCAATATGAGGATGAAGGATGCATAAAAGATGCACCCGAGCACAATTTATAGGTTGAATAAATGAGCTATAGGTTGAATAAACGAGGCGAATCAGCAGCATCGCAGGCTTGATTTAGCCGATGCTGCGCAACACGAATATTGTGTTTCCAGTGTTCATCTTGCGCCCACATTTCGATCACCATCGGCACAACGCAGTGTGTCTTTTTTAATGTTTGGAAAATAGCATCGAAATTGACTTCTCCTTCACCAATCACCAAGTCTCGAAATTGGCCCGTGGAACTAGAGGTGACGCAATGGGTATCTTTAAGGTGGATCTGAGTAATGTGTGGCATACCAAGTGCCAATTCAGTACACACATCGTAGTTCCAACCTGAAATGTTGCCTACATCTGGATACGCCATAAAATAGGGGGAGGGTACTTCCCGCTTTAGTATTTCGAACTTGCTCAGTGAATTAAGATAGCTGGTATCCATGATCTCCACTGCCAGCATCACACCAGCACGCTCGGCCAGTTTGGCGGCAAGCTGCATGCCTTCAATGAAACGTTGATGAGTTTCTTTATTAGCGGGTTCGTAATAGACATCATAGCCTGCGAGTTGGATGGTGCGAATGCCCAGTTTGTAAGCTAAGGTAATCGCTTTCTCCATGTGCAGAATGGCTTGCTCTCTAATGGCGGGGTCTGACGAGCCAAAAGGAAACTTGCGGTGTGCACTTAGGCACATCGATTGCAACGGGATTTGGTATTGCTCACACCATCTTCGTAGCTGATAGATGGTTGCATCATCCCAGTCTAAGCGTTGACGACGTTCATCCGACTCATCGACGGATATCTCTAAAAAATCAAACCCCAGCTCTTTCGTTGTGGCGAGCTTTTCTTCCCAACTGAAATGATTGGGGAGCGCTTTTTCATACAACCCGATACGTTGGCGTGGCAAATGTTGATACATACGGCCTCCTAGCACCAAAAACGATCGATTTGACTGCGCAGTGCTTCGGCAGTGACGCGACCTTTTTCACCGACCAATGCACGCCCCGCAATGAACGTTTTGGCCTTAATGCCTTCAAATAAATAGAGATCATCTGGCACGATGCCACCTGTGATGGAAAGCTCAAGCCCCATATCGGATAGAGTTCGCATCTTCTCAACATCTTCGCTTGTCCAACCAATACCGGCCAGTTCGGCATCTCTTGAACGGTGATAAATGGCTTGAGTGATACCAAGGTCAATCCACGCTTGTGCATCAGCAAAGGTCCAGTTGCCGTAAATTTCGATTTGGATTTCGCCATCCAGTTCATCGGCGACTTTCTTACAAGCGCTGATGGTGGCGATATGCGCTGCGGCAGAAACGGTGATCCAATCCGCGCCAGCTTCAAATGCCATCCGCGCTAAAATAGCGCCGCCATCGGTGGTTTTCATATCGCACACTAGAATATGGTCAGGGTGATTATGGCGTAACGTTTTGACGGCCTTCATGCCTTCAGCAAAGGCGAGGATGGTGCCCACTTCGATGACATCAACAAAGCTTGCTACGTTTTTTGCCACTTCGATGGCAGAAATAAGGTCAGTTTGGTCGAGAGCGATTTGGATCATTGGTTTAGTCATGAGAGTTATCCTTGAATTTTGTCACGGATCAAATGGGCGAGCCCGTCGTGATTGTTATCGGTTGTACAAATCAGTTTGGCGTGGGATTTCACCGTATCGTCGGCATTGAGCATCGCCACGCCGAGCCCAGCGTAGTCGAGCATTGAAATATCATTATGGTTATCACCGACGGCCAGCACGTGATTGGCGTGGTAGCCAAGCGATTGCACATATTCAGCCAAGCGCTGACCTTTACTGTTGCCTTTGGCAGCGAAGTCGACGCGATTCGACCATGAACGCTCACCGTTGAATGTCTCTTGTACCCAAGCTTGTTGGGCAAGGCGTTCAACGGAACTCGGTAGCCCTTCAACTACAAATTTCCAAATAAACGTTTCTTGCTCGACGCGGTGACGAAACGAGTCAATTTGCTCGATTTTGGGCTGTGCCGTCGGTGGATACTGGTTGGCCCATTTTTCTAACGCTTGCATGTAGGCGATTGGGCTACGCTTGGAATAGGTCATCGCGTCGGTCACATACATCACCAGTTTCATTTGAAACTCTTTAGCCAAAGCGAGAAAGGTCAATGCATCGTGCTTGGTGATGGCATTGTGCTTGAGCACTTTTTCATTTTGGTAGTCATACACATAAGTGCCGTTGCAGCAGATGATGGGGGTTGTGAGCCCCAATTCTTGATAATAGGGTTTAGCCGCCGTGTGGTGACGGCCAGTCACGATCACCACGTGGCAGTGTTGCTGCGCTTGTTGAATCGCCTGCTTTAGCTGAGGATGAATGGTGTGTTCATCAGTCAACACCGTGCCATCAAGGTCGAGCGCGAGAACTTTATACATAGCCGCTACCTTTGACCGTAGTAAGCGTTATCACCATGCTTACGTTGATAGTGTTTATCGGATAATTCCGGTTGAATTTTGATGCCACTGTTGAGTGAACGAGTCGCCAGCGCCATGGCAGAAATCTCCTCCAAGACGACGGCGTTATGAACCGCATCGTTAGCATCTTTGCCCCAAGAGAAAGGAGCATGCCCGGCGACAATCACGCTTGGCACTGCCATCGGATCAATGCGACGATGTTTGAACTCTTCGATGATCACAAGGCCGGTATTTTTCTCATATTGGCCAGCGATTTCATCGCAAGAAAGTTTGCGTGTGCAGGGGATGTCACCGTAAAAATAATCGGCATGAGTGGTCCCTAAAGCGGGTATGTCAATGCCCGCTTGCGCCCAAATAGTGGCACTACGCGAATGGGTGTGTACCACGCCGCCAATCTCTGGATAAGCTTTATAGAGTTCGAGGTGAGTGGCGGTATCACTGGATGGATTAAGTGTGCCTTCCACAATCGCGCCGTTAAGATCAACGATCACCATGTCATCGACTTTCATCACATCGTATTCTACGCCTGAAGGTTTGATGGCGATGACGCCCTTCTCGCGGTCTATTTCTGATACATTGCCCCAAGTGAAAGTGACTAAACCGTATTGGGGAAGCTTAAGATTTGCCGCAAATACTCGCTGTTTTAGTTCGCTATACATGACATCCTCACTCGACCAATTGCGCCGCTAACGCTTCATCAATCACTTGGTAAACATCCTGCGCGGTACGACAACGGCGCAGTTTATCGAGATCAACGCCAGTCTCGCTCTCTTCATCATCCAGCACTTGGGTTACTTCCATTAATCCTTCCATATGCTGATCAGACGAGCTGCCCGCTAAGGTGATCAGCACATCGACCGGTTCATCTTCGCCGTCAAAATAGACAGGCGTTTGCAGCGTCACTAAAGCAAAGGCGGTTCTGATCACGCCATTTTCAGGACGAGCATGAGGCAGGGCAAGATTAGGCGCGATGACGATATACGGGCCTAATTGTTCAACGCTGCTGATGATGGCATCGTGATAGCAGGGGTGGATGGCTCCTGATTTGATCAGCCTATCCGTACCGATTTTGATCGCCTCTTGCCAAGTGCTCGCCTGTGCATTTAATTGGATGGAATCATTGTCGATCAGTGATTGTTTCAGTCCCATGGTTCTATCTCCAGAGTGGGTGCCAGTGCGTCTGGCACCTATTGTTGTTTTTGTACTTATCGTTTTGTAGTAAATAGCTATTTCAAAGTGACAAAGTTTTTATCGATGATATCGAGCAGCTCATCACCAAAAGAGTTCGGATTCAGCATGTTTTGTACGCCGAGCACAAATTTGCCTTCTCCGGGCTCCATCTCACCAGAGAGATGTTTTGATGAGACGATGATGTCGGTGGTGGCGAGCTTAGATTTATAATCAGACACTGCGCAGGAATCCATCACGTGTGGAATGCCTTTTTTCTCCAGATACTTACCGATTTTCATCTTCATCATCATTGAGGAGCCTTGCCCATTACCACACACGGCTAAAATGCTGACCGGACGTACGCCATCACTGACTTTCAGTGCTTGTTCGACGGCGGCGATGACGTCTGGCTCGTCACTGATGTTTACCAGACCCTGCGCATCTTCCTCTTCACGCAGTTTTTTAGAGGCAAAGAACATGTACACACCAGCCAATGCAATCAGTACAAAGAAGAACAGTTTTGAGACGGATAAGCCTTGCATGATTGGCGGGAAGACTAACGCCCAGTCGGCCATGCCCATCCAGCCACTGAATTCGGTGCCGTATTGGTTGAAGATGTGAATGGCCCATGCTGAGCCAACGACTTCGATGATACCCATCACAAAACAGATCTTCATGACCGCGCGCCAGCCGCCAAAGTGGTTGGCAAAAACACCAATGGTCGCGTTGGAGAAGAACATCGGGATAAAGCCGGGAATGATCATGATCGGTGCATCAAAAGCGAGCATGGCCAGCACCGCCGTAAATTGACCAATCGCGCCCCACATAAAACCAAACACCATGGCATTAGGTGAGAACGCGTAGATAGCGGCGCAGTCAATGGCTAAAACCGCGTTAGGAATGACGCGCTCTGAGATACCTTTAAAGGCTTCAGACAGTTCGGCAACGAACATACGCACACCCGCTACGATAACTTGAATCGCTACCGCAAATTTAAGGCCAGTTTCCAGAATGTAGATAGACCAATGGGTTTTTCCCGCCATTGCTTGCAGGTTGTCTAAACCAAATGAGAGCAAAATAATGCCGAAAAATAGCGTCATCACAATCGCGGTTGCGGCAATACTGTCGTGGAAAATGTGCAACCATTTAGGCAGCTCAAGGTGGTCGACACTCTCGTTTTTGTCGCCCAATTTGGGGGCAATCTTAACCGCAATCCAAGACGCGACTTGTTGCTGGTGGCCGATGGAGAAACCGGCTCCACCCGTGACGGCTTCGGTGGGTTTGAACATAATGTTGGAGGAGATAGACCAGTAGAGCGCCATCAAAACAGCCGAATAAAGGATGGTTTCCCACATGCTTGCGCCCAGCACAAGGTAGAACACCGCAATTAATCCTGCCTGTTGGAACATAATGTGCCCCGTTAGCATGATGGTGCGAATGCCAGTGTAGCGGCGCAGCAAAACGAGCAAGATGTTGATCGCCAGTGCCAGTAGTACGGTATAACCAACCCAAGAATAATCATCCCCCATGATTTCCATGGTGGCCATCATTGAGGTGTACGGGTCGATAACCGAGCCAGTTAAACCATGATATTCCGATAATTTCTCAATCACAGGCTTAAAGCCTGCCACTAAGGTCCCTGCACCCACCTGTACCAACATAAAGCCGACGATGGTTTTGATCGACCCTTTAATGATGGTGGTGGTATCTCTTCTTAATAACCAGTAACCGATAAGGGTGACTAAGCCCAGCAGCAAAGGTGCTTTAGTCATTACTTGGCTATAAAAAATGTAGAAGATATCGTAGATGAACTGCATATCTTTACCCCTTGATTCTCTATTTATCGTTATGTGTATTCCCGTCTTACTCGAAGCTGGGTGTAGGTCAGAGTGAATCAGCAAGGTGATGCCGATTTCAATCCTGTTTTGCTCACGAAATAGACTTTACCAATCAAAAGTAATCATTCAGTGCTCATTTGTGATTATTTTGATTTTTATCAATTTCTTCGCCAAATGGAGACATTATTTGATACTCAAGTCACAGTTAAAATTTTATTTCAAATAAAATCAATTGGTTAGGTTTTATTGTGAGCGAAAGGGAAGTTTTGTTCGTCCAGTGTTTGACATTGTGATAGATGAGAAATAGAATCAAAACAAATCATAAATAATCACCAAGTAATCACTTGATGAAAAGATAAGGTGATAACCATGAACGAAGTACAAAGACATAACGAGATACTGTCTTTGCTAGACAATATGCGCACCATCAACGTCACGCATATTATTGAGAAATTTAATGTGTCACCAGCAACGGCCCGCCGCGATATTTCTAAGTTAGATGAGCTAGGTAAGCTGAAGAAAGTTCGTAATGGTGCTGAACGTTTAGAGATTAGAAAGCGAGCGTGGACGCCGTTAAATATCGACAGTACGGATCATTTCCATGAAAAATCACAGATTGCCATGGCTGCGGCTAAGCTCTGCAACCCAGGTGACAGTGTGGTAATTAACTGTGGTTCGACCGCCTTCTTGCTCGGTAAAGAGTTGTGTGGCCAAGATGTTCAAATCGTGACTAACTATTTCCCACTGGCCAGTTACCTTATCAATGAAGATCACGACGATGTAATCATCATTGGTGGGCAGTACAACAAAGCACAAAACATTTTCCTCAACCCCGCCCCTGATTCGTTAGGTGGTTATGCCGGACATTGGATGTTCACCAGTGGCAAAGGGCTGACGGAAAATGGTCTATACAAAACCGATATGCTCACCGCCGTTGCCGAGCAACAGATGCTAGAGCAAATCGGTAAGTTAGTGGTGGTAGTGGATAGTTCTAAAGTTGGGCAGCGTACGGGCATGCTATTTTGCCCCGCCAGCAAGGTTGATATTGTTATCACTGGCAAAGCCGCCGATCCGCAAGTTATCCTAGCGCTACAACAGCAGGGGACAGAAGTGATTCTGGTATAGAAAGCACTTCGCTCTACACATTCTAATAATAAACACAGGCTCAGTGTCTTCACCTTGGATGAAGACGCTTGGCTCCCTACATCCAAAATTGTCTAACTGATCGTGAAATAAAAGGTGTTGCTATGAGTAAAATTGATGAAATCACACGCGATTCATGGGTTCTCAGTACGTTTCCTGAGTGGGGAACTTGGCTGAATGAAGAGATAGAAAAGACCGAAGTGGAAGCTAACACCTTTGCTATGTGGTGGCTTGGTTGTACAGGCATTTGGCTAAAAAGTGCCGGTAATACCAATCTTTCGATCGATTTTTGGTGTGGGACGGGTAAGAAAACGCAAAAGAATGCCTTGATGAATCAACAGCATCAGATGATGCGTATGGGGGGCGTGCGTGAACTGCAACCCAACTTAAGAACGTCTCCTTTTGTGTTGGACCCATTTGGCATCAAAGAGATTGATGCGGTACTGGCGACGCATGATCACGCTGATCATATCGATATTAATGTCGCAGCAGCTGTGCTGCAAAACTGTGGTGAGCATGTGAAATTTATTGGGCCACAAGCTTGCGTTGACCTGTGGCAAGGCTGGGGAGTACCGAGTGAGCGCTGCATTGTGGCGAAAGTGGGTGATTGCATTGAAGTCGGCGATATCAGTATCCGAGTGCTGGACTCTTTTGATCGCACTGCGTTGATTACGCTGCCTAAAGGTGTTTCATCTTATGATAAGGGGATTCTTGATGGTATGGATGATCGCGCGGTCAACTACTTATTGGAAACCTCCGGTGGCTCAATCTACCACTCAGGTGATTCGCATTATTCGAACTACTATGCCAAGCATGGTAATGACTACAAGATTGATGTGGCGCTGCTCTCATACGGTGAAAACCCACGAGGCATCACAGATAAGCTGACTGCATCTGATATTTTGCGCGCAGGCGAGGCGTTAGATTGTGAAGTGGTGATCCCATTCCATCACGATATTTGGGCTAACTTCCAAAATGACCCGCGTGAAATTGAAGTATTGTGGCAAATGAAAAAAGATCGTCTGCAATACGGTTTTGCGCCATTCTTTTGGCAAGTGGGTGGTAAATACACTTACCCAACCGACAAAGGACGTATGCATTACCAGCATTTCAGAGGCTTTAAAGACATTTTTGTCGATGAACCAGAGCTGCCTTTCAAAGCATTCTTGTAATGTTCTGAAAGCAAAAATTAGAGAAGAGAAAGAGGCCAATTGGGCCTAATGCCGTTCACTTAAGGTGAGCGGCATTGTATTTTCTAGGGTATCGGCTTGGCTTTTTCTTCACGACTCTAGGGAAGGCTCTTTCTCGCCTTGGCTCAAGTATTAAGCTCCCACTCATTGCATAG
>NZ_CAWPKR010000023.1:0-1691 GCF_963888765.1 Vibrio sp. B7
TCCATCTGACAGACCATGCGCACCTGTGGATACTGTGTTTCTTTACCATCCCGATTAGTGGGCTTAGCAAACGCTTCAGCGTTATCTTTTGAGTCTTCTGTTCGCCATAAAACCCCATCAACACCCAGTAACGTAAGTCCGTTCCAATTTGGTAAGTTAGCCTGTTTGAACCAATGACTTTGCGTACATTCAAAGAGCGCTTTAGCCGCTGATTCACCAAGATTTTTTCTTCGCTGTGTTAATGCACTTGGAGCAACATATCTTTTTAAACTCATCAATTTGTTGCTCATATTGCTGTTTTAACTCTTCAGTATCAGCAAGAACGGACTCAAGCAAATCAGGTTTATAAAGGCCAACAGTATCAAAATCGACTTTTCCTTTGAACTCACGACTAACATAAGAGCCAGTGGAGAGCGCATCGTTAAGGCTGTCAATACCTTGACCTAGCGAGTTTAAACCACCTTTAAGCTCAGTAGTTTGATTGTTAAGCGCATTGATTACACCAGAATTATCACCGCCACCATCACCACCGCCAGAACTACCAACAGCCGAGATTAGTTCGTCCATTTTTCTAGCAAAGAAATTAGTTTGTGAATTGTGGTTATTATCTAACGAGTTTTTTATATTATCCAATCGACCCGTCATTGTTTGAATATTGTTATTTAATATATAAGAGTTTGGAACCAATGAATTATCAATGGAATTTTTTATGGCTGTAACATCAACAGAACCACCGCCACCTGTAGAGCCACTATTATATATTTGACCTAGCCAGTTAGCCGTAACTTGATTGTATTGGGCGCTTAATTCAGAGTTATTTTGTATATACCCAAGAGTTGTTTTTAGTGAATTTAAATAAGTATTGGTTGACTGAGTCGCCCCCTTAATAGCAGAAATATCACGAGTTGATTCTAATTGAGATTCTCGCATTTCATGAAGTTTAAGGACACCAAGACCAGTAACGCCAGCGATAGACTTAAATGATTTGCCATAGTCAAAACCAGATAGGATGTTGTCAGGCATAGCGTTGATAATCGGTGCAACTACATTTGGAGGCTCAGGCGTAGGAGGCTCGGGAAGTGAACCACCAGAAATCATACCGTCGGGTTTGTTGCACACAACACCCGTTGAAATAAAGTCAGATGAACAAGCATCAAGAGTATCGGTACAAACAGAAGCGACAACAGCATAAGTACAAGAACGAACGCAAATATAAGGATTATTTCCGTACTGCGACCACGTCCAAGTTTTAGAGCCTGTAGTAATACCCACCGGGCAAAGTGGTTCGTCAGCATGAGACGCAACGGAGGTCAGGAACGCGAGCAGTAAGAAGAGAATGAAAAGAGCGGTATTGATTGCGCTACGCATGTAACCCCCCAGAATTAAGAAAAAACGCCCCCAATCAGGAGGCGTTGATACCAGTGTAGACCCCGTAAACGAACGCCCCACCAGTAGACAAAGCAATAAGAACAGTGATGACGTCCGAAACGAGTTCTAACATGTTATTTCATTGCACCTACAATCATGCGCAGACCAAAGCCAACCGCAGCCATTGTAATTAAGCCAACAACAAGGCTGTAGTTTGACTGGCCAGAAGTAACAGCCGCTTCGATAGACTCTGGAACAGTAACAGCGAATGAACTTGCAGAAGCTACCGCAGCAGTAACACCAGTTGTGATAGTTGCAGCGTG
>NZ_CAWPKR010000024.1:0-1412 GCF_963888765.1 Vibrio sp. B7
TAATGCCGTTCACTTAAGAGTGAACGGCATTTTTGTTCTTAGCATACCGTTGTGGTCTAGGCTTAACTGTTCTAGGGAATGTTCTTTCCCTTCGCCCTTCAAGTATTAAGCTTTCAGCCATGTTGTGAAAACCCTTTAACTGACGAGGTATTGCTCCTGGTGTTGAGTAAGGTAAGCCTACAAGTAACGCAGATACATGAGCTAATGTGCCGTTAAAACTCAGTTGATAAGGAAGATAGTTTCCCTTTAAATTGAAGCAGAGCTCTACCATCTGATATCGAATTAAATTGTAAGTAAGCAAGATGCCCCATAACTCCTGCTTTACCAACTCTGGTAAACGACTTCGCAGCGTGAGACGGTTTCCAAGCATGTATTGTTTTTGCTCTCGGTAGCCTAGCTCTATCTCCCAACGATGCTCATAAAGACCAGTAATATCTTTTGATGGGTAACGCAGGGGATCTGTCATAGAAGTTAATACTTGGTAGTCTTTTCCTTTAATTTTACGAGTGACAAGTCGAGCGGTTATCGACTTTGGTAAATCAGACCATCGCTTTCTAGCTCTTGGATTACTGTGTAATTGAACAAGTTTGTCATTTCGCCCTAAAGATTGAACAATGTCATATTGTGTATTTTTCTTGAGGGGGATAAGCCAATGGCGCTCTGAGCCAGAGTCTTGCCATTTATGTAATAAGCCTAAAGAATAGAACCCCTTATCGAACATTGTCACGCTATGATTCGGTGTTGTTTCTATCAGTTTTTCAGCTAATACCATTTCGTTTGTATTGTAATTATCAAAGGCACTGGCCGTGATAATGTGACTGCTTAGTTCCATTTGGCAGACCATTCTCACCTGCGGATATTGTGTCCCTTTTTGTCGAGAAAATGCATTTTCATTTTGCGGGTTATCGGGCGTGCGCCAAACAACGCCATCGACGCCAAGAAGCGTTAATCCATTCCACTGGGGTAACTTTGCACTTTTTAACCATGAAGTCGTCATTCGCTCAAAGACCGCTTTAATTGCGCCTTCACCCAACGTCTTTCGACGTTGAGTCAGCGCACTCGGTGCGACAAAAGCTTTACCCGTACGGTCGACAATATCAAGTTGGTTAACTAAGTCTTTCATGGATTTATTGTTGTAGATAGCCATTCCAACAAGTAACCAAACCATGGATTCTAGAGTTAATTTCCTCTTTCTCATCGTGACGGTATCAGTAAGAGAATAAGCTTCGTTGATGAGGTCAATTGGAAGTAAGTCAGACAAAGTCTCAACGTTGCTAGGTTTCCAATCATTAATTATGTTTAGAGCTTGAGAAACATCCATAAAAAAATCCAAGTGCATTAAATACACTTGGATTTTGACAGCTCTGAAGGATCGTTCAACCGATCACTTTGGCCTTAACTGATCGGCATTA
>NZ_CAWPKR010000025.1:0-1258 GCF_963888765.1 Vibrio sp. B7
TGTAGTGGCATAGTGAATTTGGTCACTTAGTTAGAGGTGATATCATCACCTCATAAGTTAACAGGTGACACTATGACAAAACGTACAAGACGACTATTTAGCGCAGAATTTAAGTTAGAAGCAGCACAGTTAGTCCTAGACCAAAACTACTCAGTAACTGAAGCGGCCCAAGCCATGAATGTGGGGAAATCCACGATGGATAAATGGGTTCGCCAGCTTAGAGAAGAACGCCAAGGGAAAACACCGAAAGCTTCACCTATGACCCCTGAACAAATAGAAATTCGGGAATTAAAAAAGAAGCTGGCTCGCCTTGAAGAGCATAATGAAATATTAAAAAAAGCCACGGCTCTGTTGATGTCGGACTCACTGAACAATTCTTGATAATCAAGAAACTCAAGCAGAGCTACAGCGTAAAAACATTATGCGAAGTCTTCAATGTTCATCGAAGTAGTTATCACTATTGGTTTAAACGCCCAACGGTAATTAATGCTGAAACAGTAAAATTGCGCAGCTTGGTTAGTGAGGCTCATGCCGCAAGCAATGGCTCTGCGGGCGCGAGAACCATTGCAGATATAGTCACAAATCAGGGTGTAAAGCTGAGCCGATACCGAGCAACAAAGCTTATGAGAACGCTTGGTTTAGTGAGTTGCCAAGAGCCAAAGCATCGCTACAGAAAGGCTTCACAAGAACATATTGACGTTCCAAATCACTTAGGTCGTCAGTTTGCGGTTACCGGCCCAAATGAGGTCTGGGCTGGTGATGTTACGTATATTTGGACAGGTAATCGGTGGATGTATTTAGCAGTTGTTATCGATCTTTTTGCCCGAAAAGTGATTGGTTGGTCGATGTCTCTATCACCTGATTCTAAGCTAACAGGCAAAGCTCTTTCGATGGCTTATGAGTCTCGTGGTAAGCCTAAAGGTGTTATGTTCCATAGCGATCAAGGCCGTCATTATACTAGCCGTAAATACCGTCAATTGCTGTGGCGTTTTCAAATAAATCAGAGTTTATCTCGCCGAGGAAATTGTTGGGATAATGCGCCGATGGAGCGCTTCTTTAGAAGTCTGAAAACGGAATGGGTGCCAACTGTGGGTTATCGTAGCTTCGCTGAGGCTCAACAAGAGATCACCCGCTACATTATCGGATATTACTGCCAACTCAGGCCACATCAGTATAACGGTGGTCTAACTCCCAATGAATCAGAACGATTATATTGGGAAAACTCTAAAACCGTGGCCAATTTTAGTTGACCACTACA
>NZ_CAWPKR010000026.1:0-1204 GCF_963888765.1 Vibrio sp. B7
TGATCGGCATCGTCCATTTCTTGGAAGCATCTCGGATAGCCAGGTAGATCACCTTTCTAGCTGATTCATCCGTTGGGAAGAGCTTGCGCTTCTTAATCGCTTTTCTAATAACGCTGTTGAGGGATTCAATGGCGTTAGTCGTGTAAATGGCTCGGCGAATATCCTCTGGGTAGTTAAACAGGGTGTTGAGGTTGTCCCAATGCGCCGTCCAAGAGCGACTGATTTGAGGATACTTACTATCCCATCGGTCAGAGAACTGCGCTAGAGCCAGCAGAGCCTCATCTTCTGTGGCTGATTGGTAGATTTTCTTCAGGTCAGTCGTCACCGCTTTATAGTCTTTCCAAGGGACGTACTTGACCGAGTTTCGCACCATGTGGACGATACAGAGCTGTATTTGCGTCTCTGGGAACGCAGTGTTGATGGCGTCAGGAAAGCCTTTTAGCCCGTCAACGCAAGCGATAAGGATGTCTTTTACCCCACGGTTTTGAAGCTCAGTCAGCACGTTAAGCCAGAATTTGGCACCTTCCGTTTCAGAGAGCCACATGCCGAGCAGCTCTTTTTGGCCTTCCATGTTGACGCCTAACGCAAGATAGACCGCTTTGTTGATGACTTGCTTGTCTTGACGCACCTTAACCACGATGCAATCGAGATAGACGATAGGGTAAATTTCGTCGAGAGGTCGCGACTGCCATTCAATCACTTGCTCAAGCACCGAGTCCGTTACTTTTGATATCAGCGTTGGCGAGACATCGGCATCATACATTTCCTTGAACGTTGCGACGATTTCACGTGTGGTCATGCCTTTCGCGTACAAGCTCAATATCTTGTCGTCCATGGATTGGAATCGAGTTTGGTGCTTGCGGACGAGTTGAGGTTCAAAGCTGGCTTCACGGTCGCGGGGAACGTCGATATCGATTTCTCCATCATCGGTGATTATTGACTTGCCCGAGTAGCCATTGCGGGAGTTGGAGCTGGTTCTAGATTGGTGTTTTTGATATCCAAGGTGCTCATCGAGTTCAGCGTTTAACGCCGTTTCAACGGTCACCTTGGTTAACATTTTGCGGAAGTCATCAAGATCAGATTCTGTCTTAATTGACTTTGCTGCTTCACGAGCAAAAGCTTCGAGTGCTTTCTTATCCATATTGTCCATCCTTAGCCTTTAAGGCTTAAGTTTAGACAGTTACACAGAATTCAGGACACTCTC
>NZ_CAWPKR010000027.1:0-777 GCF_963888765.1 Vibrio sp. B7
GAGAGTTGCTTACAACATAAAACCGTTGAAATCCAATGATGCAAGAAACGACAAGAGCGATTAGCAAACAGATGCTTGCAGCCGTGGCCTGTAATCTGAAAATGCACAGTATCGCGATTTCCGCCGAACCCAACTTGGCCGCAATAGTCATCGCCATATTCGGAAGTTAAAACAAACGAATCCTCGTAGAACTGGAAGCCTTTACCACGTGGTGAGCCGTAGTTAAAACCAAGCACGTATTGAATAAAACGTCTTAACGTTTCTTGCAGGTAATCCATTGTCACTTCACGGAAGTAGCGATTATAAGCCTCAATATCATCAATCGTTTTCGCATGATGTTGTGAGAACTTAGGAGCCTCAGGAAAGTGAATACCAGAGTAGGGCGCGTCTTTTTTGCAGTGACGCAGGTCAGCCAATTTAACGGTAAAACAGAGGTAATCGATAATCACAGGTGATTGCTCGTAGTCCTCGATAAAGGTGTATTCGTTAACGGTATGGTTAACAAACTCAGGGCGTAGACCGGATTTTTTAGGGCGATACACATAGTCAGATTGTACTTTGTGACCTTGTGACTTTTTCCCGAAGACCTGAACGTTGTCCATATTAAGCTGATAAAGCATCCCTGAGCGGCAGTCAGGACAGCAGCAATTAACCGGAGATTCGTAGTTAGTACCACAGTCCATACAGGCGAATTTCATGATTCAATCCCCATGATAGCCAGACGCTCGGTCAGTGTGGTGTTGGTGATATCAACCAGCTTGTAATACAAGCCTTGAG
>NZ_CAWPKR010000028.1:0-775 GCF_963888765.1 Vibrio sp. B7
TCGGCGGAAATCGCGATACTGTGCATTTTCAGATTACAGGCCACGGCTGCAAGCATCTGTTTGCTAATCGCTCTTGTCGTTTCTTGCATCATTGGATTTCAACGGTTTTATGTTGTAAGCAACTCTCACGTATTGATTTAGCCTTTGATGATTACGACGGTTTACATACTTGTGAGGCTGCGGAAAACGTTTCGCGTCTCGGTGGCTTTAAGCGTTCTCGTGGCTTCAGTCCTAAAGTCTCCAATGGTGATGAATGGGATTGGGACGAGAACGGCAATAAAATCTTTTCTCGTGAAGAGCGTAATTTTGGCTCTCGTCAGTCGCTCGTATATTGGCGCGTTTATAACAAGAAATTAGAGCGTAATATTACGGCTGAGGATTTTTCGTGGTATCGCTCCGAGGTTGAATTAAAGAAATGGGACACGGATATATTATTAAACCCTGTCGGGGGCTTTGTTGCATTAAATGCTTATGCCGCCTCTTTATTCTCAAATACCGTTGAGCCTGTAATAACAAAAACCAAATCTAGAAAGTGTGTTACTTGTGATGTATTAGCAGCGTCTTATTGGGCTAAGCGACAATATGGCCGCTTGGTTAATTCTTTACTTGAACTTTATCAAGGCGACTTTGAAAAAGTTGTCACCACCTTGGTTAGGGACGATACGGTTTTATTGTATCCCTCTATGCACCGAAAATTAATTAATGCTTTGGAGTAAATTACTATGTCTCGTCCATCTATTTTTGTATTGGGTATTTCATTTTTCAAAAACGATTT
>NZ_CAWPKR010000029.1:0-728 GCF_963888765.1 Vibrio sp. B7
CTACGCAGTAAATTATCAGCTACATTGATCATAGCGGCCACATCCTTGCTGTATTTAAACCCTTTGCCATTCCGTGCCCTGATACCTTTCTCCTTCATGATATCAGCCACATAGTTCACGCAGCAGGCATAACCGGCTTCATTTAGCTCTTCGGTTATCCGCACTGAACCGTAACGTGCCCTATATTGAGCAAAGGTACACATGACTAGCTGTTCAAAGCGCTCTCGCCGCTTTGAACGCTCACTCGGCGTATGATGGCTCCATTTGTAGTAACCACCTCGACTCACTTCTAAAGTACGACACATTAGGCTAATCGAGTACTCACCGGCATAACTTTCAATGAACTCGTACTTCACTCTTGCTGCTTCGCGAAGTACGCCGACACCTTTTTTAGGAATTCCATTTCATCTTTAAGCCGCTTGTTCTCGCGCCTAAGCGCTCGAAGCTCTTCGGACTCTTTCTTCGAGTAATCGACACCGTCTAAGGTGTTAAACTGTTTATCAGATAGGCGTGTGAACTGGCGCTTCCAGTTCCGGATTTGTTGGGCACTGATGCCCAACTCCTTGGCAACGGAGACAGCTGTTCGGCCAGGAAGACTGGCAAGACGAACTGCTTCTTTGCGGAACTCTTCGGTGTACGCTGGATTACGATGTTTAGCCATAAATCACCTCTCAATTAGACCCTAGATCTAACTTAGCAAAGTGTCTACTGAACGTGGGGTACTCGGC
>NZ_CAWPKR010000030.1:0-641 GCF_963888765.1 Vibrio sp. B7
AAGTGGCTGTTACTGCCTAATCTACGCTTATCGCAAGTTACTACGTCCTTCATCGCCTCTGACTGCCAAGGCATCCACCGTGTACGCTTAGTCACTTAACCATACAACCCGAAGAAGTTTCGTGTTGCAGACAAGTCACCAAGGTTGTCTCTCATTATTTGAATGAGCGAGAGACGTTTGATTTTGCCGGACTCAATTTTGAAAACTTACCGTAGTAAGCTTTCCCAAGAACACTTGAATGTGTTTGGTATCAATACGTTAAACGTATTGATGTTGAGAACTTTTATTTGATAACAACAAACACGTTCGTTGTTATCAGTCAGCTTTCCAAATTGTTAAAGAGCACGATTTGACTTTCTACTAAAGAAAGAAACCATTTTTAAAGATTCTCGTAAGAACATTTAAAGATGGTATCCCGTAGGGGAGTCGAACCCCTGTTACCGCCGTGAAAGGGCGGTGTCCTAGGCCTCTAGACGAACGGGACACTAAGTAAGAATGTTTGGGAACATCCTCGTCTCTTAAACTGTATAAACCATCAATCTGTGTGGACACTCATCAGTGTAATCTTCGTATAAGGAGGTGATCCAGCGCCAGGTTCCCCTAGCGCTACCTTGTTACGACTTCACCCCAGTCATGAACCA
>NZ_CAWPKR010000031.1:0-618 GCF_963888765.1 Vibrio sp. B7
GCTACATTATCGGATATTACTGCCAACTCAGGCCACATCAGTATAACGGTGGTCTAACTCCCAATGAATCAGAACGATTATATTGGGAAAACTCTAAAACCGTGGCCAATTTTAGTTGACCACTACAGCTGTTGAACTATGGTGAAATATCACTATGGATAGCTTTAGTAACACTTATTTTAAAAAGCTGGCGAACCCTATTCAAATGAAAGTGTGATGATGGCTCTTGCAGACTCCAAAGAAAGTCATTCACGTACACAAATAATCACACAATAGCTTAAAGTCAGCCGAACAAGTTTGAACAAACAGGTTCAATGATTATTGAAGAAGGGCGCCAAGTAAAACTACGGATTGGTAAGCTAGCCCTAGCCAATCAGAGTATTACGGATTACAAGGAGTGAGTATGTAAGTATGCGTGGAATTGATTTTTAGAAGACGGCACTGAGAGTGATAAAAATAAAATGCTATTTTACTCAAACGAAAAAAGCCCTGCTATTACTAGCAGGGCTTCTTAATAAGTGGCGGAGCGGACGGGACTCGAACCCGCGACCCCCGGCGTGACAGGCCGGTATTCTAACCAACTGAACTACCGCTCCGCAGCGTGTCTGGTTAGACAAT
>NZ_CAWPKR010000032.1:0-537 GCF_963888765.1 Vibrio sp. B7
TCTCCAAGTATGACCAGCCGCTAATCATTGACTTTAACTATGCGCTTGAGCTTGAGCGTGTTGGTGCTCTCGTTCCACGCCGTGAGTATGAAGTGGATTTAGGCTTAAATATGGATGACCCTCTTTCTGGCTCTATCGTTACGAAATTAATCCCAGTGGATGAAGAGATTAAAGCCCACTTTAAAGCGTGTGGTTTAATTAAATAATGTCTAACTGCGTAATACAATACAACGGCTATTTAATGCTTGCCCCACAAGGGTTTGATTGTACTTACGTCATATTAACGCCTAGTGAGTTGGAACAATTACAAAGCAATTCGCTAGGTTCGTTAACTATCGACCCTCAATTATATACGGACGTAACAGGTTATTTATTATTGTCCTTTGTGTCCGGTCATATTTTGGGTCGTATTTTAAAAGGCCTCGGTCGAGGTTAATCATTAACTTAGTAAAGAGAGTAAATACTATGAAATTTATCAACGTCATGAAAAAACACGCTGCAACTATCACAACTGGTGTTACTGCTGCGGTAGCTTCT